>JACVJD010000028.1 GCA_015711825.1 Candidatus Solincola daggyaiensis
CAGGTCGCCGAGTTTGACGTTCACTTTGACTATTCTTTTGGCGTGGTTGCGCTGCGCATGCTTCAGGCAGATGGCGGCAATGCTCTCGGTCACTCCGAGCTCGTGCATCTGGCTTCCCTTCTTCCTCGCCCGATTTGTTTTTCCGATCAAGCTAAGCATAGTCCAAGGAGACCTCGGTATAAAGGATGCCGGTCATGGCCGGGGAAGGCTTTCCTCCTTTGGAGTTCGAGATCGCCGGGAGCCCGCCGAGACGGGCATCGAGGTGGGCACCGGTTGGCAGGGGGGGTGGTTTTGGTGTAAAAATATACGGGACCGTTTATCGAACGGCGATAAAAGATGCAGCATAAGACGAGATAGGAGATGGACCAGGGTGAGCACCATCCCCGGTGCGACCGTCGTTTGCGGGACGGAAAAGACATCCCCTCTCAATAGCGGCCGGAGTGCTTTGGCGCCCTGTTCCACCGCACGCGAGTAGAGACCGGGAGGTAAGAGGATGAGCCATGCCAACGAGAGACTGTTCGACCACCAGCTCGCCCGGGAGGTGAAGCTGAGGAAGTCGAGGGCGGAGAGGGACAAGCGCATGCCCTTGAAGGACGCCATCGCCGAGTTCGTGCAGGATGGCGACTCCATAGTGGAGACGGGGTTCGCCTACGTGCGCGGTCCCATGGCGGCGTTCTGGGAGATAGGACGCCAGCGTAAGAAGGACCTCGTGGGTATCTTCACCCCCGGCGGCATGAACACCGCATGGCACGAGTTCGGGGGCATGGAGGGATGCCACGTGGCCTACGTGGGGGTGGAGATGAGGGGGCTGATATCCCCCTTCCGTCGCGGGGTGCAAAACGGAACCCTCAAGGTATATTCCGAGTGGAGCCACGGCGGCCTGGCGCTCTCGCTGCTGGCGGCGGAGAAGGGCCTGAACTACGTGGCCTGCAAGTCCATGCTGGGCACGGATATCATGAAGACCAACCCCTATATTAGGGAGGCGGAGGACCCCTTCACGGGCGAGCCGGTTTGCCTGGTGCCGGCCATGTACCCCGACGTGGCCATCATCCACGTGCACCACGCCGACAAATTCGGCAACGGCCGCATATGGGGTCCGGCGGTCAACGATACCTCCATCTGCATCGCCGCGCACAAGGTCATCGTGACCTGCGAGCGCATCGTGGACACTCTGGACATACGCACCAATCCCTACCAGGTGATCGTCCCGCACTACTGCGTTGACGCGGTGTGCGAGGTCCCCTACGGCGCCTATCCCGGCGACATGCCGGGGATGTACTACTTCGACCGCAGGCTGCAGGAGCGCGTGGTGCGCTTAGAGTGGAAGACTCCGGAGAGCACCAAGGAGTGGTACGAGAAGTACATCCTGGGCACCAAGGACCACTTTGAGATGATCCAGCTCATCGCCGAGGACGAGGGCATGAACGTCATCGATTACCTCAAGAAGCTGGAGCAACTCGCCTGTGACGCTTCCTTCTACGGTCTGGGGACCTGGGGGATCGGCGGCGAGCGGGAGTGGAAGTACGAGGAAGTGGCCAAGCGGGCCATTTAAGGAGGATGTGAGGATGAACGAGGTACAATACACCCCCCGGGAGTTGCTGGCGTGCGTCGCCGCGCGCCTTATCAGCGACGGCGAGAGCGTCTTCGTGGGCACCGGACTGCCCCTGGTGGGAGCCCTGCTCGCCCATAAGCTGCATGCCCCCAACATGATGGCCATCTACGAGTGCGGGGCGGTGGACCCGGAGCCCCGCGTGCTACCCTGGTCGGTGGCATGCTCCTGGACCTATCACAAAGCGCCTACCATTCTCTCCATGACCTCGGTCTTCGGGCACAGCCGCGCCGGCTATGCCGACGTGGGTTTTTTGGGCGGCGCCCAGATCGACATGTACGGCAACATCAACGCCACCTGCATCGGGGATTACGACAACCCCAAGGTGCGACTGACGGGCTCGGGCGGCGCCAACGACATCGCCTCGCTGTGCGGCAAGGTGATCTTCATGGGGCTGCACCTGCCGGAACGCTTCCCCGAGAAGTGCGACTACATCACCACCCCCGGCTTCCTGGACGGCCCGGGAGCCCGCGAGAGGGCCGGGCTGGTGGGGGGCGGGCCCTGGCGCGTGATCTCCCACCTGGGGGTGATGGGATTCGACGAGGAGACCTGCCGCATGAAGCTCATCTCCTACCATCCCGGCGTTACTCCCGATGTGGTGCAGCAGTTCACCGGCTTCGAGCTCATCATCCCTGACGACGTGACCGAGACCCCCAAGCCCACCGAGGAGGAGCTGCGCGTCCTGCGCGAGGAAGTGGATCCCAACCAGCTGTTCGTGTTCTGACAACGCCGCCATAAAAGGAGGAGGGGGGCGATGCCCCCCTCCTTTCTATCGCTCACCGCCGGGATCGCGGGGGCAGGGTTGGGCGGTTCAACGTCTGATCTCGCCGCCCTCGCGGCCCGCTTTACGACTTACCTGATTGATTTCCAAAAAAAGGTTGTTGTGGGGATGATCTCGCCGCCCTCGCAGTACACCGCCCAGAGTCGCCGGGGTGGGCGCAGGAAGTCCCCGAGGTTTACTCCCTGGGCGGCCAAGCTTTCCCAGTTCCCGTGCAGGAGCATGATCACCTGCTCGTAGTTGAGGCTTTCCAGCTTGCCCAGCATGTCGAGGCTGTTGTAGCGCGCGGCGAGCTGCCGAAGGAAGGACTGGAAGTCGGCCCGGGACTCTGCGGCGGCCGTCTTATCTCCCTCGGGCGCTTCTGTGGCCTGCTCTCCGGGCGCTAACCCGCCACCCTCGCTTTCCCGGACGTTTTTTCCTGCCGTGTCGGGTTGCGTGGCTGGGGGCTTGGGAGGGCTCGCGCCCTGGTAAGGAGCCAGCCCGGCGGCCAGCTCTCTGAGCAGCGATTCGCTTACCTTAAGGCTCTCCTCGCCTCCAAGGGAGGCGAGCGCCATGGCCGGCGGGCGCTGGGGGTCGGGGAAGAGGAGATAATCCTCCGGACCGCTCAAGGACACCAGCCAGCATTCCCTGCCGTTCACCTTGGCCAGCTCGGCATGGCACGGCAACAGCGTATCGCCGCCCGCCTGCGCCAGGGCCGTTTCTATGGCCGCCTCCAAACTCTCGGGATTACCGCCATGCGACGCCGCCGAGGCCGCCAGCTCGTGCGTCAGCTCACGCTGAGCGCTGCGCAGGTCCGCCTCGCTGAGGGCGCCCATGGTGGCCGGGTACCAGTAGGCGGAATAGAACTCCAGCCTTGCCCCGAGGTCTTCGCGATAGCCCTTGAGCTCCTCCTCGTCGTATTCCCTTCCCGCGACCGCGAGGGAAGGGGTAGGGGACAGGGAGGCTATCACGGTGCCCTGCAGCGCGTCGGCCTCTTCCGCTGACGCCCTTCCCGCCGGATTACCCTCCTCGGATAAATAGTCACGGCTTTCCTGGGGCGTGGAAACCGCCTCCTCCGACACCGGCGCTTGTTCTCCCCTCCATAGCGTGAAAGCCACGCCGGCTATCACCGCCACGGCCAGCATGGATATGGCGGCGGCGGCGAGCTGGGCCCGGCGATGAAAGGCCGGCGCCGTCGCCGGCTCGGACAGCTCTCGCCGCACCCGCCGCAGCAACTCCTCTCTCTCCCTGGGTGTGGGGGAGATGGACGGGAAGGAGGACAGCTCGCCGAGCATGGCCTGCATGCGCCGGTGCCGCAGCGCACAGGAGGGGCACGAGGTGAGATGTCTCTCCAGCTCCTCTCCAAGGGCAGCGGAGAGCTCGCCGTCCAGGAACGGCCCCAGGGATCTGGTCGCTTTTCTGCAATTCATCTAATCCGCCTCAGTCTTCAAAGCTCTCTTCCGGCGGGCGGTGACCCATTATTCCCCTTGCGCGAGATTAGATGTCGCAATCACGGAGACTGTTCCCAGTAATCGCGCAATTCCAGGGCGAGGCGGTTGCGGGCGCGGTTAAGGCGCGATTTCACCGTTCCCAGGGAGATGTCCAGGATCTCCGCCACCTCCTTGTAATTGTAACCGCTTATATCGTGAAGGTAGATTATCTCCTTGAACTTGTAAGGGAGTCGCGCAACGGCTTCCCTCACCGCCTTCTGCACCTCGGCCCGCTCCATGCTCGCCTCCGGTGCGTCCAGGCCGTCATCCGCCAGGCGCTGCTCCATCTCGGGAAGGTCGTCACCGGGGGATTCGGATAGGGAGATGTTGCGGCGCGACTTTCGCGCGTAGTCATGGCATGCGTTGAGCGAAACGCGGTAAAGCCAGGTGGAGAACTTTGCCTCCCCCCGGAAGGAACCCAATTTGCGCAGCAGGAGCACGAAGACCTCCTGGCACACGTCCGCGGCATCGCTGCGGTTACCCAGCAGGCGGTAGGCCATGTTCATGACGGCCGGCTGATATCGCGTCGCCAGCTCCTCGAAGGCGGAGGCGTCACCCGCGAGGAAATCACGCACCAGTTCCTCGTCCGTGGGCCTTTCCCGTTCATTTCCGTCGCTCTCGTCAAGGGGCATAGGTTCTTTCCTTCGTGGGGATCACGGTCCATGTAATTCTAGCATAAGGGAACTCCCTCGCCCCCGACGCGACAGGGCGTGCGGGGGCGGGAACCTGTTATAATTCCAGCGTGTGGCGGGGAAGGCGCGAGACCTCTCCGCGAGCGCCCGCGAAGGTCCAGGGCGCGCGACAAAGGGAGGAAAGGAACTTGAAAAGGGTCCTGCTTTCGGGAAACGAGGCCGTGGCCATGGGGGCATGGTGCGCCGGGGTGCGCGTGGCCGCCGCCTATCCCGGCACCCCGTCCACGGAGATATTGGAGGAGCTGTCGCGGCTCCCCGGGGTCTACTGCGAGTGGTCGCCCAACGAGAAAGTGGCGCTGGAAGTGGGCATAGGATCCTGCCTGGGAGGGGCCAGGACCCTGGTGGCCATGAAGCACGTGGGCCTGAACGTCGCCGCCGACCCCTGGATGACCCTGCCTTATATAGGGGTCAACGCCGGGCTGGTGCTGGCGGTGGCCGACGACCCCGGCATGCACTCCTCCCAGAACGAACAGGACAGCCGCTACTATGCGCGCATGGCCAAGGTCCCCATGCTGGAGCCCGCCGACAGCGCGGAATGTTTCGAGATGGTGGGCGCGGCCCTGGAGCTTTCGGAGAGATACGACACCCCGGTGATGCTGCGCCTGGAGACGCGCGTCAGCCATTCCCGCACCGTGGTGGAATATCGCGAGGACAGGCGCGGCGTGGACCTCACCTACGAGAAGGACGCGGTCAAGAGGGTGATGATACCGGGGCATGCGCGCCTGCGCCACCCGGTGGTGATAGAGCGCCTGGCAAGGCTGCAGCAGGAGTCGGAGCGCTCTCCTTTCAACCGGGCGGAAATGCGCTCGACGCGCATCGGCATAGTATCCTCCGGCGTATGTTACCAGTACGTGAGGGAGGCTTTCCCCGAGGCCTCGGTGTATAAGCTGGGCTTCGTTTATCCCCTTCCCGAAAAGGCGCTGCGCGAGTTCGCCTCCCATTTCCGCCGCCTCTACGTGGTGGAGGAGATGGAGCCATGGATAGAGGAAAACCTCAAGGCCATGGGTCTGGACGTGGTGGGAAAGGCCCGCGTTCCCAGGGACGGGGAGCTCAATCCCGACGTGGTGGCGCGCTCGCTTTGCGAGCTCATGGAGATGGACACGGGGGTCAAGGGAGGGGGGTGGTCACCTCCCCTGCCGCGAGCGAAGCCGCCCGAAGAGGCTTCCCTCCCCGCCCGCCCGCCGGTGATGTGCCCAGGGTGCCCTCACCGCGGGCTCTTCTATGCCCTCAGGCGCAACAAGGCGGTGGTCTCCAGCGATATCGGGTGCTACACCCTCAGCGTGCTGCCGCCGCTATCGGGCATCGACTGCCAGGTGTGCATGGGGGCGGGGGTGGGTATGGCGCTGGGGTTGGAGAAGGCCTTCGCCTCCAGCGAGACCAACGCCGACAAGGCCGGGAAAGTGGTGGGGGTGCTGGGGGATTCCACCTTCATCCACGGTGGGATAACCGGCCTCATAGACATGGTCTATAACCGTACTCCCTCCACCATCGTGATCCTCGACAACCGCACCACCGCCATGACCGGGTTCCAGGATCATCCAGGGACGGGCCGCACCCTCATGGGGGAGGAGACGCACGCCCTGGACCTGGCGGAGCTGGCGCGAGCGGTGGGGGTGGAGTCGGTGAGGATAGTGGATCCCTGGGACCTCGCGCAAACGGAGGCCGCCATCGCGGAGGAGATGGCGGCGCCCCGCACCTCGGTGATCGTCTCGCGGCGCCCATGCGTGTTGCGTGAACGCCACCAGGGCGCGCCTTACAGGGTTGACGCGGGGAAATGCGACGCCTGCAAAAGCTGCCTGCGCCTGGGGTGTCCCGCCCTGGTGATGCGGGGCGATTCGGCAGCGGTGGACGAGGACCTCTGCGTGGGATGTTCGCTGTGCGCCCAGCTATGCAGGCGGGGCGCCATAGAGGAGGTGGGCGAGGGTGCCTGACGCGGTGCTGGCGGGCGTAGGAGGTCAGGGGAACGTGCTCTCGGCCAAGGTTCTCGCCGAGACGGCTTTGCGCATGGGCTACGACGTCAAGACCAGCGAGGTGCACGGCATGGCCCAGCGCGGGGGCAGCGTGATCTGCATGGTGCGCTGGGGGGAGAGGGTGCACTCACCGTTGGTGCCGGAAGGCAGGGCGGCTTTTCTCCTCGCCTTCGAGCTGCTGGAGGGCATGCGCTTCCTGCGATATCTTTCGGGAGAGGGCACCGCTATCGTCAATCTCTACCGGCTGGATCCCCTGCCGGTGCTGCGCGGTGACGCCGAATACCCCCAGGAGGCCCTCCAGGTGATACGCGCTTGCGCCGCCCGAACCCTGGAGATGGACGCGCGGGCCATGGCCGCGGAGGCGGGAAACCCACGCGCCGCGGGCTCGGTATTGCTGGGCGCGCTTTCCGTGCACCTGGATTTTCCGCAGGACGCCTGGCGGGAGGCAATAGTTTCCAGCGTGCCCTCGAAGGCGGTGGAGGTCAACCTGAGGGCTTTCTCGGCGGGCGCAGAATACGCAACGGCGGTCAACCGCCCAGGGCGCGGAGGGGGGTGAAAGGTTGGAGGGAAAGAGGCGCGACGAGGAATGCTACGCTTTCAGCCGCCTGGAAAGATGCTCATGGTATGACGCCAATACCTTCCACCATACGCGTTTCGAAGACCTCGGAGAGCTGATGCGGCTCAAGGAGGAGTCGGGGAAGACGGTCAGCGTATGCCTTCCCAGCCTCAACGAGGCGGCGACCATAGGGGAGATCGTTACCGTCACCCGCGTGGAACTGATGGAAAAGGTCCCTCTGGTGGACCAGCTCTGCGTGGTGGACGGGGGCAGCGATGACGGCACGGTGAAGGCGGCGGAAGAGGCCGGCGCGGAGGTCTTCCGCCAGGATGAGATCCTCCCCGGCCTTTACGAGCCCCAGGGCAAGGGAGACGCGCTCTGGCGCAGCCTCTACTGCCTGAGGGGAGATATCATCATCTGGATGGACTCGGATATCCGCAATTTCCATCCCCGATTCGTCACCGGGCTGGTGGGTCCTTTGCTCACGCGCCCCGACGTGCGCTTCGTCAAGGGATATTACCAGCGGCCCATCAAGGCCGAGCACCGGCTCTTGCCCACCGGCGGCGGCAGGGTTACGGAGCTGGTGGCGAGGCCGCTTTTGAGCCTCTTCTTCCCTGAGCTCAGCGCCCTTATCCAGCCCCTTTCGGGCGAGTACGGAGGGGAGCGGGAGGTCCTCGAGAGCATACCCTTTTTCTCGGGTTACGGGGTGGAGATAGGCATGCTCATGGACATCCACACCCGTTACGGCATGGGGGTCATCGGGCAGGTGGACCTGGTGGAGAGGCAACACCGCAACCAGTCCGTGCCCGCCTTGGGAAGGATGGCCTTCCAGATCGTCCAGGCGGTGTTCATCCGGCTGCAGGAGTTGGGCAGGATGGAGTTGCGCGAGGGATACAACGTGGAGATGACCCAGGTGGAGTACCGAGACGGCGAATATCTGCTGGAAAAGAAAACGCTTCCCGTGCAGGAGAGGCCGGCCATGGTCGAAGTGGAGGAATACCGCAGGCGCTTTGTATCTTGACGGGGAGCGGTTCGCTGCATCGGCCCTTGAGCGGTTCACGCGCCGTGCGATGAGAAGTAGGGGAGGAAGCCGGGAATGGCCTTTGACGCTGACAGGGCGCGGGAGCTCGAGGAGGCGGCCCGGGAGCTGGGGCCTTCCTCGCGCTGGAGTCGCGTGCGCGAAGGGCTTGATGAGGTGCGCGTCATCTACACCGATCTTGACGGGACCATGATGGGGCCCATGGGCAACTTCCTGCTCAACATCAGGCGTGAATACACCCTCCGCCCCGTCCGCGCCCTGGTGGAGGCGCTGGCGAGAGGCGTGGACGTGGTGCCGGTCTCGGGGCGCAGCGGCAGACAGCTAATGGAGACGGCGCGCGTCCTGGGGATGAGAAACTACATCGCCGAGCTGGGGGTGGAGATCGTCTATGACCTGGGCGAGCGGGTGATCATAAACGGCGGCGCGTTGGGCGATTCCTGCCCCGACCTCTATGCGGCGATCATGGAGACGGGCGCCGCCGATTTTCTCCTCTCGCGCTACGCGAAGCGCATCGAGTACCATACCCCATGGTCGGATTTCCGCGACTGCACCCCTCTCTTCCGTGGACTGGTGGACGTGGATGAGGTGAACCGCCTTCTGGACGAGAGGTTCCCGGGCCTGGTCCTGGTGGATAACGGCGTGCTGCCCCGCACCAGCCCAACCCTGGAGGTGGACGAGCTGCGCGCCTACCATCTCATGCCCAAGGGGGTTACCAAGGAGAGGGCGGCGGCGCAGGATATGCGCCTGCGGGAGTTCCAAAGCACTCAGGCCATAGCGGTGGGGGATTCGGCCGCCGACCTTCCCTTCGCGCGTGAGGTGGGGGCCTTTTTCCTGGTGCGCAACGGCCTGTACGGCAACCCTCAGCTGCTGGAGGAATTAACCGCGTACGACAACGTCATCGTCACCGAGGGCTTCCTCAACGAGGGATGGGCGGAGGCGGTGGAGCTTGCCGTGCTGGGAGGAAGCGGCGCAGATACTGGCTGATGGCTCCGCGGTATTCCCCTTGCCGGGCTACTTTCATTTCAAATAACGCGACACGGTTTCGGTATGCTGCCGCAAAAACCCCCTTTTGCCGTGTTGAATAGGTCTTACGACTTATATCTTCAGAAATCCGTCTTGAAAGACGATAAAAATTCAGGACGGCAAAAAACAAACGGCGAAAAGGATCGGCCTCTAAGGGCGGTTCGATTTCGCTTTTACCTGGTTATAGCGTGCGCTTTTTGTCGGGCCCGGGAGGCAAAGTCGAGCGGCTAGGGGTGTGGCCTTGGATCTGAGGAAGAAACTGGTCTTCTTTACCCGTCTGATCAGGCTGCTGGCTTTCGTGTTCCTGGTGGTGCAGTACCTGTTGGTGCGCGAGCGCTACCAGGCCTCGCAGATCATACCGGTCATCGCGGGGCTCGGCGTTTTCTATATCATCATGGACCGCGTGATCTTCCGCGTCCCCGAGGAGAGGTTCAAGCTGGCCTCGCTCAGCCTTATGCTCTTCGAGATGTTCCTGGTGTCTTTGCTCATCTATTTCACCCGCTCCCGCCCCATAAGGGAATTCGAATACCTCTACGTGCTGCCGGTGGCGAACGTCGCCCTGTGGTTCGGGATGCGCGAGGGCATAGCATATGCCGCCGTCGCCGCGGCGGAGTTCTCCCTCACCCTCGCGCTGGCGGGGAGGATCGAGTGGCCCGCCTCCGCGGGCGGCATCCTAGGGACGAGCATTTTTATGATCGTCGCCGCCTACATCATGGGCTTCATGGCCGATTTCGCGGAACGCGAGAGCGCCGAGAAGGCGCGGCGTATGGTGGAGCTGACCACCGTCTCGGGCTTTGCCACCCTTTTCGATTCCACCTTGCTGGAGGGCAAGGTCTACACCAACCTCTGCAACGCCGTCTCCCGCAGCGTCAATCCCGACGTGGTCCTGGTGTTCAAGCTTGAAAAGGACGGCGAGCGCCTCGCCGTCGCGGCGTGTGACGGGGTGAGCGAGAGCGAGGCCGACCTGGAGATACCGGTGGGATACGGGGTCATAGGGAGGGTGCTCGAGGAGAAGGAGCCGGTGCTGCTCATGGACACGGATACGGAACGGGAATTCCGGCACCTGCTGGAATCCCAGCGTATCCGCTCCGCCGTTTATGCCCCTATGAAGTGGCGAGACGAGGTCTATGGCGTGGCCCTGGCGGGAAACCAGGAGCGCGACAGCTTAAACGAAAACGACCTCAATCTCATCTCCGCCCTCGCGGTGCAGGCGGCCCTCGCGGTGCACAACTCCCGGCTCTATTCCGACCTGGAGGACCGCATCGGCGAGCTGCACGCCATCTTCGAGATCGACAAGGCCATAACCTCCGCCATAGACCTGGAGACGGTGCTGCAGCAGATCGTGCAGATGAGCGTGGGCCTTATGGACGCGAGGATAAGCTCCATCATGCTACTGGACGAGGAGAGCGAGGAGCTGGTGATAGCCGCCGCGCAGGGGCTCTCGGAAAGCTACATAAAGAAAGGCCCCATCAAAGTGGGAGAGAGCATAGCGGGCAAAGTGATACAGGAGGGCAGGCCCATCGCGGTGGAGGACATCCGCCGCGACTCCAGGCACGCCTACGCGGAACAGGCGCGCCTGGAGGGACTGTGCTCCCTCCTCTCCGTTCCCCTCAGCCTTAAGGACCGCGTCATCGGGGTCTTGAACATCTACACCGACGAACCCCACGTCTTTAACCCGCACGAGATCAACCTCTTCACCAGCCTGGCGAGCCAGGCCGCCATCGCCATCGAGAACGCCCGCCTCTTCGAGAGCCTGGAGGAGATCTATATAGAGGTGATCACGGCCATGGCCTCCGCCATCGACGCGCGCGACGCCTATACCCATGGCCATTCCCAGCGGGTAACGGAGTACGCCGTGGCCATCGCGGAGGAAATGGGCCTCGCCCCCGCCGAGGTGGACATAATCAGGAACGCCAGCATCCTGCATGACGTGGGCAAGATCGGGATAAAGGAGGAGATCCTCAAGAAGCCGGGAAGGCTGAGCGAGGAGGAGAGAAGGGAGATGGAATACCACCCCTTCATCGGGACCAAGATCCTGCACTCGGTCAGGTTGCTTGAGCCGGTCATGCCCCTGGTCTATCACCACCACGAGAGGTTCGACGGCACCGGCTACCCCGACGGCCTGCGGGGAGAGGAGATCCCTCTGGGGGCCAGGATAATCTCCGTGGCGGACGCCTTCGAGTCCATGACCTCGGACCGTCCCTACCGCAAGGCCATGCCGGTGGAGGATGCCCTGGCGGAGCTCAGGCACAACGCCGGCAGGCAATTCGATCCCCGGGTGGTGGAGGTCTTTATGCGGCTCGCGGACGAGGGGAAGATAGAGCTGGAATGGTCGCAGAGCCGCGTCATCGCCCTCAGCGACAGGTTCGGCCGCGCCGGCATGTAGGCCGTCGAATACGCAAAGCCCCTCGCGTCTTTTGTTGCCCCGCATCATGCGCCGCCGTCGCTATTGATGATAGAATCGAGCTATGAGCATCTGGAAAAGGATAAAGCGGTTCTTTGTGGGGAAGAGATTCCTCTGCGACGACTGCGCTTTCGATTACCCGTCGGCATGCTCACGCCCGGAGCGCCCTAACGCGACCTCCTGCCCCGATTACCGTAAGCGTTTCTAGCCGGTCTATTGATTGGAAGCTCGGGCGTCCATCGCCCGGGGGGCATTCCGGGAAAAAGCGTTTTAGGCGAAGGCCTTCTACGGAGACGGTCTGCGGTCATGAGCGCGCCGTCGCCCGATCTCACTCCAGTGGTTTTTCCGCGTAAGCCTTGGCCTCGGTGTAGCGGCAGAGATAGCCGATCCTTTCGAAAACGTAGGTGTTGACGATCTTTCTCACCGGCACGCCTATCTTGACCGGGCGCCCCGTGGCGTCGCGTTCCAAGGTGATGGGGCCGTCCAGGCGCGCTCCCCGCTCCTCGAGCAGCTTCCGGACCAGCTCGGTTACGCGTTCCATGTTGCCGCGCGACTGGCTGTATTCAATCGCCGCCTCCATGGCGGCGTCGTCCGCGGTTCCCCTCAGGGCGATATGGTTCCAGATCACCGGCCCGCACTGGGTGATGAGAAAGCCGATCACCGCCGCCACGATCAAGATGT
The DNA here is from genome assembly GCA_015711825.1 of Candidatus Solincola daggyaiensis. Taxonomy (GTDB): domain Bacteria; phylum Actinomycetota; class Geothermincolia; order Geothermincolales; family RBG-13-55-18; genus Solincola_B; species Solincola_B daggyaiensis. Next base: position 12,222 of record JACVJD010000028.1, read on the forward strand.
TGAGGACGTAGGTCCAGACCTGCCCGCTCTCTTTTCCCAAGGCCTTCATCATGCTCACCTCTCTGCTCAAGTATCTCCTTCGACGCATGGTGCCGGGTTCCTTTAGCCCCTCAGGCCTTTCTCCCGCGGAAAGCATGCCCCAGCCGGCCGGCCAGCATCTCCCGCAGCGATTTCAGCTCCTCCATGCGCAGGGCATGGGCGACGACGAGAAACGTCGCCAGCCCTAAAGCCATGGGCAGGAGCATCTCGAGAAGATCCTTCGCCAGGCCGGCGAAGGGAAAGAGCCGGCCCACCAGGTTCAGGCCTGCATACACCACCACGGCCATGGCCGCCGAGGCGGCGAGCAACTTGGCGGCGGTGGCGGCAAGGCGGCGCCCCCCCAAAGGGCCCAGGCGCAGGCGAAGCACCGTGCCGTCTATGAGCATGGAGAACAGGTAGGCGACGCTGAACCCCAAGGCGAGGCCCCTTACTCCCATGAGGCGGAAGAAAAGCAGGTTGGCCCCGATGTTTATGGCCACCACGAAGCAATTGATGATCATGGGAGTGCGGGTGTCCTGCATGGAGTAAAAGGTCTTGGTGAACAGCATGTCTATGGAATAGGGGATCAGGCCCAGGGAGAAGAAGAAGAGCACCCCGGATAGAAGCTCGGTGTCCCCAGAGGTGAAGAAGCCGCGCTGGAGGAGAAAGCGGATGATGGGCTGGTTGAGCATGAGGTAGATGACCGCGCAGGGCACGATGATAAGAGCGGTGGAGCGGATACCGCCGTTCACGGTCTCGTTGAAGCGTTGCCGGCGGCGCAGGGCGGCATGCTCGCTCAAGGCGGGGAAGATGGCGGTGATGATGGAGACGGCGAAGATGCCGTAGGGTAGCTGGAAGAACATCTGCGCGTATTGGTATGAGGGCACGCCCCCGTCCACCTTTATGGCCAGCGCGAAGACGAACCAAGTGCCGATCTGCCAGAGGAGGATGTACCCGAGAAGAGGTAAGGCCAGGCGCCCGATCCTGCGAATGGCGGGGTGTTTGAGGTCGAAGGAGAAGGTATAGCGCAACCCGACGCGAAAGAGCACGGGGAGCTGCACCAGGGCTTGCGCCACCACCCCCAGGGTGGTGCCCGTCGCCAGCACCACCAGATGCAGCCGGTTGTCGCGAGGACCTGGAAGGAAATGGAATACCACCACCGTTCCAATGACCGTCAGGTTGTTGACGATGGGCGCGAAAGCGGGGGCGGTGAAGTGCCGGTGGGCGTTCAGTATCCCGCCGAAGATGGCGCTGAGGCCGTAGAAGATGATCTGGGGTATGAAGAAACGCAGGAGGAAGGCGGCCTGGTCACGCACCACCTGGGTGGTGACGTCGCCGGCGGAATAGGATCCGAAGGCGGTCATGAGGCGTATGATCAGCGGGCTCGCTGCGATGCCCAGGGCGGTGACCGCCGCCAGGATGACCAGGGAGATGTTGGTGACCGAGCTCGCGACGTGCCAGGCCTCGTCGCGGGAGCGCGTGCTGAGGTATTCCACGAACACGGGGATGAAAAGGGAGGCGATGATGCCCCCCATCACCAGGTCATAGATCATGTTGGGCATGGAGTTCGCGAGGTTGTAGGTGCTGGGGAGATTGGTGCTGCCGTAGCGGAGGGTGAGGCCAAGTACGTAGGCCAATCCGGCATAGCGCAGGAAGCCGGTGACGCGGCTGATGGCGGTACCTACCGCCATCACCGCCGCGTTCCTGGCGAAGGTCCGGGTTTCGTCCCTGGCGAGAAGAGGGGCTTCAGGGTCCGCGTTCATCCGGGCGCCTTTCCTCGCGAGTGTCTGCCCCCGCGCGGCCGGCGTAGGAGGCGGCGCGAGAGCGCAGCCAAGGCCACCAGTCCGGCCACCACCGCCAGCAGGATGATGGCGAGGGTGTTGATGATGGAGGTGTTGACGGTGGTCGATGTGTCGTCGATGACCAGCTCCCCCGCTTCCAGCACTATGTCCACGATGAAAGAGCCCTTGCGGTGGGTGTTCACGTCGAAGGTGAAACGGTTCTCGCGCGGCTCGATGGTCACGGTCATGGAGCCGCCGCCGGAAAAGGTGAGCGCGGGGTTTTCGAGGCGCAGGGTGACCCCGCTGAGGGGATAATCCAGGGCGCTGTTGACATCGATGTTGAGCTTGCCCTGGGTGCTTGAAAGGGTGAAGGAGCGCTTCTGGCTTATGCTGACCCGTGAGACCTCGCCTCTCACCACCGCCTCGATGCTCGCCAGGTATGCCCGGGAGGCGGTATTGTCGCCGTCGCGCGCGAAGCGGTGGTTCTCCGCCACCAACAGGGAACGGTCGAGCGCCGTCCTGGTGGGCTGCTCCGGGGGGATGATGGCCGTGAAGTCCGCCACCAGGGATTTTTTACCCGCCAGTTCATCGAGGAAAGGCGACTCCGAATCCTCGTAGACAGGTGCCTGCAAAGCCACGTCTTCCAGGGGGAACTGGTCCGCGTTGAGCTCCGACAGGCGTCGGGTCTGCAGCCAGGGGCAAGCGTTGACGGCCCCGTAGAAGGCGTCGAGGAAATCGCGGGAAGGCGTGAAGGAAGGCGGAAAGGCCAGCACGCATGAGCGCACGGCATTGGGCCTCTCTCGCTGCAATACCGCAAACTCGGCGAAGAGGTTCTGGATTATGTGCGCATCGTCTCCCGCCGACATGCTCTCCAGATATGCATAGAGGGTCTCGTCGCATACGAAGGCCTTGAGCAGCAGCCCGTCGGAGTTCACGAAACGCACCGGCTGCGCGAGGGTGGTCCCCTCCATAAGCCGGCGGCCCGCGGCGCTGGAGCGCACCTCCTCGGCTCCCACCACCGCGAAGCCCACCCCTTCCTCTACCAACCGTCCCAGGGTGCCGTCGCTCAGGCGAAATGCGGGCGACACGAATCCCCCCGCGGCCGCCCCCGTCTTTCCGGCGGCCTCGATGCCTTTGCTCAACTGGCGGGATAAGTCATCTTCCCAACCCCTCGAGGCCAGCAGATCCAGATCGGCGAAGGAATAAGGGGAGGCGAGGAAGTCGACACGGTTCTCGCCGGCCAGGAGGGCGAGGTCGGCAAGGGCTGAAGCCGCCCCGGACTGGTGCGGCTGGGCATCGGCTTGGGTTGATGAGAGGTTCTCCAGCTCCTCGTAGGTGCTTCCGGGTATGACCAGGCTGGTGCTGACGGAGGAGAACTTCTTGAGCGCCTTGGTCAGGGCATAAATGTAGCCGACATCGCTTTCGGAGGCGGAGCAAGCGGCGGCCAGAGCGCCGTCAAGGGCGTTTCCCTGCGCGTCGGCGGGGGGGAGAAAATCAAAGGTCCAGAGAAGGGAGAGGTTCAAGGGGTAACCGGCGGCAGGGTCCATGATCACCAGGAAATTGGAGTCCGAGGCGACGGTATCACCCCCGCCGGACACCCTGACCTCGAAAGGGTAAACCCCCGGCGGCAGCCCCATGGTCGCGAGGTCGAGCACGTACATCTTGTCGGTCCAGCCGTCCTCGCGGCTTATGGTCTCGAGATCCCTCCATACTATGGGCTTGCGGCGAGTGCCGCTTCGGAAGGCGGCCAGAGAGGAGCGCGTGGTCGCGGAGGGGTAAATGAGCAATTCAAGATAAAGGGTCTCCTCCCTGTCGCCTTCCGGCAGCTCGAGACGCAGGTCCAGGTAGGCTTGTGCTCCCGGCTGGTAGTAAAAGGAATTCATGCGCGCGGTGACTTTGGTAGCCGGCTCTTGGGCGAGGGAGCCCGTGCCGGCCGCGTGAAGCATGCCCAGGAGGAGCGCGGTGAGCGCAGCTGCCAGGAGCGCGCCTTTCAGCGCCGGGCCCCTCACCGGCCCCACCCCATGCTGTCCGGCTTGCGGCTCATGATCAGGCGGCGTTCCGGTATCTCCTCGAAGCCCAGCTTGCGATAAAGGGATCTCGCCGCCCCGTTTTCCTCCTGGGTGTTGACGCATATCACCCCCGCGCCCATGGCGCTCAGGGAATCGATGAGGCGGCGGGAAAGGGCCTCCCCGATCCCTTTGCCCTGGCAAGCGTCTCTTACCCCCAGTCGCTGCAGGTATCCGAAGCGTCCGTTGGTTCCCCCGATGGCGTATCCGGCGAGGCGACCGTTCTCCCTTGCCAGGAGAAAGAGGTTTCGCGAGCAAGAGGAGGCCACCGCGTCCAGAGTACGCGCGTCGAGCCTCCAAAAAGCGTCGAACGCACCGGCATCAAGCTCCAGGACTTCCTCCCGGTGGCGTTTCCGGAAGCGGATGAACTCCACCCCTTTGACGCCATGGGGTTCCCCGTCCGGAGGTCGCGACCTTCTTTCCAGCAGAACGATGCGGTAGAGCGGCATGAAACCCCAGGCGGCGAATTCCTCCGCCTCCCCCTCGCCGAGAGGCCTGGTGACGAAAAGGGCGACTCCGCCTTGGAAGCTCCTCACGGCGGCCTCGCGCACCAGGGCTCTCCGCGCCTCTCCGTGTCCCTTCAGGTACCATAATGCCGTGACGTCGCCGTGGCTTCTCCAGTTCCCAACCAGCACGAAGTGGGACGTAGATCGACCGGTGCCCCGGAGGCTGTATATGCGTCCACCGCAAGAGCGCATGAATTCCAGATAATGCTGCTTGTTACGGAAGAAGTAACTCCTCTTGACCTCGAGCCAGAAGGACTTGAAGCTCTCGGGGGGGACCTCCTCTATGCCCTCGGCGTCGTAGCGCATATCGACAGGGTCTATTATCGGGACCACTTCCTTTCCGCTGCCGGGGCGGCCTAGACCATCCCCATGATCTCCCGGGTCATGAATATTATACCGATGGCCAGGAGAAGGAAGGAAAAGAGCAGCAGAACCCGCCGGTTGCGGGCGCGGAGGGTGAAGAAGGAGCCGGTGAAGGCGCCGGGCATGACCCCCAAGGTCAGGGCCAGTACCAGGGTCCAGTCCACGTGCCCGAGAAAGCTGTGGATAACGCTTCCGGGCACGGAGAGGGCGGTGATGACCACCAGGGAGTTGCCAAGGCATTCCTTGAGCTCGAGTCGCAATAAAAAGAAAAAGGCGGGCACCAAGATGACCCCTCCGCCCAGTCCCAGGAAGCCGGAGAAGAATCCGGCCGCAAAGCCGATGGCCCCCAGCTTCCATAGCGGTGCCGACGTGCGTTGCGGCGTCGATCTCAGCCTCTCGTAGGGGTCCTTTCCCAGTGCCGCCTTTGCGGTACGCCAGGATAAATAGACGATGACCAGAGCGGTGACCATCATGATGTAGCGGGTATCCATGAGCGCGGTGACCGACGACCCTATGCCGGTGCCCGCTAAGCCGAAAAGGGCGCATATGGCGACGATGCGACGATCTACCTTTCCCGCGCGCCAGTAGTTGAACGACCCCACCAGGGCGGAGGGAAAGGTGATGGGAAGCGGCGTGCCCAGCGCGATGTCCGCGGAGCGCTGCAGCAGCATGCGTATGCCCGGGGTGGTGATTATACCTCCCCCCACACCGAAGGCGCCCGAGGTAAAGCCGGCTGCGAATCCCAGGATGACCGCGAAGAAGAACTCATAGGCACGGAACAAACGCTTCCCTCCCCGGGCGCTCAGTGGATGATATCCACGACTTCCGCGTCCGCCGCCCTCACCAGGTCGTAGGATCTTATCTTGAGTATCATCCCCGGCTCGCCACCGCCCGTGTACACCACATCCTCGCGCAAGGCCTGCAGGTCGATGTAGGTGGGCATCTGGGATCTCAGGGCCACGGGCGGGGTGCACCCGATAAGGTATCCCGTCAACTGGCGCACCTCGTCAGCGTTCAGGAGGCGCAGCCGCCTGGCGCCCACCTCCGCCTTGAGCTTGGAATAATCAACGGTGGCGTTTCCAGGGATCAAGGCCATGACCGGTTTGCCGTCCGCCAGGAAGAACACCGATTTGACCACCTGGTGTGGCTGTAATCCGAGCACGGCGGCGGCGCGGGCGGCGGTACGGGCGGATTCAGGCATCCTGCTCAGCTCGTGGGGAATGTTTGCCGTCTGCAGGTAATTGTGAACGTCCACGCTGCTGAGCAATGCTACCTCCCTATGGTGTTTTCCGTCCTGGCGAAGGCGGTCTACCGGCAGCCGGCGGCTGTTGGATGGATCCTTGCACGCATTATAGCATAGTAAGCATTCCGCATTTCACCGCTCGCCGGGGATGGCGAGTAGGAGCGGAACGGCGCACGGGCTACTTTAGACCGCCCTTCCTCCCGATTTCCTGGTAAAACTTGGAACCATAGCGCTCTTTGGTGGTCTGCCCGCCCTTGCGGCCGCCCTTCTGCCCTATTTTCTGGTAGAACTCCGTGCCGTATCGTTTGAGCGTCGTCTTTCCGCCTTTTCTCCCCGCTTCGCTTCGGGTCAGTTTCTTGTTCGCCATGGGCGATCCCTCCTCGCTGCATTCTGGCTGGCGTGTTTGGTCAGCGACTCAAGCCCTACAAAAGATGTTTTACCCAAAGCGACGCCGGTTTAACCAAGCGAGTCGGCGGCACCGGGCGGAGCCTTTTCGCCTTTCTCGGCGCGCAAGGCCTGAGCGCATGGCCGCCCTCGTCGTTAGTCGCCCGCATTGGCGGTCTGGGCTTTGTCGCCGCGATTGTAAACCCAGATGCCGGCGATGAGCGCCAGCATGGCCCCGGCCGAGACGAGGGTGAGCCACAAGGGGATGGCGGAGAAGGCGTAAACCACCGCGCTGACCACCACTCCCGCTATCAGTACCCCGGCGAAGATGGAGGCCATGGCCGGCCAGAAGGGGACGTCGAAGACGAAGGCGGCCAGCGCGCCGGTCCATGCCCCCGTCCCGGGAAGGGGGATGGCCACGAAGATGCACAGGGCAGGGTACCTCCAGCGTTCATAGGTCTTGCCGTGTTTTCTGCGCGTTCGGGAGAAAAGCCAGGAGAAAACGCGATCCATGATCCTGGACCTTCGGCGCAGCCAGTCGGAGAAAGGGCCGAGGAAGAGGAGGATGAAAGGTATGGGGATCATGTTCCCCACCACCGCCCAAAGATAGGTGTGCCAGATGCTCATCTTCCAGCTCAGGTAAGCGATGGGGATGGCGCCCCTGAGCTCGAAGACGGGTACCATGGCGATGATGGCGGTGCGAAGCCAGATCGGGATACCCCCGTACCAGTTCGATAACGCGGCAAGGGCAGCGGGTCTGTACCTTGCGGAAAGCGCTCTCCACATCATCTATCCCTGTTCCTTTCCCGCGATGCTCGGTGGGCTTCCGTCGCCTCGCGACTTTCCCTCTGTCCTGAACCGCGGTTGCAGCCGCGGCATAGCTCCCGCGGCAGAGCCGTACCTCGAGAGTTACGCTCCATCTTAACACCTGGCCCTTGGTCGTAAAATGCGGATTTTGCGGGCTTAGGGAGGGCTCGAGGATGTCGCCCTTGGCCTAACCGCCCGCTTTTCCCTGCCGCCGTCTCATCCACGTGTCTTTTGCCCCCGCTTGCGGGAGAGGGGGCCGACATTCAAGTCTTGTTCCCGCAAGCGTTCCCATGTTGCTCCGCCTGCCCCTGAAGGCAGCCCGCGCGTTGCCCGGGCTCATGACATCTTCCACCCCGTGATCCCGGAGGCTTATGAGTTGCTCGGGTTCACGGGGAAACCGCGGCGGGTGCGGAATGGGGCACAAAGCGAGCAACTCTTGACCGACCTTTCCCGTTTGCCCGCTTTGTACAGGAGGGAACCATGGGGCGAGGCGCGACCGAGACGGTTAAGGACGACATTTCCACCTAGAGGCCTCAAAGACGGATGTCCTTGCCGATCCAGCCGTCGTAGGCGACCTTCCAGTTCTCTCCCTCCCTTCGCAAGAGGAAGGTGGTCTCCTTGTATCCCGCTCCATCCGTGGGCTGGGTGTAGCCCAGGATTATCTCCACCCGGACCTTAGCCTCGTCCCCCTCCACCTCTGCGTAGGTGATATCTCCCACGCCGCTGGTGGTGCCGGGGTTATAATCCCTCTCGCTCTCCCAGTAGTACCTGACAGCCCGCAACAGCTCGTCCCTTTGGGCCGGGGTGGCGTTCCCGGTGCCGTAGCAGGAGAGAGAAAGGAGCGAAAAGACGAGGCAGAGCGCGAGCAGCGGCACCGCCGTGGCGAGAATGCTCGTCGGCGCGCCGTATGCGCGTTTCATGAGGTCGTTCCGGTCCTCCATCTCTTGGATCCGCCGCCTTTCCCCTGCCGGAATCCTTGCTGGGCCCGTCGCCTTGCGACCACCCCTTGGTCCTCCACCTCCTCAGGCCGCCGTCTCACCGTGAGAAAGCTTCCCGTAATGGTTATTCTATATTATTTATGTCGATCCCCCCGCAAACCCTCTACCCGTGCGCTTCCCCGCGATTTTCGCGCCCGGCAACTGCCGAACTCCTATGTCGGCACTCCGCTAAAGCAACGTGACCGGGTCCACATCCACGGCGAGCGAGATATCCTCGTGCGCTATCCCTTGCTGCTTGCAATAGGAGCGGCGAAAGGCATCGTACGAGGAGAGGGCGTTCCTCAGCCTGTCTGCGAGCCTCTCCAGAAAAGCCGTTTTGAGGGTAAGGTGAAAGCGGTATCGCCCCTTAAGCTTCGCCAGCGGCGCTGGAGCGGGCCCCAGCAGCTCCCCCTCGTGGGGGCGGACGAGAGGCTTCAGGATCTCCCCCAGTCCCTCGGCGGCGGCGCGGGCATGCTCCTCCCGCTCCGAGCTTATCACCAGGTTGACCAGGCGGCTGTAGGGGGGGTAGAAGGCCTCGCGGCGGAAGGCGAGCTCCTGGCGATAGAAAGCCTCGGCATCTCCCCGCACCGCGGAACGGATGGCGTAATGCTCGGGGTTGAAGGTCTGCACGATGACCCTACCAGGCAGCGCTCCCCTTCCCGCCCTTCCACTCACCTGGGTAAGGAGCTGGAAGGTCCTCTCCCCGGCGCGGAAGTCCGGCAGCCCCAGGGAGGTGTCTGCGTTGATCACCCCCACCAGGGTGACGTTGGGTATGTCGAGCCCCTTGGCGATCATCTGGGTGCCCAGAAGGATCTGCGCCTTACGGGATTTAAAGTCTTCCAGCATGTCCCAGTGAGCGTGCTTGTGCCGCGTGGTGTCGGCGTCCATACGGATGCAGCTCATCTGGGGCAGCAGCCTCCGTAGCTCCTCCTCCACGCGCTCGGTGCCGATGCCCGCGTAGCGCACCACGTTCTTCCCGCACTGGGGGCAGATGAAAGGCTCGGATATGCTCCAGTTGCAGTGGTGGCAGAGCAAGTAGGTCTCCCGGGCGTGGAAGCATAGGCTCACGGAGCAGTTGCGACATTGGAATATATAGCCACATTCATGGCACTGCAGGAAGCGGGCGAAGCCGCGGCGGTTGAGGAAAAGGATGGCCTGCTCCCCTGTCTCATATGTCCTCACCAGGGCGTTTACCAGGCGGGGCGAGAGGATGGTGCGCAGGCCGGGCACGCTCAGCTCCCGCATGTCCACGATCTCCGCCCCGGGCAAGGGCCGGTCGTCCACGCGCCGCGCGAGCCTCAGGTAGGTGTAGTCGCCTTTTTCGGCGGCGTGGCGGCTTTCCAGCAGGGGAGTGGCGCTTCCCAGCACCAGCACCGCCCCGCTCAGCCGCGCCCTCTCCTCCGCGACCTCCCTGGCGTGGTAGCGCGGCGTGGAGTTCTCCTTGTAAGTGGACTCGTGCTCCTCGTCTATCACGATCAGGCCGAGGTCGTCCAGGGGGGCGAAGAGGGCGGAACGCGCCCCGATGACCACGCGGTAGCGCCCTTCTCTGATGCCTCGCCACTGGTCGTAACGCTCCCCCAGCCCCAAGCGTGAGTGCAGGACCGCCACCTCGTCGCCCAGCCTCCCCTTGAAGCGCTGCACCATCTGGGGCGTAAGCGCGATCTCCGGGACCAGCACCAGGGCGGTGCGGGACCGCGCCAGCGCGTGCTCGATGGCGTGGAGGTACACCTCCGTTTTACCGCTGCCGGTGATGCCGTGGAGAAGTACGACGCCGCCCCCGCTCTTGTCCATCCTCTCCCCGATGGCCCTAAGCGCCTCCTCTTGCTCGGGGTTGAGCACGTGGGGCTCGATGTTGGGAAAGGAGCGGGTGGCGAAGGGATCGCGCAGCCTCTCCTCGAGGCGGAGGGACACGAGCCCGGCCTTCTCGGCGTCTTTGAGCGCGGCGGTCGAGGTTTTGGCCACGCGCTGCAGCTCGGGAACGGTGAGGACGCCGCCGTGGTCCCGCAGCGCCACCAGCAAGCGCAGGCGCGCGGGGGCGCGGGCGAGGCTCTCAGGATCCTCGATGGCTCTCCGCCCAGCGGCGGTGATCTCCGCAATGCGCACGTTTACCCGTGATACCCTGGGCCGCGGAATGGCGAAACGGCGCTTGACATGCCCCTTATCCAGCAAGGCTTTCAACGCCTGGGAGGAGAAGGCGTTTCCCAGACATTCCTTGAGCTCCTGGAGCGGAAGTTCGCCCTCACTAGCGGCCAGAGCGCGGATGATGTCGCGGCGGCGCGCCGCCCTCGCGGGGACGGCTTCCAAGGCCTCTCCCGCGTCCACCGCCAGGGATATATACTCCACCACGCGGCGGGAGCGTCCCGGCGGCATCACCAGGCGCAGCGCCTGGTTGAGGGAGCTGAGATAGCGCTCCGATATCCATTCGCATAGGCGCACCATATCCTCATCGAAAACCGGCGGCTCGTCCACCAGCGCCTCGATGGCGCGTATCCTGGGGATATCCGGGGGCCGGCAGGCGCCTAGAACGTAACCCACCTGCAGGGTGTTGATAAGCGGCACCAGCACAATGCTCCCCGTGCGCACCTCGCCCTCCAGTTCCGGCGGCACGAGGTAAGTGAGGGGACGATCGAGCTGACGCGAGGGCGCGTCTATAAGAACGTTTACGAAGGTCCCCGTCTCGGTCCCCGTTCCCTTCAATCCGGACATGGGACAATTATAAAGGCCGCTGCCGACGAGGAGGTCCGCTTTTATCCCCACCTCAAGGTGATACGCGACCACTCCTTCCAGACCTGCGTGGCGGAACCGACGAGGAGGTCCGCTTTTTTGTCCCCACGGCAAGGGCGAGAGGGAGAGGGCGCGGCGAGGAGAGGCCTTCCTCCCCCTCGCCTTTTCGCTCCGGCGTTCTCCTCTTGGGGAAAAACGTGAAGGAAAAGGCGAGGAAACGGCTTTCCCCACCTTTGCCCTCTCGCTGCTCTTCCTCGCGTGATGGCGGAGCAGCTGCGCAGATGCCGCCTGGATTCCCCCGCTACTAAGCTAGCTTCCCGGCAAGGGAGTGAGAAAGAAGGCGCAGAGTGCCGCGGAGAGGGAGAGAAAGGCCGCGTAGGGAAGGGTTTTCGAGGCGGCTCTTGCGTCGCTCTCCGGCGTTCCGTGACGCGGCAGGCGGCGGGAGACGATGAGCAAGCCCCCCGCGACGCCCGCCGCCGAGGCTCCCAGAAAGAAAGCCGGCCAGAGCATGGAAGGACCTGTGAGCAGGCCGATCACGGCCAGAGCCTTTACGTCTCCCCCTCCCACGACGCGCAGGGAATACGCCGGCAGCAGCACCATGAAACCGAGTAGCATCCCCCACAGGCCTCGGCCCAGGACCCGCAAGCCGTTGCAGGCCAGCACGACACTTCCGCCTGCCAGAAAGGCGAGGACGAGCGCGTTGGGGACTCTGCGGTAACGCAGGTCATAATAGCTCACCGCAGCGGCGAAAGCCGAAAGCGCAAGAGCCCTGAACATCATCACCTCGCCATCTCACCTTCTCTTACCCGTACTCGACAAACCCCGACGGCGGAGCTTTCTCCACCAAGCGCGCGGGGGTGAGGCGCCCCCGCCCGCTTTTCCCTTTCTCGATCATCCCAGGGCGCCCATCAGTTGCTGGAAGATCTTGTTAAAGAAGCTCTTGATCACGTCGGTGCCGCCTGCCCAGGCGATCAAGGCTCCCGCCACCGCGGCCGCCCCCAGTATCACCAGGGCGTATTCGGCGGTTGTCTGCGCGCTGTCATCCCGCACCAGCTCCAAGACCTGTCGCATCGCGCGTCACCTCCTTTCGCACCTCGTCCGTCGTCGTCAAGCCGTTGCGCAAGAAAAGATCGTCGCATGTCCGCTTATCCCGAGCGGGCTTTTCTACATGGCGTTTCCCAGGATGATCCCGCCGACGGTCAACAACATGAAGGAGGGCAGGATCATGAACACGAGCGGGAAGAGGATGTAGATGGATATCCTGGCCGCGCGCACCCTTTCGCGCTCCCGCCTGGCGTTTCTGAACTCCACCGCCAGCTCCTCCAAGATATCGGCAATGGGGGCGCCGCCCTCATCCGCCCTAAGCAGGGTGCGGCAGAAGCGGCGCATCTCGCTGCCGGGATGAGAGGCGGCTCGGCGCAGGGCTTCCGAGACGCTTTCCCCCAGCTTTATGCGCTCCACGATCCTTTGCATCGCCGCGCGTGTAGAGGGGTGGCCGCAAGCCCGCAAAGCATGTTCCAGGGCGGCATGGAGGCCCTCGCCCGCGAAGCAGAGTACAGCCATGAGATCGACCATCTCGGGAAGGTCGTTGGCCAGCTCCTCCCTGCGCCTGCGCGCTTGCCGCTTGAGGACCAACACCGGCGCGTGATATGCGGCCGCGGAGAGGAGGGGGCAGAGAAGAAGACATGCGGAGCCCAGGGGAAGCGCAAGAACCACGCAGGCCAGGGTCAAGGCGAGGCGGAGTCCCCTCAGAAAAGAAGGAGTCCAGGCGCTTCCCGATTCTTCAAGCAAATCCGCGGCACCGCCTCCCGCCTTTTCCGGGAACGCTTCGCCCAATAGCGTGATGGCCCGCCGCGCAGAAGAGAGCAATCCGTGTCGGGAGCGCGTTTTCTCCCTATCATCCTCGCCTTCTTCGATCCCCAGCAAGGTCAGGGCCTTGAAACGCCTACGGAGACCCTGAAGAAAGTGAAGGCATAGCGACAGCACCGAAAACGCCGCAAGAGCCGTTATGAAAAACTCCATCTACACCCCCTGGTTGACCATTTTGCGGATAATCAGGAAAGCCCCTGCGTTGAGTGCCACCGCCACCGCCGCCATGAGGTTCCCGGCTGGGGTAGAGAGCAACGGGCGCAGGGAGCGAGGATTGAGCACCCCCTGCAGAGCCACGAAAGCGAGGGGCAGCGAGGCGACGAGGTAGCCTGAAGCGCGGCTTTGCGAGGTGAGCATGCGCGTCTCCCTTTTCACCTCCAAACCTTCTTGCACCCGCCCGCGCAGGCGGTCGAGGATGCGGGGAAGGTCTCCCCCCTTGCCGTGCAGCAGGGCGAGTATGGTGAAGGACAGGCGGAGGGACGGGGAGGGAGCGCGCTCGGCGGCGCGCGCGAGCGATTCCTCCAATCCCGCGCCCAAGCCGACGTCTCGCACCACCAGCGTCACCTCCGCGGCGATCTCCGACCCCACGTCTTCGCGGCTCGTTTCCAAGGCCTGCAGGAGCGATAAACCCGAACGCAGCGACTGGTTGAGGGAGTCTATCAATTCCAGTGTCTGCTCCTCTAAGGCCATGAGCGACCTGGCGCTCTTACGGCTTTTCGCGAGGCGGCGGGCGGCCGCGTACGCGGGCCACGAAGAGGCGGCGAGAAAGGGATTGTGGGTGATCAGCAATATCATCGCTGACGCAGAGACCAGCAACGCCGCCCTCCCGCGCCGCGAACCGGATATAGAGGCCAGGCGCCGGAAGTGGGTGCGCAGAGAGCTCAAAGAGAGCCTGGCGGGTTCTCCTCCGCCGAAAAGGAGTCCTCGCGCCCTCTCTTTCCTGCGGGCTTTACGCCACATGCAGAGAGCGACGACGGCCACGGCTGAAAGGGAGAAGGAGATGATAAGGCCGCTCATGGGCGCGGCGCCACCTCCTCCACTTGCGCCTCGAAACGCGGTGGCGAGGCGGATTCCGTGATCCAGGGCCTGCTGCGGCGCGCGGTTGGCCGCTCCACGCCGCTTTCACCTTGACAATGCTCAACGGCGGGAAGCGCGGGAGGGGATGGGGGCCATGCGTCGACCCGCCGTCCGCCGTCTCTTTGTCTCCCGCGCGCTTGCACCAGGTTCGTTTCCGGTCCGCCTTCGGCATCGGCAGCGGCGAAGACGCGGCGTAAGCAGGGCCGTGAACGGTGGTCGCGATCCATATACGCGACCTCCACCACACGCCGTTCCCCCGCGGCGCCGCGCTCCATGTGCACCATAACCTCCACGGCCTGGGCGATCTGCTCCCTGACCGCATGCGCGGGCAGGCCTACCCCTGCGGTAAGGGCCATGGTCTCCAGCCTCGAGAGCGCATCCACGGGGGAGTTGGCGTGAACGGTGGTCAGAGATCCGCGGTGGCCGGTGTTGAGAGCTTGCAAGAGGTCGAGCGCCTCGGCTCCGCGGACCTCCCCGATGATGATGCGGTCAGGCCGCATGCGCAGGGCGTTGCGAAGAAGGTCCCGCAGCGTGACCTCCCCCTTACCCTCGAGGTTGGGAGGCCGCGTTTCCAGGGGGATGACATGTGGTTGCTGCAGTCGCAGCTCGGCCGCGTCCTCCAGGGTGATGACGCGTTCATCGCGGCCTATGCGGGAAGAGAGGGCGTTGAGAAGGGTGGTCTTGCCCGTGCCGGTTCCTCCCGAGATGACCACGTTTTTCCGCTCCTCCACTGCCCGGGACAAGAACTCCGCCTGCTCAAAGGTCATAGCGCCGGTATCCACCAGTTCCTCCATGGTGAAGGGTCGGCGGCGGAACTTGCGTATGGTCAGCACGGGGCCCAGTAGCGACAGGGGAGGAAGCACCACGTTCACCCGGGAACCGTCGGGTAGGCGGGCGTCGACGTACGGGGAGGCCTCGTCCACGTGCAGGCCAAGCGGCCCGATGATGCGGTCGATAATGCGGTAAACCTCCTGTTCCCCTTCCAGGATCACCTCCGAGGGTTGGATGCGCCCATCCCTTTCCACATATACGCACCGGGGCCCGTTGACCATGATCTCGGTGATGGACTCGTCGCGCATGAGGGGCTCAAGGGGCCCGAGGCCCAGGACGTCGTCGATGAGCCGGGCAAGGAGGGCCTGCATCTCGGCTGCTTCGAGCACCAGCCCTTCCTCCCACGCCGCCTCGCGCGCCGCGCGCAACAATGCCTTCCTCAAGCCGTTGCTGCCATGATGGGAAAGAGGGGACAAATCGCCCGTGGGAAGCCGTTCCTTTACCCTCTCTTTCAACAAGGAATACATCTCTCTCATATCCATCCCCCCGGAACACTCATCGGACAAATATCCTCGCGTGGAACAAAAGCACGCCACCTATTGCCATCTCGCGGGGATCTTTCTGTCTCGGGAGTCTCCCGTATCTCCGTCCCCCGCATTGCTTAGTTGCTCGATGGCTTCGTTTAAACGGTCCCTTTACGCCGGTCGGTGAACAGTGGTTACCCGTTCCGCTGCAGCATGTTCTCAAGGGCTTCGTTTCAAAACGGTCGCCTTTCACGGCCTGGGCCTCGGGGACATGCGCGGGGTTCCCGTATCGCTTTGCGCGGTATCGCCCATGGGCGTTCACCCCATGTTGAAAAAGTCCGTTCTACCCGGTATTTCCTTATCGCCCCCGGTCCTGGCTCCAAGCTTGTTTTTTCGCCGCCTGCCGAGCATTCCCAAGCGCGCATGGATGCCTGCTCCGCTTGAAGCCGGCGGGGCAAGTCCCAAGGTGCAGGCAAGGGAAACGGCGGCCCTCCCCACCTCCGATTCGGGGCGAGGCAGCTCTCCGAGTTCGCGGAAATCGAGGCCGGAGCGCATGTCGTCGGGGAAGACAGCGGCTATCTGCAAGCCGGTGGCGCGACCCAGTTCCTCTATGCCCAGGGTGTGATTGCCGCCGTTTCGATTGACCAGCAACCGCATGCGTGACGCCTCCATGCCGATACGACGCATGAACTCGGCGGCATCCCTCGCGCACGCCGCGGAAAGGACGTCGGGGAGGGTAACCAGCATGACCTGGGGTAGTAAAGGCACGGTAAGAGATAGCTCCCCACCCCAGGGACTCTGCAGGTCTACGACCACTAGGTCGAAAAGAAAAAGCAGGTTGCGAAGGAGCGGCATTATGCTGCGGGTCATATTGGAAGCGTCCTTATCATAGCCGCGTCCCGAAGGAAGGAGGTAAAAGCCGGAGGGATGCTTATAAAGAGATATACGCAGGAGGTCCCAGGATATGTCCTCCGCCAGAGGCGCCAGTTCTGCAAATGTCTTTCCATCAAGTGAAGGTTTAATATTTGACAATTGAGACCGGAACCCCCCCATCTCCATAAGCAGCACCCTTTTATCCATTGCTGCGGCAGCAGCGAAAGAGCAGGATATAAAGGTATTTCCAACTCCACCTTTACAGCCCGTGAAGATAAGGAAATCTGTTTGAGAGACTCTTGATGTCCTTTGCCTAGGGGAACTGAATACCGCATTATTATAAACATCTACTTTAGCTTTAATATATTGATAGACGCCGTCTATTTCCCGCGTTTCCCTCTCCAGGGCCCCACCTACTCGCAGGGGAAGATGCATGATCCTCACCAACTCAACCCCATCGGCCCCTTCCCCTTCACTCAGCAGCATCAAAGTGACGGGCGAGCTTAAGAGCGGGGACGACCCCTCGGGTATTCCCTCATGAACCATCTCCTCAAGGAGATAAGGGGAGGCGATGAGGAGAGGGGGTTTGAAGCGGGACAATAGCCTGAGCAGGTCGGGAACGGAGCGTGCGACTCCGCATATATCCATGGACGGGTGTGCCTCCATGGAGGAGATTATGTCCGGAAAATCCTCGCCCGCACTTAAGGCCACCGCCGTCGTGATCATCGCGTCATCACCTCCTATTGATAAACATATTATATTATATATAGTTTGTCAAATTTAATATGTTAATCATATGCATGGAGGAACTCGAGGTGGCCAAACTGCGTCATGTCATTTAGTCCGTGTGGCGAGTGGGCGGGCGGGCATATCCGCTTGCCGGACTGCCCGGTTTGAAATGATGCGGTCTTAATGATATCGTCGCTGTGATGAAGAAGGCGCAGGTCATCAAAGCGATACCCGGCGCGAGAAGAGGTGCGAAGGGAAACGAGGTGAAAGAGAGGATTATGCGCAGGAAGCGCGCCTTGCGACGGTCGGCCGTGCCCTCGTCGTTTTTACTGCTTGCGTTGGCCTCGATTACCTTGGTTGCCTTGGGGTGCGGTGGCCAGGGCAAGGCGGTGGAAAACGCCGGCGAGATGACCATAGAGGAGCTGTGGGCCAGAGCGCAGGAGGCCGATTCGGAGATCCGGTCCTGGCACATGGAGATCGCCAGCTATTACGAGAACACGCAGTACGGAAGCGGCCAGATACAGAGCATCATCATGGAAGTGAGCGGCGACGACGTGCACGAGCAGGATCTGCTTCTGGGCCAGGTCTACTCCGAGTACATGCGCGTGGGGGGAAGGCAGTACAACAAGAACATGGCCAACGGAGCATGGGAAGAAGTGCCTGCCGAGGCCGGATCGAACTCGGCAAAGGAATATTCCTCCCAGTTCCTGGAACTACCTTCGCTGGCGGAGTCCCAAGCGCATCTGGGCCAGGAGGAGGTCGGGGGCTCGAAGGCGGAGCACTTCCGTTTCACCCTCGCTCCCGAGGCGGTAAAGGCCATGTTCGCCGGCCGCCCATCCTTCGATTTCAGCCAGAACAAGGGCGGGGAGGTGGAGGTGTGGATCGACAGCGACGAGTTCTACCTCCTGCGCTACGAGATAATCATCCGCAACGTCATCATCCCGGAGAAGATCGGCAACGGCGATATAAGGTTCGTGGTGAATATCAGCCGTGTCAACGAGACCATAGAGATCAATCCGCCCATCTGAAAGCGCGCTTCACGCGCATCGTGGTCACGCACGACGGGATGGCCGAAAGGGTAAACGCCGGCGATGGCAAAGATGACTTTCATGGAAGACGGCATACGTAAAGATTTTACCGCTTATGGTAATACATCCCTGAATAGCCTCAAGGCGTTCAACCCTCCCACGCGGGCGTCCTTACCACCCGGAGGTTGAGGCCCCGTGGCTGCCCGGCGTTCCCTCATCATGGTGGCTGCGGGAGCGGCTTGCGTTATCGCTCTCGCCGTGATTTTGACGGTATGGCTGCATTCCCCAGGCGGGCGCATCGCGATAGGAGAAGGGGACTGGCCCATGCCGGGGGGAGGCCCCGCCCACCTCTCCTATCTTCCCCTGGCTCCCGGAGGCCAGTTGAAGGAACGGTGGAGCACCAGGCTGGAGAGCGAACCCGTCGGCCCCCCAGCGATGGCGGCGGGGCGGGCCTACGTCGCTTGTGAAGACGGATATCTTTATTGCCTGGACCTGGAAACGGGGCGCCCTTTCTGGAGACATGACGCGGGAGCGAGCATAACCTCCATGCCCGCGGTTTATGACCGGGGAATACTATTGGCCACCTCGGACGGCAGGGTCCGGAGCCTTTCGCCCGGTGGAGAGCTTGCATGGGAGGCGGAGGTCGGCGGCTCCGTATCCTCGACCCCCATCCCGGACGGGGGAAAGGTGTTTTTCGGGTCCGCGGACGGTTACCTCTACTGCCTCGACGCGGCAAGCGGCGAGATGCGCTGGTCCTTCCGTGCCGAGGGTCCGGTTGAGGTATCGCCCTGCCTGTACCAAGGGCAGGTTTTCGGGGTCTCGTACGAGGGCGATCTTTTTGCCCTGGATGCGGTCACCGGTCGCCTGGTATGGACCTTCCAGTCGCACGCCATACCCGTGACCTGTCCCGTCGCGGACGAGGGAAGGGTCTTTATCGCCGCCGAGCTCGAGGCCTACTGCCTTGACGCCCAGAGCGGGAAGCTCCTATGGAAGTACGCAACCGGGCCCACAGTGATATCAAACCTGGCGCTGAGAGGAACTCAGTTGACCATGGTGATCGGTGGCGAGGGGTTGGTATCGAGCACGCTCGCCCTGGATGCCAGGACGGGGGACAGGATGTGGAGCGTCGCCTCCGGCGAAACCTCATCCCATACTCTGCTCTACGCCTCCAATAAGGATGTTTATCTCTGCGCCAGAGATCAACTCATGGCGCTATCCGCAGAATCGGGTGTCCCAAGCTTTGAGGTCGAGTTGCCGGATGCCATACCGCATACCCTGGCTATGACGGAGGAACTGGTTCTGGTCGGGACTGGAAACCGCAAGGTCTATTGCTACGCGGAGTAGAATACTCATCCTGAAAGGCTTTTCCACGGCGTCAACAACGTGGCACCTCCCAGCTGAGAGGCATGGTGGGGAGTCGAGGAGACGCCAGGTCGCGGGCGCGAAAGTGCATGATGGGAGTGGCGGAACGGCGCAGCATGTTTACGGCTTGATGCCGAAGAGCAATCGCCCAGGTCCCACCGGGCCACGGTTCATGTCTATCCAGGCGAGGCGGGAGGGAGCGAGGACGAAGGATCGCATGGCATAAGAACCGCGTGTGGCGGGCTGGGTGGCCGGCCGACGGGGAAAGGCCTTTTTGCGGCAAAGGGTAAAGCCGGGAAGCAGGCCGCCGATAAGGGAAAAGAAAAACCTGGAGTGAAAGCGGTAAAGAGGATGAAAAAGAAAGACGAAGGGGTGAGGTTGATGAGAAAAAGGCGGCTTAGGATCAGGATCCCGTTGGCCGTGCTTTTGGCCGTTTCCTGCCTGCTTTTCCTTGTTGCGGGCTGCGGCAAGGGCGAGCCCGGCGTGCAGGAACTGTGGGACAAGAGCGAGACGGCGGAGCAGAACATCAGCTCGCTGCATATGGAGGTCGCCATATATTACCAGAACACGAAATTCGGTGGAGGACAGATCCAAACTACCTCCATCGACGTCAGCGGCAATAACGTGCATTCCACCAGCGCCATCTTCGGCCAGAGCTTCAGCGAGGTCGTGGTGGTGGGCGGCAAGCAATACGGTCGCTTCGCCGGCAGCGAGAATTGGCAGGAGCAGCCGGTGACCATGAGTGGCCGCACGGCCACGGAACAGCTGGAGGGGTTTTCGCGCCTGCCGGAGACCGCGTCCTCCTCGCAGAACCTCGGCCTGGAGAAGATAAACGGCGTTGACGCATATCACCTGTCTTTCACCCTTTCGCCCAACGAGGTCTCCTCCCTCTTCAAGAACGTGCGTTCGGAGCAGCTCGCCTCCAACACCGGGGGCAAGGTCGATGTATGGGTGGAGAAGGAAAGCGGCTACCGGGTCAAGTACGAGGCGGTGGTCAGCAACGCCTTGATAACGGACCAGATAGGGTATGGCGACATACGCATCGTCACCATCCTGACCAACATCAACCAGCCCATTTCGATCACCCCGCCGGTTTAAAGGCCCCGAAAACCCTGCGGGGAAAGCGTGCCCTGACCTTTCATGGCCCCATGGCCCGTAACCCCAGCGGGGGTGGAGAGGGAGGAAAAGCGGTCTGGGTGAATGCCCTCCATGGCATTACCCCGTCCATGGATGGATATGCGCGGAAGGTCGCATTAATCCAGGAGGAACCCGGTCGAATGCCGGGTTCCTCCCTTTCCGGATCGCTAAGGTAAAAAGGAGAGCTGTGGGCAGAGCTGCTGAAGCGGGTCGAATTCCGGGCTCTTCCCGTCATGGCTCTGAATCCTGTATGAGGTCGCCTAGGGTTAAGGCGGAGGTTTGCGTGGCACAGCTCGAAAGCAGGTGGTTTCAACTTGGGCGCATGTTATGGGGCTTTGTTTACCCGGCGCTTATTAAGTTACCGAAGATGTTACATACATGTAACGGAATTGTTACGATTTTTTCAAAAATCACCCTCCGGTGTGAAAAAATCAACCTATATGATCGATATATTAATCATCCTGTGGAGCCCAGCGGAGAATGCGCTGGGTACATGCACTTCGGCAGGGAAGGGAAGCATGGATGGCCCGATACGGGCGCTTGAGGGAGTGAACGCGATAGGGGTTATGGGATAAGAGCGCAACGAGAAAGAGCCCTGGATGGATACGAGGAAAAGAGAGGCCGCAATGGTGAAAGCAGGGCCGGCTCCCGATTTCGGCACGAGCTGTTATGCATTGCCCGCACGGAATATCGCGTATGGTCGCCATGCGAACCCACCATATCTACCGCTAAATGATGATCAAAATCTCAGCCCGTCTTTCCTGAAGTCTTCGCCTTTCGATACGTTGCTTTTCCGTGGAGGCTATCGCCTCCTCTCTTACTGCGTGTTGTTCAAGGGGCCTGCGCCAAAAGAAGCAATGGGCAAGTTAAAAAGCAAGTTCCTCGATAACCGTTCTGTTCGTGGCGACGGCACCATTGGCTATACGGATCCGGAATCGACCAGGCATGTCACCCGGCATGGCTACGCTCCACGCAAACGGCAAAACAAATACATGCCGGGTCGTTTGTTTACGATGGCCGGGCGGAGAAATGCTTTCGCTTTGGCTAGCGTGGTGTAAATGCGCATGAAAGCATCAAGCACCTATGGGAGAAAAGACTAGGGGGAGATGGAGATGCTGCTCAGCAGGAACGTCCAGAAGGCCGTGAACCTTATAGTGGTGGTCATGCTGGTGGGGCTGATCGCCGCCGGGGGGATAATGGCTTTACCCGCCAGAAGCCCCATGGGGCCAATGTTGGGAAAACTCTTCAATTCCAAGGATATCCTGGTCAACTTCAT
>JACVJD010000029.1 GCA_015711825.1 Candidatus Solincola daggyaiensis
CCAAGGCTATGGAGACGTTCTCGGCGATTGGGTCCTGGACGTGTCGGGATCCGCGTACGGGCTCACCAACTGCCATATCAGGCTGGAAGATAACGGCAATATAACCACGCCTCCCCAATACGACCAGGTCTTCTTGATCAAGGAGAGCGAGTACGTCTGGGAGCGGGGTACGGGCTCCTTCGCCGCCGGCATGCTGGTGACGGTAAGGCTCGGGCCTTCCCAGGGGATGGTGCCGGCGGAGATCTACCTGGTGGGGCAGGTAAAGGCGGATCTCAGCGAGATCACGGGGGATTTCGTGGCCCAGCCGCAGGGCGAGGCCTACTCCCCATACGCCCAACGGGGTACCTTCCGCATGCATCGGCCAACATGACCGCGGCCTGCATGACCGCGTTGATATGTACGACATGGTGCCTTGATTCCTTCCTAGGCAGTTCCGGGGAGGAAAAAGAGGGCCCGCGTTCTTATTCCTGGGTAAAGCGATTTGTAGGCCCTCACCAGGACTGCTATACTGGGGTTAAACAGTTATTAAGTACGCTTGTTGCGGAGTGGTGTTAGGGGAGTAAGACTGTTCCCGCCGCGAAGGGGGGTGATGCCGGAGAACGGAGGGACAATACGGGTGATTCTCCCGGCAGCATCTTTCACGGCATCGTTTGCTTGACCAACCGCACCAGGACACGCGATCCATTGACTCCAGGAATACTCCATAAGTCGCACCAACATGCGAAACTATTATACGTCGTCCTTGCCTGTGTTTCTCGGTGAAATGCATGGCGCAACCCACGCTATCTCGCCCTGACGGTCGCTGCTCGTTGCAGCGAAACGTTTTGAGGGAAAGCGCCTCAAAGCGGTGAGCTCACCTGAAGAGCCCGCGGGGCGGGAGCGGGCGCCTAGGAGGTGGCGGATAAGCGGTTAAAGGGGGGTAAGGGACATGCGCTTGAAAACGGCGATCATTCTGACGGTGGCCTTGACGATGGCGGCCCTCGCCTTTGCGGGATGCGGCGAGAAGGAAAGCGGAAAAGTAACGGTGAGGATAGGGCTCACGGCGCCCTTGAGCGGCATCGGCGCCGGGTACGGCCAGGACATCAAGGCGGGGCTGGACATGGCCATAGACGAGGTCAACACCAAGGGGGGCGTGACCATCGGGGACACCACCTACGTCTTCGAGCTTCTGGCCTCGGATGACGAGATGGTCCCGGAATCATCCCTTTCCAACGCGCAGAACTTCGTGCTCGAGAAGGATATCAAGGTCATCTGGGACCCCACCGCCAACACCATTCAATCCCTCATGGGTATAAACCAGACGGCGGGGGAGGAGTTTCTGATCATGGCCTACACCAGCGTTCCCCTCTACGCGCAGGCGCCCAATAAGTACATGGTCACCTTGCCGCCGCCGTTCTCCGTCTATGTCAAGGAATGGATCAAAATGGCCATGGGCAAGGGATGGAAGAAGATGGGGATGCTCCAGACCACGGGTGCATACGGAGACCTGTGGGGCAAAACCATGAAGGAGGCCTGGACCAAGGCGGGCGGCACGGTGGTGGCGGAGGCCCCGGCAAGTTACTACACCGAGTCCGATTTCACCCCCTACCTCACCACCGTTCTCGCCGCCAATCCCGACGTGATCTTCTGCGGCGGCCCCTCCGATCCCACGGCGCTGGTCATCGAGCAGGCCAGGAGCCTCGGGTTCAAGGGGGGCTTCATCGTCATCGACCAGGCCAAGCTCGACAACATCGCGGACAAAACGGGCATGGAGAAGCTGGAGGGGTGCATAGGCGTCCTGCCCGTGGAGCAGGGAGCTGAGAACTGGCCGGCCATGAACGATTTCGCCAAGAAATACCAGGACGAGTACGGCGAGCGGGTCACCTGGGAGACGGCCATCTGCTACACCGGGTTCCACATACTGGTCAATGCCATGAAGGAGGCCGGAAGCGTGGACGACGTGGCGGCCATCCGGGCCGGCTTCGCCAAAGGCAACGCCGCCGTGACCTCGGGGGAGGAGTTCCCGGTGGCTTTCTCGGGCATAAACAACGATACCGGCGCTCTCTTGATGCCGGGAACGGCGGTGATGGTGGAGAACGGCAAGTTCGTGGGCATGGATATGATCGAGTGGTGGAAGCAGTAGAGCGTCGGGCGGCGACGAACGGAGAAAGAGAGATAGAGGACAGCGCGGGGAGGCCGTAGGGGGCTTCCCCGCGCATCTTTTACGGCAAGCAGAAGGAGACGCGTTGTCCTTTTTTCTCAATCAGGTGATCATCGGCATCCAGCTCGGAAGCCAGTACGTCATGGTGGCCCTGGGTCTCACCCTCATTTTCGGTATCCTCGACATCTCCCATTTCGCCCATGGCCACCTCTACATGATCGGTGCCTACCTGCTGTACATGGTCATGGTACTGGGGGGCGTGAACTACTGGCTCGCCCTGTTTATCTGCATGGCGGCCCTGGCCCTGGTGGGGATGCTGGTGGAGCGTGCGGTTTACCGTCCCCTGCGCGGGCAGCCGCAGATCAACACCTTCATAGCCGCCATAGGGCTCATCCTCATGCTGGAGACCCTGGTGCGAGGTATCCAGCCCAAGGCTTTGAGCGTTCCTAAACCCATAGATAAGACCCTGAGCTTCGGCGGTATAAGCATGGAGGTCCAGAGGCTTATCGTCATCATCGGGGCCATCCTGCTCATCACCGCCCTGCAACTGTTCATCAAACGCACTCGCCTCGGCACCGCCATAGAGGCGGTGGCCCAGGACCGTGAGGGGGCGTCGTTGGTGGGCATCAGCGTCAACCGCATCTCCGCCCTTACCTTCGCCGTCGCCACCGCCCTGGCCGCGGCCGCGGCGGTGTTCATGGCTCCCCTGGCTTTCATCTCTCCGGAGATGGGGGGAGTCCTTATCCTCAAGGCATTCGTCATCGTGGTCATCGGGGGGCTGGGGAGCATAAAGGGGGCCATCGCGGGCGGGTACATCCTGGGCTTGCTGGAAGCTCTTGCCATCGCCTACGTGTCCTCCGCATACAAGGACGTTTTCGCCTTCGCGGTGCTTATAGTCATTCTGGCCGTGCGCCCCACGGGGCTCTTCAGGGGCAGGGATTGAGATGGAAAAGAAGGCGAAATACGCAAAAGCCGCGGCGCTGCTGGCATTGCTGGGAATCGCTGCCGCGCTGCCCTGGCTGCTTGGCAAGTACCAGGTGCGCATCCTCACCCTGGCCATGGCCTGGACCATCGCCACCCTCAGCTTAAACCTCATCCTCGGCTACGCCGGGCAGGCATCCCTCGCCCACGGCGCCTTCCTGGGCATAGGCGCGTATTCCTTCGGCATCATGGTAGAGAGGGTAGGGCTCAACTTCTGGCTCTCCCTGCCCCTGGCCTGCCTGGTAACCGCCTTGCTGGGAATGCTGGTGGGGTTGCCTTCACTGCGCGCCAAGGGGCCCTACTTCGCCATCGTCACCCTTTGCTTCAACGTCATCATCCTCAAGGTGTTCGAGAACTGGAACTGGCTCTCGGGGGGGATCCAGGGCCAGGTGGTGCCGCGGCCCGCCTTCCTGGTGCAGCGCTGGGCCCGCTACTATTTCGTGCTGGCGTTCCTGGTGCTGACTTTGGTGGTCATGCGGCTCATCGTGAAGTCGATGCTGGGAGTGACGCTCATGTCCATCCGCAGCAATGAGGACCTCGCCGAAGCGGTGGGGGTGAACTCCTTCCGCAACAAACTCCTCGCCTTCGTCGTCAGTTGCTTCACGGTGGGGCTGGCCGGCGTACTCCTCGCCCTGGAAAACGGCCAGCTCGACTTCACCATCACCAACTACCTCTACTCCTTTTACCTGCTCATCTACCTGCTCATCGGCGGGGTCGCGACCCTGTCCGGGCCGGTGGTGGGCACCATCGGGCTCTACCTCCTCCTCGATTACATGAAGAACATCGGCATCAAGGGAGTGGAGGAGTTCCGCTATTTCCTCTTCGGCCTCGTCCTGGTGCTGGTGATCATCTTTTTCCCCATGGGAATCGTGGGGGGAGCAAGGCGCATATGGGAGTGGGCCAGGGGGCGCCTCCGCAGAGGCGAGGCGCAGGAGGTAGCGGGATGACCGCGTTGTTGCAGGTGCAGGGGCTGACCCGACTCTTCGGCGGCTTGGTGGCCGTGAACAAGGTCGATTTCGAGGTGCCGCAGGGGAGCATCCTGGGGATCATCGGCCCCAACGGGGCGGGCAAGAGCACCCTCTTCAACCTCATCGGCGGGGCTTTGCCTCCAAGCGAAGGCCGTATCGTCTTCGCGGGCAAGGACATCACGGGGTGGAGGCCCTACCGGGTGGCGAGGGAGGGAATAGCCAGGACTTTCCAGACCACCGCCCTCTTCGAGGAGCTCCCCGTTTATATCAACCTGGCCATCGGCAGGCGCATGCGTACGCGCTCGGGGTTCTGGGACGTACTTTTGCGCACCCCCCGCATGCGGCGTGAAAGGGAAGAGACCACGGCCAAAGTGCTGGAGGTGCTGGAGTTCACCGGCCTGGGTAAATACGCCAATGAACCCGCGGGCTCCATCCCCCAGGAGGCCCAGAAGAGGCTGGCCATCGCGGTGGCCCTCATGGGGGAGCCGCGGCTCATGCTCCTGGACGAGCCCACGGGTGGGGTGGGCATGGGCGAGACGGACGAGATCATCGACCTCATCGGACGCGTGAGGGACAGGGGGATAACCGTCTGCGTCATAGAACACAAGATGCGCATGATGATGAGCCTGGCGGACCGCATGGTGGTGCTGAACTTCGGGGTCAAGATAGCGGAGGGCGAGCCGCGGCAGGTCTGCGAGGACCCCGCGGTGATCGAGGCTTACCTGGGGGAGTGCATTGCTTGAGCTGAACGACGTCCACAGTTCCATAGGGAAGCACGAGATCCTGGGGGGTGTGAGCCTGCGCATCGAGGAGGGCGAGCTCGTTTGCCTGCTGGGGGCCAACGGCGCCGGCAAGTCGACCCTCTTCAAGACCATCGCCGGGCTTATCAGGCCGTGGCGCGGCGAGATAAGCTTCGAGGGCGAGGTGATAAGCAGGAAGAGTCCCGACAGGATAGTGCGCAGGGGGATATCCCTCTGCCCGGAGGGCCGCAAGCTCTTCCCGCGCCTCTCGGTGAGGAAGAACCTCATGATGGGCGCCTACACCCGCTACCGCGACAAAAAGGAAGTGGCCGAGACGCTGCGCGAGGTATATGACCTCTTCCCCATCCTGGAGGAGCGCTCCGAACAGGACGCGGGGACCTTGAGCGGCGGGGAGCAGCAGATGCTGGCCATCGGGAGGGCGCTTATGTGTCGCCCCCGGCTGTTGCTGCTGGACGAGCCCTCCCTGGGGCTGGCGCCGCTGGTGGTAAAGAAGATCATGGAGACCATCGAGGACATAAACCGCCGCGGGGTCACGGTATTCCTCTCGGAGCAGAACGCCGGCATGGCGCTAGCGATATCTGTCAGGGGCTACGTGCTCGAGAACGGGCGCATGGTGCTGGAGGGAAAGGCGTCGGAACTGGCGGGAAACGAGGAAGTGAAGAAGGCTTACATAGGGGCGTGAAGCCCGGGAAGAGGGCGCCGGGCGCCATGGGAGGAAAAGAGGAGAGGCTGAGGGGATGGGAGCATGAAAACCACCAGGACATGCGGGGAGTGCGGGATCCCCATGGGCATAGCCCGTAACCTCGTCTGGAACGCGAACGGCACCATAACCCAGAAAAAAGACCCCCTTCACCGTCTCGTTTTTTTCGAGTCGGATAACCTGGACCGACTCTGGGGCCGCCTTAGCGAGATCCTGGGCGTTACCGGTGAGCACATCTGGGAATTGGTGGTGGATTCCAAGAGCCGGGCCACCCGCGCCTTCCTGCAGCGCACCCTGCCCCGGGGGGTGGAGCTTTTGGCCCGCGTCGCCGGTTACCGGGCCATGATCTCCACCATCGAGTCCCAGGGGCTGGTGATGGGGTACGGCAAGATAACGGTGGGGGGGCAATACCCGCGTCGCGGACGCCCGGAACGCATAACCGTATATATCGAGGACCCTTACTCGCTGCCCTTATTCTGCGGCGACTTCAAGGGAGCCGCCGAGGTGCTGGAGCGTCGGTGGGCCAGGATAACCAGGCAGGCGCTGGATTCCAGGCGCCACCAGGTTGACGTCACCTTCGGGGGCGAGCGCCTGGGGGACGAGTCCTTCGTGCTCGTGGAGGAGGGGGCGAAAAAGCCCGGCGACATGCGTTTCAAGCCCTGCCCCGGGTGCGGGGCGCCCCTGGAGCTGAGGCAATTCTCATGGAACCTGGGCTCGGGTGTCGTCAGGGAGGTGCGGAGCGGCAGGAGGCTGGCATTTTTCGGCACCGCGGGCATGCGCGCCGTATTCGAGGAACTGGCGCATGAGCTGGGGGGACGCGTAAGCGACGCCATTATCGAGGCGGAAAGGGAGAACGCCCTGGCGGCCCTCAGAGGGGAAGAGGCGGCCTCGGGCTACGAGGGACTGCGCATGATGGCGGCGGTGAGGGGTTTGGGACTCCTTACCAGCCTGGAGATGGACGATATGGGCCTGCGGATGAGGATGTCAAACCCCGCCATCCCCGAATACGTGGTGGGCCTGGCCCTCGCCGTTTTCGAGCTGGTGAGCGGTAAGCGCGGCCGTCACCGCTGGCGCATGGAGCCGGACGGCGACCTCGCTGCGGAGATAAGCCCCGCCTGACCCGTTTTATCCGCGTATCTCAAATTCGCACAAGGCCGGTTCTCTTTGCCGTTTGACCTTATATGTATGCTGAAGGGCGCCCTCAACGCCTTGGCCGTCAGCTCCTTCCAGTTATCCAACCCATCGCCGTTACCGCTTTTTTTCGCATGCGACGGCAAGGGCCGGGCGGCGCCCTGTGGACGCCTCTTGCTACCGTTTTTCCCCGGGCCCGGCCCGGTATAGCCCGCATGGCGGGTTTGAATCCCCCTGTGGCGGGATGGCCGTTGCAGGCGCGGGAATCGATACAAGAATTGCCGGGAAAAGAGGACACGAGATAGGGGTTGCGACATGGACAAAAAAAAGATCCTCATAGTCGACGACGACGAGGCCCTGGTAAGGATATTGAGCGTGAACCTCGCCCTGGAGGGGTACGAGGTTTTCGCCGCCTTTGACGGCATGTCGGCGGTGATGGGCGCTCACAGGATAAAGCCCGACCTCATCATCCTGGATGTGAGGATGCCGGCCGGAGACGGGTTCAGCGTGGTGGAGAGGCTGAAGCTCTCCACCAAGACCTTCACCATCCCCGTCATCATACTGAGCGCCTTGCCCAAGGAGGATATCGAGGAGAAGGCGCTGCAGGCGGGAGTGACGCATTGCTTCGCCAAGCCGTTCGACAACGCAGCGCTGCTGGAATATATAAAGAACCTTATCGGGGCCGGAAAGGAGCGATCGGTAGTAAACGCTTGACCCCTAAAACCCCTCTTTCCGGCGTGGAGGCTCGAGGGCACCGGGCAGAAGGGCCGCGCAGATGCTCTCGAGCTTTCCATTTGCGCCTATCCCTTGATGGCAGGGCGTGAAAGCCTGCCGTATTTCCCCGTCTTCTCTTTCGATCCTTCCATCTGCGACCAACCTCCGGTTGCGGTGGGGGAGACCGCAGGGCTGGCGGACAAGCGGGACCGGCTGGTGAACGGCCGACGGGTTGTGGTCCTCGCCTCGGTGACGAAAGGCCCCGCGTGCCGCACAGCGCGCTGACGCTCGCCGTATTCTCCGCAGAAGGTCAAGGAAGGAGAGGCAAACCGCGCTCTCTTTCCCCCAAAAAGAAGGGAAAGGTCCCCCGCCCGCGCGCGAGGGACCCGGCGCGATGAGAGCGGCGCCCCTAGGGAAGCGCCGACTGGATGGCCGCCTCGAGCTGCGAGAGCGCGGAGGTATACGCAGACACCAAGGAGTTTACGGTCGCGGTAAGCTGCTGTTGGGACTGAGCGATGGCGGCGGACATCTGTTCCAGCAGGGAGGCGTAGGATGACCGATCGCCTGAGGCGAGGGACTTGGCCATCTGCTGCGTGACGGACTCCATCTCCTGCGCCAGCGTGTTCAGCTCGTCCCCATATGATCCCATGTTTGAGGGGGGCTGCTTGCCCTCGAGATCCGAAAAGGCGTTTTGTGCATACTGCTGAAGTTGCGCGATCAGCTCTTGGTGACTGCCGCCGGCGGGCAGGTTCTTCAGGCGCTCCGCCTGCTGCTGCATCTTCTCGATCTCCTCCATGGTGGGCACGAGGGAGAGGAGATAGTCTATATCCTGCACCGCCTGCTCGGTGAGGTCGTAGAGATAGTCGTAATAATCGTATATGTACTGGTATAGCTCGGCGTATTCCTCCGTCACCTCGACGGCGTAGGAGGTGGCCTCCTGGAGGTCGGTATACAGCTGTTCGAAAGCGACTTCCGCTTCCTCGAGTTCCTGGGCGTAGAGGTCGGGTTCGGATGCCACCTCCTCCGATTCGAGGTCCTCCATCTCGGATATCGCCGTCTCGGCCTCCTGCTTGATCTCCTCGTAGGTCTCCACCAGCTCCTCTTCGCTGGGCGTACCGCCCCCCGCCTTTTCCCCCTTACCGTCATTTCCACCCAGCGCCAGGATCAGCGTGACCGCCACCACTGCCGCCGCCGCGCAGACGGCAACCACGACCGCTAGGGTCTTCTTGGTCTTCCGTCCCCCCCGTTCCTGGGAAACCATTCTTACCTCCTTTGTAGCCTTTTCGCCGTTCCTGCAATTCTATACCAACAGGCGTCTATTAAAAGGCCTTAAGGGAGGGGTTAAGTTTCCGTTAAGAAAACCGGCGGCCCGATATCCATGGAGCCATGCCGCATGCGCTTGCCGCCTCGGACGGGCGCCCGTGGAATCTCGCATGGTGCAGAAGATATCCATGGAGCCGTGGCGCATGCGTTTGCTGCGCCGATGATTGTCGCCTTTGGGGTATATTATGGTGAACGGCATGATGTGAGCCTTACGCCTTAAGGCCGAACGGGAGGTGAAAAGGGGATGGGAAGAAGATTCGTGGACCTGAGCATAACCATAGAGGACGGCCTGCCGTCGGACCCTCCGGCCATGATTCCCAGGATCATGTACCTGGAGCACGAGGCGGGGGCCGCGTCCATGGCGGAGTTCTTCCCGGGCATCGATCCCGCAAAAGACCTGCCCGGGGGCTTGGGATGGGCGGTGGAGATACTCACCCTGGCCACCCACTCCGGCACCCACCTGGACGCCCCCTGGCACTACCATCCCACCATGGACAGGGGAAAGCCGGCCTATACCATCGAGGAGGTCCCGCTGGAGTGGTGCATGGGGCCCGGAGTGGTGCTTGACTTTCGCCATTTCCCCGACGGCTACCGCGTCATGGCCTCGGACATGGAGGAGGCCTTCGGGAAGATGGGCTATGAGCTCAAGGAAGGCGACATCGTGTTGGTGATGACCGGCGCCGACAAGTACTGGGGAAAACCCGAGTACCTCCTCAAGGGATGCGGTATGGGCAGGGAAGCCACGCTGTGGCTTTTGGAGCGCGGGGTAAAGGTCACCGGCACAGATGCCTGGTCATGGGACCGCCCCCTTCCGCTCATCGCCAGGGACTTTGAGGAAACGGGCGATTCATCCCTTATCTGGGAGGGGCATTTCGCTTCCATCGAGAAGGGATACTGTCATATCGAGAAGCTTACCAATCTCGACCGGTTGCCCCCCTACGGTTTCACCTTCTTCTGTTTTCCCATAAAGATAAAGAAGGCCAGCGCGGGGTGGATCAGGGCGGTGGCGCTGCTGGAGGATTGAAACGGTTGACTTGTCCGTTTAGGCGGGCGGCTATGGCGGCGGAGAAAGCCACTGGCGTATTTGTGGCGCACACCGGGCGGCTCCTGGGCGGGGCGGTGGGCGCGAAAGGCGTCGCAGGCTCTACAGGCGGTTCGGCTGCGCGTTTGAACAGGATGCCGACGATCCTTAAATGGATATATATGGCAAAGAGCGGTCGGGATCGCCTTTGCTGCCCTTTGCTTGCGGACGCGTTGCGGGCGCCATGATGCAACAAAGAAAACCGAATATCACATACGGTATTCCTTGCGAAGAAGGTGGGGGTTTGATGATGGGTGGCGATGAGATGGACGCGGAGCTCAAGGAGATACTGCGGAGGGTCGAAAGCATCCTCGCCTCGAACCCGGCCGCCATATATCTGCCCTGCTTCTATCGTTCGGCGCCGCCGCGCATCTTCATCCGCGATGGCTCCGTACAGGTGCTGGTGAAGGGGGAGAGGGTGCTGCATTACGAGGTTGAGCCCTATGACTTGGCGGAGGGAGGATACGTGGAAGCCGGCTCGGGAGCCTATCGCCTGGTGTACGAGTTTCTGCCCGGGAGGCGGTTCGAGCTGGAGCTGGAGGGGGAGCTGCTGGAGAAGCGCCTGCCGGGAGAGGGGATGGTGGAGGAGATAAGGACACTGCGTGAACACCTCGGCTACTACGGCGTCGTGCCCCTGGTGGAGATGCGCCGCCTTCAAGGGCGCAGCGACGCCGGGGTCCCCATGCGCATAAAAAAGCTGGATCCCGGGATCGAATTGCCTTCCTATGCCCATCCCGGAGATGCCGGCCTGGATATCCGCAGCGCCGAGGACGTGGTCATCCTTCCCGGCGAGCGCGCCCTGGTGTCGACGGGCTTCGCCATGGCCCTGCCCGAGGGCTATGCCGCCTTCGTGCAGCCGCGCAGCGGCCTGGCGGCGAGGGAGGGCATAAGCATCGTCAACACTCCCGGTCTCATCGACTGCCATTACCGGGGAGAGGTCAAGGTCATCCTCATCAACCACGGAAGCGAGCCCTTCAGGGTGCGGCGCGGGGACCGCATCGCGCAGATGGTCGTGCAGAGGGTGGAGGAAGCCCGGGTGGAGGAAGTGTACGAGCTGGACGACACCGCGCGGGGAGAGGGAGGATTCGGCTCCACCGGTATCTGAGAGGTTTTGGAAACCCGCAATCGATTGCCCTGGCTGGAGAACCTCGAAGGGAAATCCCTGGCGATTTCGGGGGGCAACGACAAGGGATGGTTCTGTTTGCGCTCCGGAGGGTGGAGGAAGCCCGGGTGGAGGAAGTGTACGAGCTGGACGACACCGCGCGGGGAGAGGGAGGATTCGGCTCCACCGGCGGCTAATACTGGATTGAAGGCCGACAAGGGGCTTAACGATTTAAGGGGTTTGTTTGTGCTGGCGGCTGGTTGTCCATATAATGTTTGAAGAGCCGAAAAACGAATGGCCGAGCCGGTAAAGGTCGCGAGGGGGTGAACGCCTGCCGCTTGAATCCACTCACTGTCCGCTTATCGCCGCGTGAGGCGATGTCTTATCCGGCGCTGATGCCGGAGGAGGGGGGTGAGAGCGAGGATTGAGAGAGACGCTTGAGATCTGCGTTAGACGGCTTTTGCATGGAGGGTGGGAGAGTCTTTAGCAAGGAGGTCATGCATGAGAAGGGGAAAAACGGCACTTATCCTGGCGGTTTTTCTGGCCCTGGCCGTTGGCTTGGCCATGATCTACGCCGGGTGCGGTGAGAAAAAGGAAGAGGAGGGGAAAGGGGGGAAGAAGGAAGGCGGTGTGTTCAAATACTGCCTGGTCTCCGACCCGGTATCACTGGATCCGGCCCAGCTGCAGGAGTCGCAGGGCATCGAGGTCGGCAAGCAGATCTTCGACGGCCTCATGGACAACGATCCCAAGACCATGGAGCTGGTCCCGGCCATGGCGGAGTCCTACGAGGTCAACGACGACGCCACCGTCTTCACCTTCAAGCTTAAAAAAGGCGTGAAGTTCCACAACGGGCGTGAGTGCACCGCCGAGGACTTCGTCTATTCCTGGAACCGGGTATGTAACCCGGACACCGCCAGCGAGGTCTCCTATCACATGTCCCCCATCAAGGGGTATGAAGAGGTGACCGGAGGTACCGCCAAAACCCTGGAGGGAGTCAAGGCCATCGACGATTACACCCTCGAGGTCACCCTCTCCTACCCCTATGCCGACTTCGTGTACCATACCGCTCACCCCGTCTTCTCGCCCATCCCCAAGGAAGTGGTGGAGGAGTACGGCAGCGAGAACTTCAGCGAGCACCCGGTGGGCACCGGTCCCTTCGTGTTCAAGGAGTGGGTGCACGAGCAGCAGATAACGGTGGACAAGAACCCCGACTACTACGGCGATAAGCCCTACCTTGACGGCGTGGTCTTCAAGGTCTACCAGGACGAGGAAACCGCCTACCAGGACTTCAAGGCCGGGGCCCTCGACGACGCGCAGATCCCCCAGGGACAGTTCAAGGCGGCTGAAAATGAGTATGGCGAGCGCGCCATCTTCAAGGCCATGCTGGGGATCTACTACTACGGCTTCAACATGAACACGGCGCCCTGGAAGGACAGCAAGGAGCTGCGCCAGGCCTTCAACTGGGCGGTTGACCGCCAGACCCTGTGCGACGTGGTGATGGAAGGCCAGCGTATCCCCGCCACGGGCATCGTGCCGCCGGGAATACCCGGTTACCAGGCCAACGCCATGGAGTACAAGTACGACCCCGATAAGGCCAAGGAGCTGCTGGAGAAGGCAGGGTTCCCTGGTGGTCAGGGGCTTCCCCAGCTCACCTTGGGATACAACACCGGCGTGGGCCATGACACCATCGCCCAGTTCATCCAGGGAAACCTGAAAGACCTCGGAGTAAACTTCAACATCGAGGGCTACGAGTGGGGGACCTACCTCGACCTCATCCAGGGCGAGCAGGTGACCTTCTTCCGCTTGGGCTGGCTGGCCGACTACCCCATCATGGATAATTTCCTCTACCCGCTCTTCTACTCGGGGAACGCGGGCGTGGACAACATGAGCCAGTACAAGAACGAAGAGGTGGACAAGCTCCTGCTGGAGGCGCGCAGCACCATCGACGAAAAGGAGAGGATCGAGCTCTACCGCGAGGCGGAGCGCAAGATACTCGAGGACGCGCCCATCATGCCCCTGATGTTCTACAAGACGTCGCGGGTTTACAGCGACAAGGTCGGCGGGTACATGCGCACTCCCGACGACCTCACTCCCCTGGAGATGGTCTACTTCAAGGAATAAACGACGGCATAACGGATACCGAGGGGGCTTGCGGGGCATCCTTGCGAGCCCCCTTCACTTGTGCTAACTTTATCGAAGCCCTCGAAGAGCGGAGGAGAGGTCCAAGGTTTAGATGCTCGTTTTCATTCTGCGCAGACTCTACCAGACCCTGATCGTGGTCCTGGGAGTGGTGGTTCTCATCTCCTTCCTCTTGGCGATCATCCCCGGCGATGTCGCGCGTATGCGCGCTCCCAAGGGCTCGTCCGAGGAGGTGCTGGAGAATATACGCAAGAAGTTCTACCTCGACAAACCCTTCCTCACGCGCCTGGGCATATATATAAAGAACATCCTCAAGCTGGACCTGGGCGAATCCTTCACCTACAAACGCTCGGTCTGGTCCATCATCCGGGAAAGCCTGCCATGGTCGGTGAAGCTGGCGCTGGTGGCGGAGGTGATCATCGTCATCTTCGGCATCCTGGCCGGAGTCATATCCGCCGTATCCCGCTATTCCTTCTGGGACGTGTTGGTGACCATAAGCACCTCGGTGCTGGTGGCCATGCCCATCTACTGGATAGGCAGGTTGATGCAGCTTTTCTTCGCGCAATGGCTGGGGTGGTTCCCCAACTCCGGGGCCCCACCGCCGGGATCCGGCTTCTGGAGCGGGCTGAGTTACTATGTCATGCCCGCCACCGCCTTGGCAGCTATTTCCACCGCCTACGTGGCCCGGCTGGCGCGCTCCTCCATGCTGGAGGTGATGAGACAGGACTACATCCAGACCGCCCGCGCCAAGGGCCTCTCCAACCGCAGGGTCACCTACAAGCACGCCCTTCGCAACGGCCTCATCCCGGTGGTTACCTACCTGGGGATAGACTTCGGTGTGCTTATCGGAGCCGCGGTGCTCACGGAGATGATCTTCAACTGGCCTGGGGTGGGTCACAAGCTTTATTTCGCGGTTATACAGCGTGACCACACCATGGTGCTGGGCCTGGTTTTCGTGCTGGTGATCATCGTGGTCTTTATTAACCTGCTCGTGGACATCTCCTATGCCTTCCTCGACCCGCGCATACGGCTGGGCGAGTCCCCGGAGGTGACCTGAGTGAGCGACCACCGGGATCCCGAGGACCTCGTCCCCGGCAAGGAGCCTGACCTGGGCATGGAGATAGAGGAGTTCGAGCTGGCGCTGGAGAAACAGCGCGTGCACGGCCGTACCGCGCTGTGGGCGGACGTCTGGTACCGCCTGCGCCACAACAAGATGGCCATGGTGGGCCTGGTGATCATCGTGGTCCTGGTCTTGGTAGCCATCTTCGCCCCCTGGCTCGCGCCCCAGGACCCGCTTTACAGCCCTCTCTACGACCAGAACGCCACTCCACAGGAGAAGGCGGAGTCGGTGAAGCAGCCGCCGTCCCGGCGGCACTGGTTGGGCACGGACGACCTGGGGCGGGACATCCTCTCGCGCCTCATCTACGGCAGCCGGGTCTCGGTGGAGGTGGGCATCGTGGCCGTGCTCATCAGCCTGGTGATAGGGCTTTTCTTCGGCGCCCTGGCGGGGTATTTCGGGGGATGGGGCGATTCGGTGATCATGCGCTCCGCAGACATCTTCTTCGCCTTTCCCACCGTGCTGGGGGCCATCGCCATCATGACCGTGCTGGGCCCGGGATTGATCAACGTCTTCATCGCCATTGGGGTGCTGGGCTGGGCCACCATCGCCAGGATCTTCCGCGGCTCCATCCTCTCGGTGAAGGAAAACGAATACGTGGAGGCGGCACGGGCCATGGGAGCGGGCAACGCGCGCATCATCTGGAAGCACATCATGCCCAACTCCATCCAGCCCATCATCGTCTATGCCACCATGGGCGTGGGTGGAGCCATCCTGGCCGAGGCGTGGCTGGCCTTCCTGGGCCTGGGGCAACAGCTCCCCACCCCGAGCTGGGGCAATATGCTGGCCCAGTACCTGCCCTTCTACACCACCGATCCCTGGATGATGTTCATCCCCGGGACGGCCATCGTGGTCAGCGTGCTGGCTTTCATCCTCCTGGGCGACGGCTTAAGAGACGCCCTGGACCCGAGGCTTAAAGGGAGCGTGTAGGGATGACCAACGGCAAGGATACGCTCCTGGAGGTGAGAAACCTCAGAACCTGGTTCCATACCCAGGAGGGAGTGGTAAGGGCCGTGGACGGGGTCTCCTTCGCCATCGCCAGGGGAGAGGCGCTGGCGGTGGTGGGAGAATCGGGTTGCGGTAAGACGGTCACCGCGCTCTCGGTGATGAACCTGGTTCCCAGCCCGCCCGGGCGGATCGAGGAGGGGGAGATCGTCTTCGAGGGACGGAACCTCCTGGAAATGAATGACAGGGAAATGCGTCAGGTGAGGGGAAACAATATAGGGATGATCTTCCAGGACCCCATGACCTCGCTCAACCCCGTGTTTACCATCGGAAGCCAGATCCGGGAGGCCATCCAGGTCCACCTCGGCCTTAACCGCAGGGAGGCCAAGCGAAGGGCCGTCGAGCTGCTGGAGATGGTGGAGATACCCCAGGCCGAGAGGCGCTATAAGATGTATCCTCACGAGTTCTCCGGCGGCATGCGCCAGCGCGCCATGATCGCCATGGCCCTTTCATGCGAGCCCAAGCTGCTCATCGCCGACGAGCCCTCCACCGCGCTGGACGTCACCATCCAGGCCCAGATCATGGAGCTCATAGCCAGGTTGCGCCAGGAGATCGGCCTGGCGGTGATGCTCATCACCCACGACCTGGGGGTGGTGGCGGGAGTGGCGGAGACGGTGCTGGTGATGTACGCGGGCAAGGTGGTGGAATACGCGGACATCGACCGCGTCTACTACAACTCCCGCCACCCTTACGCCTGGAGCCTCATGCGCTCCGTGCCGCGCCTGGACGAGAAAAAGGACCGTCTGCTGACCATCGGCGGGTCGCCGCCGTCCCTCATCAATCTGCCGCCGGGGTGCAGCTTCTCCCCGCGCTGCCCCTTCGCGGAGGAGATATGTTTCCAGGAGGAGCCGCCTCTCGTGGAAGCGGAGTCCGGTCACCTCTCCGCATGCCACTTCGCCGGGGATTTCGAGAAGCACGGCCAGGGGGTGAAGTCCTGATGGCGGCGCTGATGGAGGCCCGCGACATGGTGAAGCACTTCCCGGTGGGAAAAGGGCTTATCCTCTCGCGCCTGGGGGGAACGGTAAAGGCGGTGGACGGGGTGAGCCTGGACGTGCAGGAAGGCAAGACCCTGGGGCTGGTGGGGGAATCGGGATGCGGTAAGTCCACCTTGGCGAGGCTCATGTTGCGCCTCATCAGAGCGGACCGGGGAGAGGTAATCTTCGAGGGTCGGGATATCCTCAAGCTAAAGCGGCGGGAAATGCAGACGGTGCGCCGCTCCATGCAGATCATCTTCCAGGATCCCTACGCCTCCCTGAACCCGCGCATGAGCGTGGGCTCCATCATCATGGAGCCCATGGCCATCCACAAGCAGGGAAGCAAAGCGGAGAGGAGGAGGCGGGCGGTGGAGCTGCTCACCTTGGTGGGCCTTCAACCCGAGCACTTCATACGCTATCCCCACGAGTTCTCGGGGGGACAGCGGCAGCGCATCGGGATAGCGCGTGCCCTGGCTCTGAACCCCAAGCTGATCATCTGCGATGAACCGGTTTCCGCCCTGGACGTTTCCATACAGGCCCAGGTTCTCAATCTGCTCAAGGAACTGCAGGAAAGTTTTCACCTCACCTACATATTCATCGCCCATGACCTGTCCGTGGTGCGGCATATCAGCGACGAGGTGGCGGTGATGTACCTCGGGAAGGTGGTGGAGCGGGCGGCCCACGACGATCTCTATAATAATCCACGGCATCCCTACACCGTGGCGTTGATGTCGGCGGTGCCCCTTCCCGATCCTGTCAAGGAGAGGGAGAGGAAGCGTATCATCCTCGAAGGGGATGTCCCCAGCCCCATCGACCCCCCCAGCGGATGCAGGTTCCACACCCGCTGCTGGAAGGCTCAGGAAATATGCCTGCAGGAGGAGCCGCCGCTGGGGGAGACGGCTCCCGGCCACCGCGTCGCCTGCCACTTCCCCGAGAACTCTCCCTGAGCGGGATCCATGACCAACGCAGGCGTGAACGCGGCCTCCCTCCTCTTCGCAAAGACCAGGCAAGGATGAGGAGGTTGAAGGCGATCGGCTCGGTATATTCACGGTGACCTAAGGGAGGAAGCGCGCATTTGGCGCCTGGAATCCATCCTATGGGGCGGGCAAGCTTTGGCCTCACCTGATCAGGACGCGGCCTCCTGCCGCTTTTCCGTAAGCGAGGGCAGGCCGCGGGTGAGCGGGAAGGTGAGGAGCGCGAGGCCCAGGCCGATAACGCTCAGCCAGAGACCCAGGTCGGCCACGGGGGCTCGCTCGGCGAAATAGCCCATGAGCAGGTAGCCCACGGGCAGCGGGAGGAGGACCACGGCGTCCATGATCGCGAAGACGCGTCCCCGCAAAGAGGAGGGAACCACTCGCTGCCTGAGGAATTCGTAGGTGGTGAACCCGAAGGCGTCCACCAGCCCCATGAAGGCGCTCGCGATCAGGGCCAGGGCGAGATAGCCGATACGCGAGAATAGAAAAACCCCGGCGGCGTAGCCGACGAAACTCGCGAACACCAGCCCCAGGGGGCGGAAACGGGCCAGGAGACGGTAGGTGATCAGGCTCCCCACTGCCAAGCCCGCCCCTACCCCCGCGCTTACCAGGGCGTAGTAGTCGGCGTTGTTCAGCCTCTCGGCGCAGAACACGGGCAGCAGGACCTCGAAGGCTCCGAAGATGGGCATGAAGGTAAGGTGCATGAGGGTGAGCCCGCGCACGTGCCGGTCGGAGCGCAGGATTTGCAGCGCGTCACGAAAGCCGCGTTCACCACGTCCCCACCTGCCGGCGGCCGTCCCTTCCCTCTCCCCGGGCGCCAGGACTTCGCTCTCCATCGCGGGCGCTCCCAGCGGTATCTCTATCCCTACCGGCGTTCCCCCCGCTGCGTAGTCCTCTCCAAGGGGGATCTCCGTGGCTAGGCCCGCCGCGGGCTCTCCCCGCTCCGCCTTCGCGCCGGGGCGGTCTCGCTTCAAAGCGAGACAGATAAGGCCGGAGGGAAGGAGCAAGAGAGAGCAGAGAAAGAATACGCGGTCCTTTCCTATCCTCCCGATGAGGAAATAGGTGACGAACATGCTCAGGAGATAGGTCACGGAACGCAGAAAGGTGTAGAAGGAGTTGGCCTTGGCGAGCTGCTTGGTGTCCACCAGTTCGGGGATGAGCGCCGAGATGGAGTTCACGATGATGACGCCGAAAAGAGAGGCGATGAAGGCATTGGCGAAGATGAGGTACTGCGCGTGCATGAAGGGCAGCGCGGAGAGGGCCGCGCCGTAGAGGAGGTTGGCGAGGACGATGAGGTCGCGGCGCGAAAAGCGGTCCACCACCGCGCCCGCGAAGGGCCCGGCCAGGGTGAAGGGAGCGAACCCCAGGAAGAGTGACAGGCTCATGGAGAAGGCCGAACCGGTACGCTCCAGCACGAAGAGCGGCAGGCTCACGAAATAGATGCCCCGGGCCACCATCCCCAGGGACTGGGAGAGCAGGAGCAGCGCCAGCGGCCGGTTGGATACGGGAGGCCGCCTGCCGGGAGGTGTCCCTCCCGTGTGGTCGCCGTGCTCCGCGCCCGTTTTTCCGACCATCTTTTTTGCGGCCACTTTCCGGGCGGGCTCAGGGGAAGACTAGGCCCGCGAAGGTGACCGCGGAGCCCTCCTGGGGGTCGAACCAGTGGCAATGGTCGACCAGCATGCCTTTCCTGCCGTCCAGCGTCTTTGCCAGGGTGTAGATGGGCGGCAGACCGCAGATATGTCGCGAATCGTTCTCCGCGGCGATATAGGAGTAGAAGCCCTCGGCGTCTCCCTCCTCCACTTCGCGCAGCATCTCCTTGTCCTTGGCGATGGCGGAGGAGAGCAAAACTCCGTCAAG
Source organism: Candidatus Solincola daggyaiensis (assembly GCA_015711825.1). GTDB lineage: Bacteria > Actinomycetota > Geothermincolia > Geothermincolales > RBG-13-55-18 > Solincola_B > Solincola_B daggyaiensis. Next base: position 18,968 of record JACVJD010000029.1, read on the forward strand.
GGGGAGGAGGCTTCCGAAACGCCTGCCCAGGTGGGCGAGGTCGGCACTGGCGATGAACATGGCCCTTCCCTCCATGGCGGAGAGCAGCCCCTTGAGGGCGTTTAGGAAGGCGTTCACCGCTGCGTCGTCGGAGGGGGAACGACCTTCGGCGATGAAAGGATGAAAGGAGTTGCAGGTTACCGGGAGCAGGCGGAAGCGATCCGCGCCACCGAAGATCACGCAAAGAAGGGGAAGCTGCACTTCAATGGAGTGCTCGGAGCGGTGGGAGAGCTCGTCTCCAAGGCCGTCCATCCCTGCCGCCTGCGCCAAGCCCTCGGCCAGGCCGGCATCCGTCTCCACCAGGCCGAAGGGCGTGAGGTAGTTCTTGCGCGTGAGCGCGAAGGGCCCCTCCATCTCCCCGTGGCAGGTGCCGAGGATCACCACCAGGAGCGGTGCCTGTCCCCCGCTGGACACCGCGAGCAGAGAGTACAGTTTGCCGTAACACTCCCTTCCCCGCTCCAGGTCGATGTGAGGAGCAACTACCCCCGTCGGGAGACCGTCGGGCAGCAGCTCCGGCTCGCCGGCCTCCATGAGCATGGAGCGTACCTGTTGCAGCAGCGCCCGCGGGTCGGCGGCGTAGGCGCTGCCGGCGCTGGACATGGGGCGGTTGGGCAGGGCGAGGTATTCTTCATCCAGGCGCCGCTTATAGGCCCGGAACTCCTCGCTGTCCAGGAGCATTTTCTGGTCAAGCTCGTTCACCACCGCCGCTACCTGGTCGCTGGTTATGATGTCGCCGAAGCGGCGCACGTATGCGGCCTGGATGTCGCGCAGGGAGCGCGTACCGTCGCACAGGGATGCTATAAAATAGATGGGAGGCTGCAGGACCACCAGGTTGCGCATGTATCCCTCGGGGTCGCGCAGGGCGATCACTTCCTTGCCCTGCTGTCTCGCCGGGAAGGCCTCCAGGCGCCGTAGCTTGGGGTATTCCGGGATCGCCATGATAGATGCCCGCTCTCAGGTCCAGTCGGTGCGTTTCTTCGCCTCTCGCGCGAGGCCTACGTCCAGGGCGAGCCACGCCTTCGCGCGCACGATGTCCCGCGTGGACGCGCCGGCCACCAGGGCCATAATAGCCTCGATGCCCCGGTTGTCGCCGATGCGCGTGAGGGCCTCGATGGCCTGGAAAACGACCTTGTCATCGTCGTCTGAAAGGAACTCGATGATGCCCTCGACATCGCGTTCTCTTTCGAGTTGCGCGATGCTCTTTCTGCCCAAACCGAATCTCGGCATAAGATCACCGTCTAGATTTTAGTCGCTTTTCAGGGGCATTTCCACCGACTATCCCCCTCTTCCCCATATCCCTTTAGCTTCGGAGGCTGTGCGAAGTGCCGTGGTCGCCGTAGCGGAGATCAGGGAGAGATCCTTTTCCCTCCCTGGGCTTACTTGTTCTACCGGCATGACAGGGCTGCCTTGCAGCTTATTCAGCCGTAAAAGAGCTTACCGAAACGACGCAGTACCATCATACTCGCGTAAAAGGAGCGAGCGGCCACGCTTGAGGTTTACCAACACCTGCGCCGCCTTCTCGGGGGAACTCAGGGCTATGACCCCGTGGGACTGCGCCTCCGCGATCTCATGTGCCAGGGCACAGGGGGTGATGAGGCATAGAAAGACCGGCTTGCCGTGCTTGCGGCCTATATCCGCGTATTCGCGCGAGGGGAACACCGGCCCCGCACCGCCCCCGGTGACGAAGACGGCCATGGCGCAGTGTATGTCCTCCTGTCCCAGGGCGAGGTCGGCCGCTCTGAGGTAGAGGGTGGTGTCGGTCCAGGCGAAGGCGAACATGTCCAGGGGGTTGGTCGCTACGGCATGCTCGGGCAGGAAAGAGGCCATGGCCCTTGCCACCTCCGGCTTAAGAGGCGGGAAGCGCAGGCCTCCACGCTCGCAGATATCGCAAATGGCCACCACCGGTCCCGCGGAGTGAGTGGAGATGAAAACCCCGTCTCCGGCGGGCATGCCGCCCATGGATAAAGCCTTGCAGGTGGCGGCCATCTCCGAGCCGGAGTGCACCTGGAGGAGCCCGGCCTGGAGGAACGCCCCGCGGTATACCTCCTCGGAGCTCGCTACCGAGCCGGTATGAGACAGGGCGGTGCGAGAGGAGCTGGCGGTATAGCCGCGGCTGTAAACCAGCACCGGCTTTCTGCGTGAGGCGGCGCGGGCTTTCTTCAGAAACGACCCGCCGTCGTCCAGTCCCTCGATAAAGAGGCAGATCACGGAGGTGTGGGGGTCCTCGGACAGGTATTCCACCATGTCCGAGAATTCCACATTGGCGCGGTTTCCTATGCTTATGAACTTGGATATCCCCACCTTCTCGTCCATTAATTCGTTGAGGATGCTGTTGCCCATGCCGCCGCTCTGGCTCACCACCGACACGTTTCCTTCCGGAAACCAGGCCAGGGGGCTGGCAAAGGTGGCGTTGAGGCGGGCGTGCTTGTTCACGATGCCGATGCAGTTGGGTCCGATGATCTTCATGCCACCGCCTTCGGCGATACTCACCAGCTCTTCCTGCAGGCGCAGGCCCTCGGGGCCCGTTTCACGGAAGCCCCCCGCGAAGATGACCCCCGCCCTTGCCCCCATCTCCACCGATTCCCTCACCGCCGGCACCACCAGCCTCTCCGGGATAGCGTAGATGAATAGATCCACGCCGCGTGGAAGCTCGCGTATGGAGCGGTAGGCCTTGAGCCCCTGGATCTCCTCCCCCGCATTGGGGTTTACGGGGAAGACCTCCCCTTCGAACCCGGCTGCGGTTACGGCGGTGAGGGCGTGGAAACCGAGCTTGAAAACGTTGTCCGTCGCTCCAACCACCGCTATGCTGCGGGGTTGGAAGAGGGGTCGGAAACGCTCCAGCACATCGGAGGCCATCGCATCACCCCTACCTTCTTTCAACCATGCCGGTCCTACGGGAGCGCATATGCGAGTGATTATGACAGCCGCTGCGTTCCCGGTTGCCAAGAACATGGTAGCATGATTCGAGGACGCAGGAAGGAATCCAACGCGCTTTCTTTCTTGTTTTTGCGGGGGAGCTGGAAACAGGATCCAGACTGCACGCTTCAGGAGAGCACCGCCGCATCATCTGGGCGCCCGCATCCCGCGGTACTTTATACTTGCAACGGGAAGTCCCGGCACCTCCGCCATCCGCGCCTACCCGAAGCTGCCAAGACCCTGACCTCCTTTAAGGCAATGGTGCCCCTCTCCTGCCTCGGTGAAGGCGAAACCGTAGCCCCCTCTTTGCGAGGGATTCGATCGATAACGATGAGGATGCGGTTCAGGCGGGAAGAAGGTCCAGCCCCTCGCGTTATTCCTCGGATTCCGCAGAAGCGGGGCGGTAGGTCGCCTTGCGCATCTTGTTGAACACCACGTTCACCGAGCGCGAGAAAACGTTAGGGTCGGTGTTCTCGATCAGTTTGGTTATAAAGCGCTGGTTCTTGTTCATGGCCTTGGCGATGGCCGCGGCATCCAGGCTTTTCATCACCTTGGCCATGAAGTCAGGGTTGCTGTTTATCACTCCCGCCAGTATTTCCGGGTCAAGGTAGGCCATGGTCCTGCTGATGAGGTCCTTGTTCTCGTTGATCGCCGTCGCCACCACTTTGGGGTCGACGCCGGAGATCATCCCGGAGACGAAGTCCTTATTGTTCGCCATCTTCGCGGCGAACGCTCCCAGCTTACGGTTAAGATCACCCATGATTACCTCCCTAGCAACTGATTATGACCCCCTAGTCAACGAAAGTAACAAGAAGCAAATACTATTATACAATGTGAGGTGTCTGTATATGAAGACCTATCTAGGAGGTATTTTATGAATAATAATCGATTTTGACTAGTAAGAATACTAATGCTATCCAAATTAATAGAGAAGCGTAAAAGCGGCATCGCAGGTGTTTGAGATGCGCATTTCAGAACATCGCCTGGTCTCCCGTAAGATGGTGTCTCAGAGCGCGCCGGGGGGAGATAGGGCGGCGAAGCTGAGTGCGGAGAGGAGAAAGGAGCAGAGACCGGCACGGCGCGAAATGGTGGTTTGCGATCACGCATGGATAAGGGCAGCGCGAAAGGAATCCCTTCGATCAATCCGGTCTGTTCTCTGAATGGGGATTGGCAAGTGGTTTACTGACACTAGCCGCGGGAATAATGGTCCTTGTGGCGGGACCTGAGTGTCGGAAAAAGGAGATGGAGATGTTCGAAGAGTATCTCGAGATGGTGGAGGGGGAAGAAGGTAAGCACGACCTGATCCTCTTCGCGCTTTCCACCTGCGGCTGGTGCCGCAAGGCCCGGAGCTTCCTGGATGAGAACAAGCTCCCCTATCGCTATGTGTATGTGGACCTCCTGGAGGGAGATTCTCAGAAGGAGGTTTTCGAGGAGGTAAAGAGGCGAAACCCTCGGAAGACATTTCCCACCCTTGTCATCGATAACGAAGAGGTCATCGCGGGATTCAACGAGGATAAATACCGGGAAGCGCTCCTTTGAGCCGCGCTTCCTTAGCGGGTCTTTTTCCCCGCTACAGAGCAGAGTCAACACGGAGAGGACGAGGAGGGATAAACGGCCTTGAACCCCGATTTCGAGCCTGAGGTGTTGGAGTTCCGTGACCGTCTGGAAAAGGAAGCGGAGGAGGGCGGATATCACCTCAACCCGGATCGCGAGATGACCCTCATGCTGGCGGAGGGCCTGCTGGTAAATCGGAAACGTTACGGCTATCTCCTTTGCCCCTGTCGTATGGGAGAAGGGGTGATGGAGAGGGACCTGGACATCATCTGTCCCTGTGACTACCGCGATGCCGATCTCGATGAGTACGGCCAGTGCTACTGCGCCCTCTACGTTTCCCGAGAGGTCCTGGAAGGCAAGCGAGAGATCAAAGGCCAGATACCGGAGCGAAGACCCGAACCCGAGGAACTGGAGCGCAAGCGGGAGGAAAGCAGGGCTAAGGCGCGTGCGGGGAGGGAAAGCATGCCCCTGTGGCGCTGCAAGGTGTGCGGTTACCTGGCCGCCCGGGGCAATCCGCCCGAGGTGTGCCCGATATGCAAGGCGGGGCGCGAGCGCTTCGAGCAGTTTTCTCTGGGAGGGGATGGGCCGCCGGTGCCCCTGTGGCGCTGCAAGGTGTGCGGTTACCTGGCCGCCCGGGGCAATCCGCCCGAGGTTTGCCCGATATGCAAGGCGGGGCGCGAGCGCTTCGAGCAGTTCCCCCTCTAGGCCTTGCTTCGAGCCGAGCCCGGCCGGCGAGACTCCCATATGGCTCGGAAGGTAATAATTCCCATATTTCGCCAGGGTGCGCCGGGCTTTTTCCGTCCGCCTGTGACATTGGGTCACGAGCCCTCGCCATCCCCGTGCCTGCAAGCGCGCGCGACCGATCCCGACTGAGAGGATGAAGCCTTCGTTTGAGCGCCCGGGATGGATCCGCCAGGGCACCGGCGGCTCGGGGAAGCCGCTTCTGGAGGTGAGTTCTCCACCCGAGTTCTTGCGCTGCGTCATCGCGTATGCGCGGGTCCTCGCTGGCAAGAGGTCCCGGTTTCTGGGGAGGTGGATCGGCAGCGCGCATGCGTGGGCCCTCGACTGCCCATGGTCGGGGATCGTTCTATCCCCGCTCAGGTTCCGGCGTCCCGGCGGCGCTCTTGCGCGGGAGCTCGCTTCCGGCGTGCGTTCGACAGCCCGGTGGAGATATGGTGGAGGTGAGATATCGCTGAAGCCACCGTCATATGAGAACGGCGATCCGAGATGAAAACGATCAATCGCCGGCCTTGAGGACGATGTCCCCGCTTGAGCACTCCAGGTCGATCTGCAGGGTCACCGGCGATTCGCGGAAGGCGCCGTTGACGTACAAGGCGCCCTCCGGGTCGCTGGATTCCAGGATCATGCCCTCGGCGTGCAGGCGCCCCGACCCCTTGTGCACCCTCACGCGCACGCCGTACTCCTCCGGCAGGTAAAGGGTAACGTCTCCGGAGCCGCATTTGACCTGCCCTCCCAGGCCGCCTTCCCAGTGTCCCCGCAGATCTATCTCGGTGCGCCCACTGGCGTTTTCCACCTCCATCTGCACGTATGACGCATAGTCTCCGCGCATATCCAGGCTCACCCCGCCGCTCCCCTGCGTGATCTCGATGCGTCCCAGCTCGGCCATCTTTCCGGAGAGCTCCGCTTCTATGTCGCCGCTGCCGGATTCCACCTCCAGCGAGCGCAGGGCTGTTCCTCCCAGGCGGAATACCCCTTCAGCGCTCGAGAGATCTGCCCATAGCTCCAGGGGCACTTTTTCCGCGAGGCGCACGAGCCATCGGTTGCGTGAAAGCCAGAAGTCCGGGGCCCACCAATCGCCGCCCTGGGTCACGGATAGCCTGCCCTCCTCGCCGCGCACGGAATATTCCACGCTGGGTTCCCAGTCCTCCACGTTGAAGGTAAAAGTGCCCTCGAAGAGGCCTTCCGCACCTCCCTCAACTTCCACCTCCCCGGAGCGCGCCTTCAGCTCCGCCACCACGCTCTGCGCACCCTGGGGCGACACCGTCCTGGTCACGGTACGGGTCTTGCCCAGGAAATGAATGGATACCGGCACGGCCAGAGCCGCCAGCAACAGCAGAACGGCTAGGTTTACTACCCCCAAGACAAGCCCGGCGGTAGCGGCCCCTCCTCCCTTCAGCTCCCCCTGCGGTTCCCGCATACGCGACCTGGCCACCAGCGCGAAGACGATGGCGAGGATCCCGCCCAGCAGGGGCAGGCACATGAAGGAAAGCACCCCCAGAACCAGCGAGGCGACCGCCCATCCGTTGGTCCGCCCCCCGGACGGTCGCTTATAGGCCGTATCCCCAAAAGGTGAAGGAAAAGCCGCCCCGGATGATGGGAGTGATGAGGCCCCGGGGGGCGGCGGTAAAGCAGCTCCTTCGTGACGGAAGGGAACGCCGAAGGGAGTCGGCGGGTATACGCCTGGCGGCGCGCCGGGCTGGACGCCATGAGGGGGGTAGGGCGCGCTGGCGGGCGGAAAGGGCGGGTTAGGCGTGGGCATGGAGGGCTCGCCCTGAGAAGAGCCCGCGGTTTCGGGCGGCTGCGCGCCATCCGGCCCATGGGAGGAAGCGCCCGCGGGCTCTCCGCATGCGTGGCAGTAGGCCGCTCCCTCCACAAGCTCGCCCCCGCAACGGCTGCATGATGTCATGCCGGTAACCCTCCTTACCGGCCATGGCGTCGTCTCCATCATACAGAGGAGATAAACGAGCGCCTTCAAGGCCGCTTGGTTTTATTCTTTCATATAGTGCGGGATGAAGGAAAGCGCGGCCCCGGCCGATTTATGATATGAGTCTTATCAGGAGGGGACGAGATGCACGAGGAAAAGCGGACCGACGAGGCCCCGCAAGACGAAAACGCACGCTTGCGCACGCGCCTGGCCGACCTTGAGCAGGCAAGCGCGAGGAGGGAACGCGTCGAGCGGGCACTGCGCCTTAGCGAGCGCCATTTCCGGACCATCATCGAGAACACCACCGACCTCGTGAGCATCATGGACGCCGAAGGCAACGTCCGCTACCACAGCCCGTCAGTGGAACGTATCCTCGGCTACGGTGATGAGGATATGCTGGGAAGGAGCGCCCTGGAGATGGTTCATCCCCAGGATATGGGGCGGGTCGAGGAGGCTTTGCGGAGGCTTGCCGCGGAACCCGACCAAGCCGTCTCCCTGGAGGCGCGTTTCCTCAGAAAGGACGGCAGTTGGCGGGTGCTGGACGGCGCCGGCAGGGGTATCACCTCCGAGGACGGGGAGAGACTGGTGATGGTGATCTGCCGCGACGTCACGGAGCGCAGGGAGGCCGAGGAGGACCTGCGCATGTACCGCCTCCACCTCGAGGAACTGGTGGAAGAGCGCACCAGGGAGCTGGAACGCGCCAACCGGCTTCTGCGAGAGGAGGTGGAGCGCAGGGGCCGGATCGAGAAGGAGCTGCAGCGCCGGGAGCGTTATTACCGCGCCCTCATCGAGAACTCCTACGGGGTCATAAACGTCATGAAACCCGACGGCACCCTGGAGTTCGTTAGCCCTAACGTGCGCGATATCTTCGGATACGAGCCCGAGGAGTTGAGGGGGAGGAACGCCTTCGACTTCCTGCACCCCGAGGACCTCCCGGCCATTAGCGCGGCCATCGCCGAGGGCCTCGGAGTCCAGGGCTACACCACCCACGTGCGTTTCCGCTGGCGGAGCAAGGACGGCTCCTGGAGGGTATGCGAGGCGGTGGGAAAGAACCTCTTGCAGGACCCCGCGGTGCGGGGGGCGGTGGTTCACACCCGGGACATCACCGATCGCGTGGAGGCGGAACGGGCCTTGCGAGAGAGCGAGGAGAAGTTCCGCCTCATCTCCGAGCAGTCCATGATGGGCATCATGATCCTCCAGGACGACGTGCTGAAATACGTCAACCAGGCCTCCTCGGACATCTTCGGTTACTCCGTGGAGGAAGCCCTATCCTGGGGACCGGGCGGGTTCCTCGACGTCATCCACCACGAGGACCGAGAATTCGTGCGCGAGCAGGCGAGGCGCAAGCAGCGCGGAGAGGAGGGCCAGGTCCAGAGCTACGTTTTCCGCGTGAAGACCCCCTCGGGAGAGCTGAAATGGGCGGAGCTCTACTCCAAGCCGGTGCTCTTCGAGGGCAGGCCTGCGGTGCTCGTCTCGGTAACGGATATAAGCGCCCATGTGCGCCTGGAGGAGGAACTGGCAGAGAGCGAGGAGCGCTTCCGCTCCCTGATCGAAAAAGCCCACGACGTCATCCTGGTCATCGACGAGAAGGGGAGAATGACCTTCGTCAGCCCTTCGGTGGAGAGGGTGCTGGGATATGATCCGGACGAGGAAACGGGCAAGATGGTGCTGGATCACGTGGTCGGCGAGGATAAGGCCGAGGCGATGGAGGCCTTGCGCCTCGTCCTCGAGAACCGGGAGGTGGTTTTAAACCGCCGGTTCGGGGTATATCACCGCGACGGATCCCGTAGGGAGGTGGAGGTAACGGCCAGCAACTGCCTCGACCACCCCTCGGTGCGCGGCATCATCATCAACATGCGCGACGTCACCGACCGCGTGGCGGCACACCGTAAGCTGGAGCGGGTAAACCACCTCTTCCTCAGCCTGGGGGCGGATCTCTTCGAGAACATGGAGAAGATCGTCTCCTGCTGCCGGGACGTCCTCGAAGCGCCCTTCGCCGCCTACTGCCGCCTGGAAGGGGGGCGGCTCTCCATCCTTTCCACCGCCCCAGGGGAGGAGGGATTCACGGTGTTCGACGAGGCGGGGGCCAGCATCGCCGGCGAGATGGTGCGCCGCGACCTGCGCGGGCCCTGGGCGGTGGAAGACCTTTCCTCCGAGGCCGACCTCGCGCGTGACCACTTGGTATCGAGGTACGGCTTCCGATCCTTCTTCGCCTGCCCGGTGGCAGGAAAGGCGGGGACCACCGGCGCCCTCTGCGTCTTCGATCACGAACCACGTGCCTTCACCCATGAGGATAGGGAACTGGTCGGCATGCTGGCCCGGGCCCTCTCGGTGGAGGAGGAGCGCCTCTCGTATGAGCTGGGCCTGAAGGATTTCGTCGACGTGGCCTCCCATGAGCTGCGCCATCCCATCACCCTCATGAAGGGGTACGCGGCGACCCTGGCCAGGTTAGGGGACAAGTTGGGGGAGAGGGAGCGGCGGGAGTATCTGGGCATCATAGACGAGGGGGCCGATCGCCTGGACATGCTCATCAAGGAGCTGCTGGACGTCTCGCGCATCGAGCGCGGGCGCTTCACGGTGCGTCGCTCCCCGCAGCGCCTGGAGCCGATAATCGAGCGAGCGGTGAGGGAGATGGAGGAAAAGAGGAGGGGAAGGCGCTTCGAGCTCAAGCTGCCCTCATCCAGCTCCCCTCGCGCCGTGGACGCGGAGAAGATCCTGCGGGTGCTGGTCATACTCCTCGACAATGCCGTCGCCCACTCTCCCGCCACCTTTCCCGTGGAGGTATCGCTGGAGGAAGCGGGGGAAAGGGGCGAGATGGCGGTGCTCTCGGTTCTGGACCGCGGGGTGGGCGTGCCCGAAAGGGACCGCGAGCTCATCTTTGAGCGCTTCTACCAAGTGGAGGACGCTTTGCATCACACCACCGGGGGTATAGGCTTGGGTTTATATATCGCGCGAGAGATAGTGGAGGCCCACGGTGGGCACATCTGGTGCGAGCCCCGTGAGGGGGGAGGCAGCGCTTTCCGCTTCACGGTTCCTTGAAGAATATCGCGTCTTCTCTTGCGTGCCTGAGGTTATCGTAGGAAGCGGGCACGGTTTATGCTCTTAAAGGATCTTCAGGCATGGTCAAGACCCCTTTCCGACTTGGTGTTTTCCATAAACGACAGACCAGCTGGCCTTTTTCCCGTTTCGGAGGATCTCTTAAGTTCTTTAGAAAAGGGTCTCTCCAGGAAAGGTTCTCTGCAGCAAAACCCCGAGCATCTTCGCCGAGCGGGGGCATATAGTTGTTCGGCCGGGATAGGGCGATGTAAGCGGAAAAGAACGGGATTCACGCTTCGATTCACGTTTGGCGCACAACGTGGGATGGTGATGTTGTGCGACGTTCGAGGATGCTGCGTAGCTTACCCGGACCGTACCTTGCAGTAACCTAACGGTGGTAAGGATGTTATAATATGGTGCAAGCCGGGAACGAACCGGAATCCCACATCACAGTAATACGACGACCCTCCTGTTAATAGTATAAATCTGTAAACATATACATGTTGACATATTAAGCTTTTATTTATAAAATAATGCCGCTTGCGCTCATGGTCGGGAAAATGCCGGTAAACCCGGGGGTGAGGGCATATGGGCGGCGAGATAATCGCCGAAAAGTTCGCGCTCCTCAAGACACGCGGCGGCAACGGCGTCGCCGTTACTCACTTGGTCGAGGACACCCTCCTCGGCGAGAGGGCGGTGGTGAAGGTCAGTGAGGGGCTGGAGGATCTGTGCCTCGAATACTTAAAGGCTTTCAACCTCGCCAGGGCCCTTGACCTCCCGGGCATGCTCATGCCCTTGGAGGGCGGTCTCCTCGAGGAGGAGGAGGGGTACTACATGGCGTTCCCCGAGGTGGGCGAGCCCTCCCTCGAAGACTACCTGCGCATGGGAGGGCCCCTCGGCTGCGGGGAGATAATGGCTCTGGCAATCGAGATCCTGCGCATCTTGCAGGGGTTGCACGGGGCCGGGTTCGTTCACCTCTTCATAAACCCGCGTAACGTTTTCTACCGCCCCAGGGGACGAGTACTCCTCAAGGACCCCGCCCTGAGGAGCGAGTTCTTCGCGCGCTTCTTGGAGGAGGTGGCCGTTCCCGATTTCTATTTCTTCAGCCCGCCGGTGATGGACGGCGGCGAAGCGGGGCCCGAGGCCGATCTCTTCGCATTGGGGAGGCTGGTGGAAAGGTTGCTCTTGCAGGCGCGAGACGGGGATTCGTCTCCTTGCGGCGCTGCGGCGGCGGAGCTGGCCCAGGAATGCATGGGAGCTGCCGATAACCCCGGCGCCTTGTCGGCCGGTGAGTTGCTGGAAAGATATCGCTTTTCCATGGCCGGTGGCGAAGGCGGCGCGACGGCGGGGGAAGCCGAGCCCGGTTTGAAAGGGTTTGATGCGGCGGTCGGGAATCGCGACTCGAGGCGGAAGGAGGGCGGCGGGCGCGTGGAAGGCGCGGGCGGGACCGCCTCGGGGCCGGAAGGACCCTGGTCCATATTGGGCAGCCGAGCCTCGAGGTCGTCCAGGGGCTTTGCCTCCAGTTTTCCCGAGGGCGGCCATCAAAAACGGCGCGGCACGAAGGTTGAGCGCCGCTTTCCGGGACGCAAGGGGAAAAGGTTCAGGGCAGCCGCCCTTTCCCTCTGCGCCATCTTATGTTTGGCGCTTGTCGGCGGCACGGCTCTCTCGTTTCTTCCGCAAGGAGGGGAAAAGGCGCCTGCCGGCAGCTCGGCGGGAGGCTCCTACGCCGGGGAGGAAGTGGCGTCTCCTGCGGCCCTGCTGGGAAGGCACAGGGCTTGGTCGGAAAGCGAGGACGATCCCGGGCCAGGCGGTGACGGGGAAGACATTACGCATTCGTGGAGGGGAGATATCGACAGCTCGATACAGGAGGGCGCTGCGATGGGGAAAGGCGCAGTGAGTCCAGGCGAGGGGGATGACTTCGCCGTGAAGGAAAGAGGCGAGGCGCCGGCGGGGCCTCCCCTTCCGTCGCAGGGTTCTGCGGGCGCGCTGCCCGTGGCCTCCTTCACCCTTCTCCCCGATGAGGGGAGGTCCCCCTTGCAGGTGCTGCTGGACGCCTCCGCCAGCCATGATCCCGACGGCCACATCGTCTCCTATGCGTGGAGCTGCGGCGGCGGCGGTGTGAGCATCTACCACGTTTTCGAGAGCAACGTCATACCCGTGAGGATACCGGTCACCCTGACGGTGACCGACGACGCCGGCAACAGCTCCTCGACGACCCGCTACGTGACCCTTTATTAAAGACGGTTGCGATATGGAAGCGTGAGAATCTCGATGATGTGGAAGCTGGCGAGCCCCCTGGGATGATATGGTAACAGGTCGCGAGATAGGAAAACCCTGGTAAAGCGGAAAGGAGCGGAGATGAAGGCAGAGGTGAGGGTGGTGGTCTTAAGCCCGGGGAAGGTGCTTCTGGCGGGGTTGCTCTCGGCCCTGCTGCTGGCGGGAAGCGTGCTGGGGGCCCTGGCCCTGGCGGGGATATGGCGCCCCCAGCGGGCCGAGGCCTACGGCGAGGAGGGCGTGGGGGCCAAGCGCTGGTTCTTCGCCGAGGGATACACGGGCCCGGGCGTCGAGGAGTGGATAT
>JACVJD010000030.1 GCA_015711825.1 Candidatus Solincola daggyaiensis
GGGGGGTTGATCGAAGGGGGACGGCAGTCACTGGTTCACGATTTCCAAGGGGTTGAGTTCCTGGTGGCAAAATCCCGGAGACGTTGGAGAGAATGCGAGAAGGGGGTAGGTGATGTCAGCGGTAGAGACGAGGACCATCGAGGAGATCGAAAAGAGCGGGCAATGGTGGTGGTGGGCCGAGCACAAGCGCTCCAAGCGGCTCGACTACCTGCGCAAGGCGGTATGGAAGAAAGGGGCCAAGGGCTCGGGGTACAATCCCGGGGTGAAGGTGGACCTGGAGAGGGCGGTGCTCTTCACCGAGGCCTTCAAGGCCAACGAGGCGGACAGCCTGCGCATGCGCTACGCCAAGGCCCTGGCCAACGTGTTCGACAATATAACCATCTTCATCCAGGATAACGCGCAGATCATGGGATACCTGGGCTCGCGCCCGCACACCATAATCTGGCACCCCGAGATCCTCTTCCTGCTCAACGAGGATCTCTACAACGACCGCACGGTCATCCCGGAGCCGGAGGAGGAGAACCTGACGCTCATCCGCGAGCTGTGCGATTTCTGGAACCCCATCTGCACCGGCGCCAAGGTCTTCAACCTGGTGCCGCCCGAGGAGATCGTCAAGCTCCTCACCGGGGTCATCGGGTGGGGGTTGCCCATCTCGCGTATCGGGTACGCCACCAAGCAGTGGGACTACATGTTCCGCCTCGGTCTGGAGGGCATCCTGGCCGAGATCGACGCCAAGATAGCCGAAGCCGAGGAGCATATCTACAATAAGGTGCCCGACCCCGATGAGCTTCCCTACTACGAGAAGATCGACGTCTGGAAGTCCATGAAGGTGGTGTTGGAGGCGGTGATACGCTGGGCGCGCCGTTACAGCCGCCTGGCGAAGATCATCGCCGAGAACTTCGAGACCGACCCCAAGCGCAAGGAGGAGCTGCTGCGCATCGCCGAGGTGTGCGAGAAGGTGCCGGCACGTCCGCCCGAGCACCTGCAGGAATCGCTGCAGTTCGACCACTTCATCCAGATCGCCTGCCGCTACGAGGCCTGCGAGGGCGCCTGGCCGGCACGCCCCGACTACTGGCACGGTCCCTTCTACGAAAAGGACGTGAACCAGGACAAGATCCTCACCCGCGAGGAGGCCATCGACCTCACGGGCGAGTTCCTCATCCGCTGCTACGAGGTGGGGTGGTTCTGGCTCATGCTGGCCCGCGACACCCTGCAGGGGATCACCGGCACCTGGGTGTGGACCATCGGCGGCGTGAACGAGGACGGCACCGACGCCTGCAACGACATGACCGACTGCCTGCTGGAGGCGGCCAGGCTGGTGCGCGTCGCCAATCCCACCTTCGCCTTCCGTTACCACCCGGGCGTGAGGATGTCCACCCTGCGCCAGGTCTTCGAGTGCATCCGCCAGGGGCTGGGATATCCTTCCATGCGCAACGACCCCGTGCTCATCACCAACGCCATGCACTGGCACAAGCACCCCTTGAGGGAGGCGCGCCGCTGGGTGCACCAGGCCTGCATGTCTCCCTGCCCGGACACCAAGCTGGGCTGCCAGCCCTTCCGCATGGCCAACGCCACCATCATCGCCGCCAAGGCCATCGAGTACGCGCTCTTCGACGGCTACGACAACACCCTGCAGATGCAGTTCGGGCCCCACACCGGGGACGCCTCCAAGTTCGAGTCCTTCGAGGAGCTCTACCAGGCCTGGTACACCCAGATCAAGTGGATGATGGACACCCTGGTAAAACTCACCAACGGCGGCCGCTACATGGCGCAATACCTCGATCCCAGGCCCCTGCTCTCCGGGCTCTACGAGCGCTGCGTGGAGCTGGGCGTCGATTCCTCGCACCCCAGCGAGCGCGGCAACTCCTGGATCACCTTCTTCGCCTGGATGGAGACCGGCGACAGCCTGGCGGCGGTGAAGAAGCTGGTCTTCGACGAGAAGAAGTACACCATGCCCCAGCTCATCGAGGCGCTGAAGGCCAACTGGGAGGGCTACGAGGAGATGCGCATGGACTTCGTGCGCGCGCCCAAGTGGGGCAACGACGACGATTACGTGGACCAGATCCACGTGCGCTGCCATCAGGACGTGGCCAAGCATTCCTGGGAGATCAAGGACCCCACCGGCAACCCCTGGCCTCCCCTGCCGGAGAACATCGCCGCCTACGTGACCAACGCCACCAAGGTGTGGGCGCTGCCCAACGGCCGCCGGCTGGGCGATACCCTCTACGACGGCGGCTGCTCTCCGGGGGCGGGTTTGGACAAGAAGGGGCCCACGGCGGTGCTGCGCTCGGTGGCCAAGATAGACCACATCGGGGACGTGCGCGCCACCCTGCTCAACCAGAGGCTCTCCCCCCAGCAGCTCGCGGGGGAGAAGGGGTTCCAGATCTGGTATTCCTACATCAAGACCTGGGCGGAGCTGGGCATCGACCACGTGCAGTTCAACATGGTGGACAACGAGACCCTGAAGGCGGCCCAAAAGGACCCCGAGAAGTATCCCGAGCTCATCGTGCGCATCGCCGGCTACAGCGCCCACTTCGTGGACCTGAACAAGAAGACCCAGGACACCATCATCGCCCGCAACGTGCAGGAGCTGGGCGCCTGATGGCGCGGCGGCGTCTCCGTTTCGGCTCCAGAGGCTCGAGAAGGGGGTAGAGCGATGACCGATTGGGAACAGATGCGCCAGCAATGGATCCAGGGCGCCATCACCAAAGGGCGGCGGGAAATGCCCGAGAAGGCCTGCGCGATGTGCAGGAATTTTCGGCAGAACTCCGCCTCCGCGGCGGGAGACGGCTTCTGCGCGGCGATAAAGGACGGGGAGAAGAACAAGGTGGTCTTCGACAACACCGACGCCGCGGACTGTCCCCAGTTCGTGGAGATCGACCGCATGCGCACCGATACCAGCGAGTTCATGTGGGACCCCACCTTCCGCCCCCAGCGGCAGTTGAGGGAGAAGTAGGGAGCGCGGCGGGATAGAGGTCGGAGATGATCACCTGCGGCTACTGCGGCTGTCGAGGATCCCTGGCGGAGTTCGCCTACGTGGCCCAGGCCGGCGGGACGGGGCCCGCCACCTTGAGGCGGTGCCCCTCCTGCGGCGAGCTGGTCATCGTGGAGGGCGTGGAGGCGCGCAACCCTCCCCTTTCCGTTCCCGCCAGGCTGCGCGGCGCAAGGGCTACGCGGGGATCCGGACGCGGAGAAAACAGCGAGGAGGTATGAGAGCATGGTCAAGTGCGAAAACTGCGGCTACGAGGGCGTGAAGTCCGAATTCCGCTACCTTTACAACACCACCCTCGACGCCGAGACCGCCTACCGGGAGTGCCCGAAATGCTACGGGTGGGTGGTGGTCGACGAGCTGAAGGAGGAGCAGGCGGAGAAGACCCTCGAGAAGTCCTAGGCGGCACGGTGGAAGAGCATCGCGCGCCGCGCCCGTCGGGAAGGCGGTGGCCTTCCCGACGGGAAGCGGAAAGTGGGGGTGTGGAGATGGGACTGCAGGCCTTGGTCACCAACATCCAGCGCTATTCCGTGAACGACGGGCCGGGCATACGCACCACCGTGTTCCTCAAGGGCTGCCGGCTGAACTGCGCCTGGTGCCATAACCCGGAGTGCATCGACTTCGGTCCCGAGATCTACTGGAAACAGTCGCTATGCACGCAGTGCGGGAGATGCTTCTCGGCGTGCGAGAAGGGGGCCGTGCAGCCCCCCATCGCCCTGGGAGCCGAGGAGGAGAACGACCACTATTACAAGATCGACTCCTCGCGCTGCGACCTCTGCATGGCATGTGTCGAGGCATGCATCTACGGCGCCCTCGCAAGGGTCGGAGAGCCCAAGAGCGTCGAGGAGGTCTTGGAGGAGGTGGAGAGGGACATGCCCTTCTACCTCAACTCCGGAGGGGGCATGACGGTGACCGGCGGAGAGCCCACCGCCTTCCCCGACTTCACCCTGGCGCTCCTCAAAGGCGCCAAGGAACGGGGCATACACACCTGCCTCGACACCAGCGGCTTCTGCGAGTGGGAGGTGCTGGACGGGCTGCGGCCGTTCGTGGACATCTTTCTCTACGACATCAAGTGCCTGAGCGGCAAGCAGCACGTGTTGCGCACGGGGGTCAGCAACTCCCCCATCCTCGCCAACCTCACCAGGCTGGCGGAAGCGGGCGAGAGCATCATCGTGCGCATCCCGGTCATACCGGGCTTCAACGATTCCGTGCAGCACATGCAGAAGGTAGCGGAGTTCCTGGCGGGTTTGGGTAAGTCCCTGCTGCGGGTGGACCTGTTGCCCTTCCACAACTGGTGCCAGGACAAGTACCGCTGGCTGGGGCGCGACTGGCCCTACAAGGACGTCGGCAGCCTGGCCGTCAGCGAAGTCGACGATCTGCTGGACGTGTTGGAGGAAAAAGGCATAGAGGTGACCGTGGGAGGATAAGAGCCTCGTGCGGACATGCAAGGAGGTAAGAGGATGAGCTGTGGAGACTGCAAGTGGTTCTTCCCCCTGGAGGACGACCCCAATCGCGGGGATTGCGTGCAGCGCGAGTCCGACGGGAAGAGCGAGTACTACACCGCGAAACCGCACGACGCCGGCGACGCCGAGTGCGAGAAATACGAAGCCAGGTAGCCGGAGGCAAGCCGGACGCGCCGGCATGCAGGAGCCCGGGATGCCGGCGCGTCCACTCAAGACCTAAGCCTGAAGCGGCGAGCCGGATCGAGGGGGGTGATATGAATGATGATAACCTGTGATCGCTGCGGCTACGAGGGCGAGGGCGAGGAATTCCGCATGATCGGAAACGTGATGTGCTGCGGGCCGCTGGTTTTCCGCGAATGCCCGAGCTGCAAGAACCCCGTCATCTGCGACCGCCAGGAGATGAGGGAGGATATCGAGGATACGGCGCGAGATATCTCGCGCAGGATCGAGGCGGCCATTCATTGCGGGGACGCGGCGCAGGCGCGGGAACTCCTCAAGGACCTCTCCTTCCTCAACCAGTGCCTGAACCTGGACGCCATCAACGACTACGTGAGGGAGAAGAAGCGCGAGGTCAGCCGCATGGAAAGGGCTTCCACCGCGCCCTGAAGCGATCTCCGACCAATCCCACACCCCGGCGCGGCGTTCCGCTCCCAGCCACGCGAACCACGAACGTCGCGGGTTTTCCCCTCCACGCGTGCAAGTGACGCCGCCGGCCCTTACCGTGCCGTACTCCCTTCACGCGTTCCGAAGAGTACCCGCGTCCCGGCTTCGCCGCCCCGGCGCGGTGTCCCGCACCACGGCGCGGTAAACGGCGAGGGATAAAGGAAGCCGCCGCCCCGCCTCGCGACCTGGTGGAGCGCAAAGCGCCCGCCCCGCCGCCTCACCCTCCCGCCACGTCGCCGGAAACGATGCGCAACAGCTCCCCGCCCACCTCCAGGAGGAGATTCCCCTCGTCGTCCACCCCGCGCATAACGCCGCGTATCTCCTCCTCCCTTTTTCCCGGGCGTCCCGCCACCGCATAGGGCGGGTTCACCGTGACCGTGCTTCCCATGTAGGCGAGCCGCGAACGGTACGCTTCCATCCACGCCTGCCCGCCCTTTTTCCACAGCTCCCGCAGCCGGCGCAGCGCGACGCGTAGAATCTCCACACCGTCCCAGGAGCGCCCCTCCTCGACCAACAGCGAGGTGGGCGGCATTCTGGCAGGTATCGCCAGTTCACCCGGGAGGTAAGACAAGTTCAGCCCCAGGCCCACGATGACCAGCTCCCTTCCCTCCGCGGCGCACGATTCCGAGAGCACTCCCCCCACCTTCCTGTCACCGTAAACCAGGTCGTTGGGCCACTTCAGATCCGGCCCCCTCCCCCCCAGCTCCACCACCGCGGAAAGCACCGACAAGGCCGCCATGGCGGCGGCCTGGAAACCGCCCACCTCGCCCAACACCAGGCTGAACATGAGGCTCTTCCCGGGGAGATCGAACCATTCGCGCCCCATCCTTCCCCTGCCCCCCGTCTGGTGCCGCGCCGTCACCACCAGCCCCTCGCGGGCTCCGGAGGCCAGCAGCCTCCTGGCCTCCAGGTTGGTGGAGTCCAGGGTCTTGTATTCTCTTATATCCCAGGGGGGAAGCTCCCCTTTCCGCCTCTGCGAACCCTTTTCCACGCGCCGCCTACCTCATCACCCGTACGGGAGCCCGGGGCGCCCGCCTAGACGCCGAAGCCGCCGCCCAAACCCTCGCCGCCTCTCCTATCGCCTGCACGAGCGGCGTTACCTTTAGGGTCGCCCCCGCCTAGCGCGCATGCCCCTGTTACCGCCGCCCACCTTATCGCCTGCACAAGAGACCGGGGCGCCCGCCTAGACGCCGAAGCCGCCGCCCGTGCCATCACCCCCTATCCCCTCACCGCTTCGAGAGCCGGCGCTGCCGCAAGCATGGCGATCTCCGGCGCGGCGTGACCTTTCACGCTTTCCCCCAAGGCCGTTTTCGGGACCGCGACGCCTTCGTCGACGACCCTTAAACAGGTTCACCTTTACTAAAGTAAAGTCGTGGTTTACGCCTTGACACCGCGGCCTTTTTCCATTACAAATATAACAAACTCCGGAGGGGGAAAGTCGATGTCAGCAAGAGAAAGCACCTACGCTTCGGGTAAAGCCGTCCCTGAAGCGGGAAGCATGGCCGCGGCGGCGCTGCTTTTCGCGGCCCTCACGGGTATAGGCGCCATCATCAGGGTGCCCCTGTCCCCAGTGCCGGTCACCATGCAGGTCCTTTTCGTGTTGCTCTCAGGCCTCGTCCTGGGCCCCGTCTGGGGCCCCGCCTCCCAGGTCATGTACCTGGCCATGGGGGCCTGCGGCGCTCCCTTCTTCGCCGCGCCACCCCACGCGGGCCCGGCGGTGCTCCTCGGCCCCACGGGCGGATACCTGTGGGGCTTTATAATGGCCTCCGCGGCCGCGGGATGGATATCCTACCGGGACAAGAGCAAAGGCGGCCGGGGCTTAAAACGCGCTCTTTCGATCTCTCTGGCCTGCGGAGCCGGGATCGCGGCCATCTACCTCGCCGGCTTTTCCTGGCTGGGGGCATGGCTGGGAGCGAACAGTAAAAGCCCCCTCCTCGCTTACCGTTTGGGCGTCAAGCCCTTCATCGTCGTCGATATTATGAAAGCGGTAACGGCGGCCGCCCTGGCGTGGACGGTACCGCGTCGCCGGTTCGGCCTGGGATAGCCGGACGCCCATTCTCCGCCTACCCCGTGCAAGCAACCGTCAACACGCGCTGGGACAAGGACCTGAAGGGCGCCTCGACCAGGGATAAAGGGGTGAAGATGGAAGAGAAAAAGCAGCGGGTCGGGATCACCGACACCACCCTGAGGGACGCGCACCAGTCGCTGTGGGCGACGCGCATGCGCCTCACCGATATCCTCCCCATCGCCGAGCGCATCGACGAGGTGGGGTACCATTCCGTCGAGGTATGGGGAGGGGCCACCTTCGACGTCTGCATGCGCTACCTCAACGAGGACCCCTGGGATCGCCTATACCGCATTAGGGAGAGGTTTAAGCGCACCAAGCTGCAGATGCTCCTGCGCGGCCAGAACATCGTGGCCTACCGCAACTTCGCCGACGACGTCCTGGAGGAGTTCATCAAGCACGCGGTGGCGGGGGGAATGGACATCATCCGCATCTTCGACGCCCTCAACGACACCCGCAACATGCAGAAGGCCATCGAGTTCACCAAGCGCGAGGGCGCCCATGCCCAGGGCACCATCTGCTACACCATCAGCCCGGTGCACGACATCGATCACTTCGTGCACACGGCCAGGGAACTGGTGGAGATGGGATCCGATTCCATCTGCATCAAGGACATGTCCGGCATCCTGGCGCCGTACGTGGCCTACGAGCTGGTGCGCCGCCTGAAGGAGACGGTGGGGGTGCCCGTCCAGCTCCACTGCCACGCCTCAACGGGCATGGCCTCCAATTCCTACCTCAAGGCCATCGAGGCGGGGGCGGACGTGGTGGACTGCGCGGCGGCTCCCCTTTCCCTCTACACCAGCCAGCCGGCGGTGGAGTCCATGCTGGCTTCCCTCAAGGACACCCCTTACGAGCCGGACCTGGACTTCGAGGCCATCCGGGACGTATCTGAATACTTCGAAGTGGTGTCCAAGAACCGCAAGCTCATGGGGGTGGAACAGCCGCTCATCGACGTCACCGTCATCTCCCACCAGATACCCGGCGGCATGGCCACCAACCTCATCGCCCAGCTCGAGCAGCAGAACGCCCTCGACCGTATGGAGGAGGTGCTGGAGGAGATCCCCGTGGTGAGAAAGGACATGGGCTACCCGCCCTTGGTGACCCCCACCAGTCAGCTGGTGGGCACCCAGGCGGTCTTCAACGTGCTGCTGGGCGAGCGCTACAAGATCATCCCGCGCGAGATCGAGAACTACGTCAAGGGATACTACGGGCGTCCCGCCGGGCCCATCAGCGAGGAGCTCAAGCGCAAGGCGCTGAAGGGCGAGGAACCCATCACCTGCCGCCCCGCCGACCTCCTGGAGCCGGAGCTGCCCAAGGCCAAGCGGGATCTGGATCCGGAGCTGGTGGAGAAGGAGGAGGATTACATCTCTTATGCCATCTTCCCCGACGTGGCTCTCAAGTTCTTCCAGTGGAGAAAAAACCCGGTGATCGAGGAGGAGGCGCCGCAGAAGGCCATGGAGCGGCGCGAGCGCATGTTCCTGGACGGGACCTCCATCGAGGACCTCGCCGACCGGTTGGCGGCGGTGGTGAGCGAGGGGGTGAGCCAGGCGCTGCAGAACCTCTCCGTCACCGTCAGCCTGGGAGGTGCTCCCGCCCAGGCGGAGACGGTGGGAACGGCGGCCCCCGCCGCCCGGCGCACGGCCACCGCCGTGGAGCGCGAGGAGCTGGGCTTGGTGCTGGTGCGCTCGCCCATGGTGGGGACCTTCTACTCCACCCCCTCTCCGGGTGCGCCGCCATACGTCAAGGAGGGAGACGAGGTGGAGGAGGGGCAGACCCTCTGCCTCATCGAGGTGATGAAGCTCTTCAACGAGATCCCCTCTCCGACAGCGGGACGCGTGAAGCGCATCCTGGCCGAGCACGGCGCGGGGGTGGAATACGACGAGGTGATCATGGAGATCGAGCCCCTGGGAGGATAGGCCTTGTTCAAGCGAGTGCTGATCGCTAACCGGGGCGAGATCGCCCTGCGCGTGCTGCGGGCCTGCCGGCTGTTGGGTTTGGAGACCGTGGGAATATATTCCAAAGCCGACGCCGACGCCCTGCATCTGAGGTACGTGGACCGCAAGGTGTGCGTGGGCCCGGCCGCCAGCGGCGAGTCTTACCTCAACATCAGGAACATCATCGGCGCCGCGGAGATAAGCGGCGCCGACGCCGTGCATCCCGGCTACGGCTTCCTGGCGGAGAACGAGGAGTTCGCGCGCGCCTGCGAGGACAACGACATCAAGCTCATCGGCCCCCATCCCGAGGCCATGGCCCTGATGGGGAACAAGGCCAGGGCGCGCGAGAGCATGCACAAGGCGGGGGTGCCGGTGCTGCCGGGAGTGACCTCCACGGACCTGGACGAGTCCGCCGCCCTCAAGGTGGCGGACGAGCTCGGCTTTCCCGTCCTCATCAAGGCATCCCTGGGCGGAGGGGGCAAGGGCATGCGCATCGTCCATGACCGCCAGGAACTGATCCGGGCCCTGCCCCTGGTCAAGGCGGAGGCCAGGCACGCCTTCGGTTCCGAGGAGCTGTACCTGGAGAAGTTCCTGCGCAAGGCCCGCCACGTGGAGATCCAGGTGCTGGGCGACGAGCACGGCAACGTCATCCACCTCGGGGAGAGGGAGTGCTCCATCCAGCGGCGCAACCAGAAACTGCTGGAGGAGGCGCCCTCCCCGGCGGTGTCGCCGGAACTGCGTGCCCGCATGGGGGAGGCGGCGGTGAGGGGATCGGCCGCCATCGGCTACAACTCGGCGGGCACCTTTGAGATGCTCCTGGACGAGGAGGGGAACTTCTATTTCATGGAGTTCAACGCCCGGGTGCAGGTGGAGCACCCGGTTACGGAGATGGTCACCGGCATCGACATCGTGGTGGAGCAGATACGAAACGCCATGGGGGAGCCCATGTCCCTGCGGCAGGAGGAGGTGGCACTGCGCGGCCACGCCATCGAGTGCCGCATCAACGCCGAGGATTACCACAAGGATTTCCTGCCCACCCCGGGCTTCATCGAGAGGTGGACGCTCCCCGGCGGACCCCACGTTCGGGTGGATACCCACTGCTATCAGGGATACCATGTTTCCCCCAATTACGACTCCCTCCTGGCCAAGCTCATCGTGCACGGGCGCGATCGTCCCGAGGCGTTGCGGCTCATGGAGCAGGCCCTGCGCGAGTTCGAGGTCGAGGGGGTATCGACCCTCATCCCCTTTCACCTGCGGCTGCTCGCCAACCCGGACTTCGTCGCCGGCAGGTACCATACCCGGTGGGTCGAACAGGACATGTTCTGACCAAGATATGCATAGGTGAACCGGGATCCTCGCTTACGCGGCTCTCCTCTGCGCGCCACCTGCGGTTCGGGATGTTGCCCATGTCGCTATGCATGATATAGCCTTATCGCCGGAGGCGGTTCTTCTCCCGTAAATGTGAGTACCTCCGTCGCCCCCGGCTGCCTGCGGGAAAATCTTCGCAAGCGGGCGCGCCGCGGACCGCAGACAGCCACATATGGAGCGGATCGCCACATTCCAAGGCGAAGAACCCGAGCGCTAGCGAAGAACGTGTCCCGAGGAGGAGGACCCGCATGGATTCCGGCAGCAAGGCCGACTACATCCTCATCGCGGGAGCGGCGATACTGTGGGGGTCCGTGGGGGTTTTCCTGCGCTGGATCGAGCTTCCGGGCAGGGAACACTTCGTGGTCTTCATGCGCTCCATCATCAGCCTCTGCTTCCTCACCGCGGTGATCCAAGCGAGCGGGAAGCGCGAGCAGTTCAGGCCAGGCAAACATCCCATATTATTGCTGGCCAGCGGAGCCCTCCTCACCTTTCACTGGGTCATCTTCCTGAAGGCGCTCAACAACCTCTCCATCGGGGACGCGGAATTCATCACCTACCTGGCGCCGGTTTTCGTGGCCCTGCTGGCCCCTCTGGTGTTGAGGGAAAAGCTGGAGGGCACTACCGTTATCGCGCTCCTGCTCGCCCTCCTGGGCATGTTCCTCATCGCCCTCACCGGCCAGGAGGGGGGCAGCGCCCTCAACGGGCCCGGCATCGCCTACGCGCTGACCGCGGCGGTGAGCTACGCCTTCCTTCTCTTCATCCTGAAGAAACTGCGCCAGGACACCCCCACCCTGACCATCACCCTCTACCAGACGGGGGTGAACGCCTTGCTCCTGCTGCCCTTCTGCGCCTTCCGCGACTTCCGCGTTTCCGCCGGGGGATGGGTGTCCCTCGCGGTGCTGGGGACGGTGCACACGGCGTTGGCCGGGCTGGTCTACGTGCACGCGGTAAAGAGGGTGAAGGCGCAGCACGTGGGGATCATCGCCTACCTCGAGCCTTTGAGCGCCGTGCTCTTCGGCCTCGCCTTCCTGGGAGAGCGGCCGGGGTGGCAAGACCTTGCCGGGGGCGTCCTGATCATCGCCGCCGGCTCCCTGGTCATGCGCCGCGCCTGGGCCGGAAACGGGGGCGGGCCCGGCACCCCTCAGGCATAGAGCACGACATGCAGGTCACCATCCGGTAGATATTCCCATTCATGCCGCGAGCGTTCCAGGCCCGCGAGGAGCTCGTAAAGCCCCTTGGCCATACCCACGAGCATGGAGGGGAGACAGGCGTTCTCGATGCATATCTCCACCCCCTCCTCGCCGCCCTCGACCCTCACCACGTTTCCCAGCCCGCGCAGGGAGGTCAGGGCGGTCAGGGAGGAGGAGATGGCGGAAACCGCCTCCCTGTCCACCCGGGACTTCACGTAGCGCCGCTGGGCTTCGATGGCCGTCTCCAGTATCTCCGGACCGAACTCCTCCTCCAGGTCCCCGAAAACGGCGTCGATGGCCTGCGAGCCCAGGACGGCCACCCGGCGAGAGGTATCGGCGGCGACGATCGTTCCTTCCCGGAGGTCCCAGCGGTAGCGCGCTATCTCCACCGGCACCCCGCATTCCGGACAGCGCTGGTAGGTGATGTCGCCGGGCTTGAATTCATATCTCCTACGCCGGAGCCTGCCGCTCAGCTCGAGCTCATGGGCGCCCGGCTGCACCTCCACCAGGTATCGGTCGTCGCCGATCCTTCTTCCCTCCACCCGCATGTCCATGCCCTCGAAAGCCTCCACCGTTCCCAGCACGTCGCCCATCCACAGCAGGAGCGAGTAGGGATGGCGCACCACGAAGCTGCGCCAGGGGTATTCGTAACCCCTTTCCCAGCCCTCGCCGAGGACGATGTCCCCGTAGCCGAAGGCCTTCCCCACGTTGACCACCCTCTGGCTCAGCTCCCTGCGCAGCCTGTGCAGAGCTCCCGCCATCACCTTGGTGAACGGCGAGCTGCCGCGAAGGGGTCCGGCATCGCCTATGAGGAGGGTGTTCCTCACCTCGAAGGGGAAGCTCCTCTCGATGAAGCGCCTGGTCTCCCGCCTGCGGCTCTCGATGACCATGGGCTCCACGGGGCGGCCGAGCATCTCCCGCATGCCCGCGAAGATATTGTCGATGACGTTGGATTCGAAAAAGACCATGCGGTTGTACGGCGATTCCGCCAGGGCGATGACCCCGTTGTCCTCCCATCTCATCTCGCGCCCGATCAAGGAGGGCACGCCGCATGCCGCGCAGAGGTCGATCTCCTCAACCGTACCCTGCATACCTCCTCCTTCAACCCTAAGACCGGTCGCTTTCTTTATTTTCGCCCCCGCGGACATGGGACTTGAGGATCGTCGCGAGGGCATGGTGCTCAGGCGGTCTTGCCCGCATCCCGAGGCCCCACGAAGCCCAGCTTGCTACCGGTTTGGGGGCGGAGCACCATGGCCATACAAATGAGACCCGGATAAAGCGGTTAGCGGTTCGGGTTAACGGCTTAGTCTTTCCCTAGATCTTGACGGTGATGGTGAGGTCGCCGTCGTCCGCCAGCTCCCACTCACAGGTCGAGCTATCCACCCCGTAGGCCATCTCCACCAGGGCCTGCACCGTTCCCACCATGGGCAGGTGCAGGCAAGCGTTCTGTACCAGCATCTCCAGGCCGTGCCTTTTACCCTCGAAACGAGCGAGATAGCCGAGGCCGCGCACGGCGATCATCTCCTGGAAGGTGAGCCCGTCGCGGTTCCAGTTCTCGGTGTTCCAGGCGGAGCGGATGTAACGCCGCGTGGCCTCTATCACCGTCTCCGGTATGGCCTCACCCAGCTCCGACTCCAGGTCGTCGAAGACGGCGTCGGCGGAGAAGGGTCCGAAGATGGCCATCCTCCTTCCCGTATCCGGGTCGGTGATGGTGCCCGCCTCCACATCCCACCTGCGCCCGGCCACCGCCAGGGGGACACCGCACCGGGGGCAGCGCCGGTAGCTCACGTCACCAGGCTTGAATTCATAGCGCCTGCGCTTGAGGCGCTCGCGCAGCTCCAGCGCGTGCGCGCCGGGGAAGACCTCCGTGCGGTAGGTGTCCTCTCCCGTCTTCACGCATCTCACCTGCATCTCGATGCCCTCGAACGCCTCCACCGACCCCAGGTTGTCCGCGGCAAAGAAGAGGACGGAGTAGGGGTTGCGCACCTTCTGCACCCGCCAGGGAAAGTCCGCGCCCTCCTCCCAGAGCTCGCTCATCATCTGCTCCCCGTAGCCGTAGTTCTTGGCGATATCTATGATGCTCCGGGTTATCGTCCTCATGGTGGCGAGCAGGGTCTCCCGTTCCTCGGGGGCCATGCGCGTCATGCGCTCCTCCAGGCCCGAACGCGATCCGTCGATGATCCTGCGCACCTCCGGCGGGAAGGCCCTCTCGATGTAGCGACGGGTCTCGCGGCTCCTGCTCTCGATGACCATGCGCTCGATGGGAACGCCGATGAGCTCCTCGATGCCCCTGAAAACGCGGTCGATGGTCTCGGACTCGAAAAAGACCATGCGATTGCGGGGAGAGGCGGTGAGGGAGATGACGCCGTTGCTCTCCCATTTGAGCTCCCTGCTCACCATGCGGGGTACGCCGCATTCCTCACATAACTCGACCATATGCCCTCCTCCGAGTCTCTGCCCGGTATCCGTTGCGTCACGGGTTTGCGCGCCGGACCGTAGAATTGCCGCCGAACATGCCCCCGTTGTTCTATTTCCATATCATACTTCTCGATATCCCCGCCGCAATCCTCCGTCGACCCGCCGAACCGCATCTCCTCTCGCTCGCGTTGCCGGTGTTTGCCCTTCTTCTCTTCTCTCTTACCGCGCCGCCGCAGAAGTACGCGTACCTCCGGTATCGTCGCGGTCACGCAATGCTCCCGCCGCCATCCCGCGGCCGGACGGCCCGAAAAGCGCGGCGCGCCGGCAAAACGCTCCCTGGAGGTTGTGCTAGAATATCCTCCAGGAGGGGTTTGGCGGGGAGGGCGAGGTCGCTTGTCCGCAAAGGTCGATTCCGGAGCCGCGCCGTCGCGGCGGCATCATAGCGCGTATAACCCGGCTTCCGAAACACCGGCGTTTCACGCACCTCCATTCCCGCTCCTCCGCCACCGGCCACGCGCTTAAGGTAGATGCGCCCGCGGCCACCGCGCAGCAGCGACGCGATGCGGTCGCGCCCTTGCCGCCGGGCGAAGAGGCAGACAAGAGGAGGTCCGATCGATGCGAGAAAAGTCGGGTGGGATGCTGGAGGCGTCCTTGCAATGGGGCGAGGGGACGCGGCACACGATACGCAAATACGCATCGCCCCACATCGACAGCTACCGCTGCATCAATTGCGGCAACTGCCTGCGCGCCTGCCCCACCGGCGCCGTTCGGGAGGCGCAGCGGCAGATATGCCGCCTGTGCCCGGATTGCGCCGAGGGAGAGATGATGTTCCCCCGCGACATGGAGGCCTTGACCGCCAGGTCGTGCAGCCTCGCATGCCCCATCGGCCACTTTCCGGAGGGATACCTCAACCTCATCGCCCGCGGGGACTGGGAAGGCGCCTGGGACCTCATAAGCGCCGTCAACCCCCTTCCGGGGGTGTTGGGAAGGATATGCGCTCGGCCCTGCGAGGAGGAATGCAAGCGCGGCGTCCTCATCGACCGGCCCATGCCCATCCGGGCCGCCAAGCGCGCCGTCGCCGACTGGGCGTGGGACAACGGCATGGCCAAGGGCAGGAAGTACCACCGCAATCTGGACCTGCGGGTAGCGGTGGCGGGGTGCGGTCCGGCGGGCCTCACCGCCGCCGCCGATCTCGCCTCCCTCGGTTACCGCGTCACCGTCTTCGAGCGCTCCCCCCGCCCCGGCGGCATGGTGCGCGTGGCGGTTCCCTCTTTCCGCCTGCCGGACCAGGTGTGGGAGCGCGAGTTCTCCCTCGCCCTGGGAGAGGGCATAGAGTTCGCGCACGGCGTCGCGGTGGGAGTCTCGCCCACTCTGGAAGAGCTCTTTGGCGACGGCTTCCGGGCGGTGATCCTGGCCTTCGGGGCGCCGCGCGGGATGAAGCTGCCCATACCTGGAAACGACTACCAGGGCGTGCACGACGCCCTTTCCTTCATGGCCGCCGTCAAGCAGGGACGCTCACCGGAGGTAGGCGAGAACGCCGTGATCATAGGGGGCGGGAGCGTGGCCACCGACGCGGCGCGCACCGCCCTGCGTAAAGGCGCTCGCAGGGTGAGCATGGTGTGCATAGAGCGGGAATGCGACATGCCCGCCTTTTCCTGGGAAATAGAGGAAGCGCGCCGCGAAGGGGTGGATGTCGTGGCCGGATACGCCCCCGTGCGCATTACCTCCTCCTGGATGCACGCGGAGAAGGTGGAGCTGGCGCGGGTGAGCGCCATCCGCTGCGACGAATGCGGAAGGCTCACGCCCGAGCTCGCAGGGGAGAAAAGCGTTGTCCTCGAGGCAGACACGGTGATCTTCGCGGTGGGGCAGGCGGTGGAGGCTGAGCTGCTCGCCCGCATGGGGCTGGAAAGGGACGGCGCCGGAAGGCCCGCCGTCGATCCCGCCAGCGGAGCGACCTCCAGGCCCGGGGTCTTCGCGGCGGGCGACCTCCTGGGCGGAAGGGGTTCGGTGGTCGAGGCCATGGCCTCGGGAAGGCGGGCGGCCCGGGCCGTGGACGCATACCTGCAGGGAAAGGCCCTGCATACGGAGGAACGCGGCGTGGTGGGAGCGCCCCTGGAGGAGAAGATATTCCCGGTGCGCCTGGAAAAGCTCGAGCCCATGCGCCTTCCCCACCTGGGCTTGGAGGCGGCTCTGGCCTCCTTCGCGGAAGTGGAGCTGCCTCCCGATGCCGAGGAGCTGGAGACGGACGCGCGACGATGCATGCGATGCGGCTACGTCGAGGTGGAGCACGAGCTGTGCATCGGCTGCGGCGCCTGCCGTGAAGCCTGCCCGGCCGGAGACGTCATCACCATGGGCTCACCGCTGCGGGGAGGTGATGGGTGATGGCGCGCGCGCAATGGGAGGTCATCGTGGTGGGAGCCGGCCCCGGGGGCAGCACCGCCGCATCCCGCCTCGCCATGGCGGGGGTAGACGTGCTGTTGGTGGACAAGGAGCGCTTCCCGCGCGATAAGCCCTGCAGCGACATCTACGGCCCCTTCGGAGCCCGCACCTACCAGGAGCTGGGCGTGTACGAGCGCCTGCTCGAGGCCGGCTACCGCTATCCCTCCGTGATCCTCTCCAGCCCCGACTACACCGTCATAAGCGGTCCCAATCAGAAGGGGCTCACCTGCCCTCGCCGCATCGGGGACAACCTCCTCAAGGAGAACGCGGCGCGCCTGGGAGCGGAGGTATGGGAGGAGTGCTGGGTGCACGACCTGGTGACGGAGGACGGACAGGTGCGCGGGGTCAAAGCCAAATACCAGGGCGAGTTCGTGGAGCTGCGCTGCAAGTTGGTGATCGGCGCGGACGGCTCGCACTCCTGGGTGGCCAAGCGCCTGGGGCTTTTCCGCGACCATTACGACCAGGTCTACCTGGCGGGTCGCGCCTACTTCGCGGGCTGCAATCCCCCCCTGCGGGAGGTGGAGGTGCATTACGACCCCGGGTTCACGCCGGGGTTCGTCTGCCTATCCCCCCACCCCGCATACGGCGAGGTGGTGAACATGGGCGTGGGCATCCAGATGTCCAAATACGTGAACTCCGCTCTGAACGCCGAGGAGATGGTGCGAAAGTTCGTGGCCGAGAGCCCCCACGGCGCCAAGATGCGCGGCGCCCGGCAGGTGTCCCGCTGGATGGGGTGGCGCGTGCCCAGCGCCGGGCAGATCGGGGTCAACCACGCCGCGGGGGCCCTGCTGGTGGGAGACGCGGGCAGCTTTGTCGAGCCCTTTATCCTCGAGGGCGTGGCGTCGGCGGTGCGCTCCGCCAACTACGCCGCCCGCACCGCCCTGGAGGCCCTGGAGGACGACGATTTCTCCGCCGCCTCCCTGGCCAGGTACGCGGAGAAGTGGGAGGCGAAGATGCTCCCACAGCTCAAGGCGCTGCAGGGCATGGCGGTGACCGCGGCGGACCCCGAGGCCTTCAACCAGGCCTTCCAGAGCCTGAAGGACAACCCGGAGGCCATAACGCGCGTTTTCGGGATGTAGCGCCCCGGGTCCCTGCTCGGCACGCTGCCGGGCGGGTCGGCCGGGAGGGGTGAGATGTCCGGCGGACAGCGCCGGCGAGCCGCTGGTCTCCAGCCGCCGGGAGATGCGGAAGGTGGCCTGGAACGTGGCCTGGAACGTAGTATTATCGTCGAAGAGAGAGTTGCACGCTTCGAGGCGACGGGCGAAGGGACGGAAAGCGCCGAACGCCCGCAGCGCCGGTTAGGCGGCGGTCGAGTTCCGGTCGCCATATCAAGGCGCAGGGATCGAGGCCCTACCACGTTCGCGATGGCGAAAAGGAGAAGAGGATGGACTGGGACAGGATAGGGAACGAGGCGGTGGCCGCTCTGGGGGAATACCTGCGCATCGATACCACAAACCCTCCGGGAAACGAAACGAGGGGGGCGCAGTTCCTGGGCGGAATCCTCAAGGATGAGGGTATAGGCTTCGAGCTATACGAGACCTCGCCTGGAAGGACATCCCTGCTGGCGCGCCTGGAGGGCTCGGGCGAGGGCAAGCCCTTGATCATGCTCAACCACATCGACGTGGTCCCCGCCGACCCCGAGAATTGGTCCTTCCACCCCTTTTCCGGCGAGGTGGCCGACGGCTTCCTGTGGGGCAGGGGCGCCCTGGATATGAAGGGCATGGGGGTCATGGAGCTTTTCGCCTTCATAGCCGCCGCGCGCCAAGGCATGGACCTGAAGCGCGACGTCGTTTTCCTCGCCGTGGCCGACGAGGAAGCCGGCGGCTATCTCGGCGCCAGGGCGCTGCTGGAAGAGCATCCCGGTGAACTTGAAGCGGACGTGGTGATAAACGAGGGCGGTTACGCGACCATGGACCTGGTTCCGGGCAGGACCTTCTTCATGATCGCCAGCGCGGAGAAATACGGTTACTGGCTGCGCCTGTTGCGCCGCGGGGTGGGCGGGCACGGTTCCATGCCCACCGGCCAGGGCGCCCTGGAGCGCATGATCCCCGCCCTGGCGCGCCTGCTGGAGAACAAGCGGCCCATGCGCATAAACCCCACCATGCAGGCATTTTTCGCGCGCCTGGCGGAGCACTGGGAGATCCTGGCACCTTTCCGGGAGGACGGAGACCCCGCTACCCTTGCCCGCCTCATCGAGGAGAACGATCTCGCAGCCCTGCCCGCCCTCGGCGCGGTGTTGCGCGACACCGTGAGCTTGAACATGCTCAACGCCGGGGTGAAGATAAACGTCATCCCCGACAAGGCGGAGGCCTTTCTCGACTGCAGGCTGCTGCCGGAGACGGAAGGGGATGAGTTCCTTTCCCACATAAGGAACGCCCTCGACGACCCGGAGATGGAGGTGGACGTGTTCATGGACATGGAACGGTCGTCGGCATCGCCGCACTCGGGTCCCTGGTTCGACGCCATCGCGGAGGCCTTGGCGCGTAATTATCCGGACGCGGTGGTCAGTCCCTTCATGCTCTCCGGCCTCTCCGACTCCCGCTTCTTCCGCGCCCGGGGGGTGCCCTGCTACGGCATCATCCCCGCCCGTGTGGGCCTCGCCGACCTGGCGCGCATCCATGGCGTGGACGAGAGGATAGCGGTACAGGACGTCAAGGACGGGGTGAGGTTCCTCTACGACCTCGTCGTATCCATCTGCGCTTAGAAGAGTCGTCCCTCACCTTGCCGATCCCTTCAGCATGGATAAGCTAGGCAAAGGTGAGGAGGCAATATGCGGCCCGATCGCGCGGATATGCTTTTTTTATTCCAAAGCGACCATTTCATGCAGGGTGCTCCCCGTCTCCTCGCGGCTGCGCCCCTCGTGCTCCACGCGCAGGGCGAAGTCGGACTCGAAGCGGAACCATCCCGGCCGCATGAAGCGGTTGACCAGCCGGCGCACCGCCGGGTTGAGGATGACGGGATGGCCCATCTCCTTTAAGAGGTCGTTGCAGTCGATGATGCGCTTCACGTCCAGGCGTAGGAAGACCTGGCCGGGTATCTCCAGCTCCAGCCACGCCGGGTAGGCGCGGTTGGCCTTGCGGTTGAAGACCGCCTCGCCCTCCCTCAACTCCATCTCGCCCGAGCTCACCATGACCTTGTCCCGGTAGGCGAGCATGAGCGGCTTGGAGGCCGCGTTGCCGAAGCGTTTCCGGGTGCGCACGTAGGCGTAGAGGAGGGTGAAGTCGTCTGTGTAAAGCCGCCCCCAGTACCACCAGGAGATGATGCGCCGCGCGTCAGCGGTGATCACGTTGTGGTCGTGGTAGCCTATGCCATCGACCTGGAGGGCCTTTCCCCCGTATTTCACCGTTCCGTTTACCCTGGCGCGGGGGATAGGCACCACCCACGCGAAATATCCCAGGTTCCCATACCTTGTGCGTCCCCTGCCCGGTTTCCATCCCGGAACCTCGCTCTTGAAGGCGAGATCCAACTCCATACCGTCCTCGGAGATAAAGAGGTGGTGCGTGGGTAGGTGCCCCTCCTCCGGCCACTCCGCCCAGCAGCGGTTATCGCCCACCCGGACGTCGCATTTGTCCTCCGCTGCCCGCAGCTCCGAGGCGGGGAACTTCTTCACCACCGAGAGCTTCTCCCCCGAGGGTTTGTAAACGTGGATCTCGATACCCGGCTTGCGCGTCATCAGCTCCGAGGCCTGGAGGAACCCCACCACCACGTGCCCGTCCTCC
Source organism: Candidatus Solincola daggyaiensis (assembly GCA_015711825.1). Taxonomy (GTDB): domain Bacteria; phylum Actinomycetota; class Geothermincolia; order Geothermincolales; family RBG-13-55-18; genus Solincola_B; species Solincola_B daggyaiensis. Next base: position 20,249 of record JACVJD010000030.1, read on the forward strand.
AGGCGGGCGTCGAAGTACCACCACTCGCCGTAGAACCTGCTCCGCGCGGCCTCGCGGTTGACGCCGTTCTCCCGCGCCGTGAGCGGGATTATCTCCCCGTCCTTCTCCCCCGGGCCCAGCCACTCGTCGATCACCGGCTCGATGCTCATGGCGCCTCCCCCCGATCAAGCTGACACAACGTCAGTATTATAGCATTCCTCACATCGGTCCGGCGCCGCCGTCGGCCCCACGCGGGCAAAGCGCGCGTAATCGATTTTGGGTTAAAACCTAAGGGTTTAGGCGGCTCTCCCGCAGGCAAGGCCAGGAACCTCATGTGTTTCCGTCGCCCGCGGAACCCAGGCGCCGGCGCCTTCCCCCGGAGATATCCCGGGACAACCCGGCCTCTTTTCCCTCGCGGGGCCGGGAAGGAGGTGGAGCGCGTCCGGAGAGCGTCGGTGAGGTGGGGGCGACCGTCCACGTCACCATCCATCAAGTCGGGAAGGAGGGGGAAGCGCGTCCCCAGAGCGTGGGGAGCGGCGAAGGCATTCGTCGAATGAACTAAATATAATCCAGCGGGGAACCGCGGGTCAGGGACGTGGACGAGGCAGAAGGAAGGGCATCCTCCGTCCTTAAATCCCACGCCGGCTTCAGGCCGGTTTGACCGCCCTTATCTTCGCGCTCTTCACCGCCGCCAGCGCGCGGTTCAGTTCTTCCTCCGAGAGGTGGAGCGCCGCCACCACCGCCTGGACGGTGGGGTCGTTGGCCAGGCAGTCGATGGGAAAGACGCTCTCCTCCAGGACCTCGACCTCTGCGAAGCCGGCCTCCCCGATCATCCCCAGGTAGTCCTCCCTGCTCGCCGCGCCGGAGATGCAGCCCACGTAGGCGGCGGCCGAATCCAGCACCGCCCGCGGCAGCTCGCCCTCGAGGACGATGTCCGAGACCATCAGCCGCCCGCCCGGCTTGAGCGCCCGGAACGCCTCCTGGAAGACCCTGGGCTTGTCGGGCGAGAGGTTGATGACGCAGTTGGAGATGACCACGTCCACGCTCGCGTCGGCCACGGGCAGGTTCTCGATCTCGCCCAGGCGGAACTCCACGTTGGCGTAGCCCCCCTCGCGGGCGTTGCGGCGGGCCTTCTCCACCATCTCGGGGGTCATGTCCACGCCGATGACCTTTCCTTTCTCGCCCACCCGGTTCGCCGCCAGGAAGCAGTCCAGACCCGCGCCTGAACCCAGGTCCAGCACCGTCTCCCCCTCGGCCAGGGAGGCCAAGGCGACGGGGTTGCCGCATCCCAGCCCGAGGTTCGCGCCCTCGGGGATGGAGGACAGCTCGTCCTCGCTGTAGCCGATCTTGGAGCTGATGTCCTCGGCGAGGCTCGGCCCGCAGCAGGATGACGCGGCCGGCCCGCAGCACGAAAAGCCTCCGGAGGCAATCGCCCCGTACCCCTCGCGCACTATCTTCCTCAACTCTTCCTTTTCCTCCGTCATGTGCAGTCCTTCCTTTTCCTCCGTCACCAGCAGTCCCCTTCCGCTCAGAGTATCTCTTTAAGGACCGGGCCCAGCGCTTCCCTGACCATGTCCGCCAGGCCGTCCACCTTGGAGAGGGTCATGCAGCACACCTCTCCATCCTTCATCCAGCTCACCAGGGCCAGCTTTTCCCCGGCCCGTATGCCCGCCCTTTCCCGCACCTCCTTGGGCAGGACCATCTGGCCGCGCTCGTCCACGCTCACCAGGGCCTCCACCCGGCAGCAAGCGGCTCCCGTGTCGGAGCAACGAACTTCCTCTTTGGGCTTGGAAGGCATCTCTCCTCCTGAACTTCTTGCTGATATTACTGCTATATCTGATATTTCTGATTTTTCATACTACAACCGCGCGGCGCTCCCCGTCAAGCAGACGCCTTGTTCGTGGGGTCAGGCCCGGACCCAGGACCGAGGCCCCTGGGCAGAAAAACCAACGGCTGAGACCCGCTCCGAGCATAGCGCGCCCTGCACGACGTGTGATGTTTCACGAGCCTGGCGACTGTTTTCGTCCCCGCATGGTGTCGCGCCGCGCTGCATGGGGGACTGGCTCCGAGGTGTTCACTTCTTTCTGGGCGGGCTATACGAGAGGGGGCCCCCTTTAACCCACTCCTCGATCCCCACCTTCTTTATCTTGCGCAGGTTCTTGAGGTGGGCGTCCCCGTGCACGGGCGCCAGGAAATCCAGCTTGGAGCAGGCCGCGAAATCGCCGCATTCCCAGCAGCCCTCGTAGCCCCGCTTAGAAGCGCACTGGGCGATGTGGCAGAACTGCGAGCGCGAGCCCACCTTGCAGCCCTTGCAGCGCAGCTTGACCAGGGAGCCGAGGAAATCGTAGGTCCGTTTGTAGCCGTCTGCGTCGAGGAAGGGGATCACCTCCGCCACCTTCTCGAACCTCGCCTTGCGCAGCTCCTTGCGCAGGTCGCGCGCGAGGTCCGGGATGGTCCCGGCGCGGAAAGCGCAGTCCCCGCAGTAGAGGCCGCAGTAAGCGGTCATCCCGGCGTGATCGATACTCATGACAGGCTCCTTTCATCTCCGCCGCTTCGGCATTTCGCCCTTATCCCGGGGTTGACCGATGACTGCCGCCCCATGACGGGCTCAACCGCTCTCCGGCGCTCCGCTATGCGCCGCCGACCGCCCCGTGGAAGGCGCCTTTCATCTCCGCCGCTTTATCCTCGCCGCGCGCCGGCTCAGGCCCATTCCCGCAGCAGTCTCCGGAAATAGTCGTGCCGGGCGCGGTCGGCCCTCTCCCAAAGCGGCCTCGCCTTCCTCACCCAGGCCCCGAAATCCGCCGGGTGCTCGGGGTACGACTCGTAGAGCTTCCTGATCGCTCCCGCCACCGCCCCCATCCTCGCGATCCTCGCCAGGGAGCCGGGGCGCAGCCTGCCCGCGGCGATGCCCCCCATCAGGGCGGGAACGGCCCGCAGGGTTTCCGCGGGGTCCGACTTCAGCTCGTACTCGAGGTTCAGCGCCCGCGTCCCCTCCGGGGTGAAGATGCCCGGCACCTCGTAGAGGAAGTCGATCTCCGGCGGCGACAGGGACACCAGGGCGGGCATCGCCGCGGTGAGGAAGGCGAACTTGGCGCCCTGGCCCCGGAAGTAGCGCAGGTTGTACGGCCACAGCGCCTCGCGGGTGAGGTCGTCACGCGACAGGGCTTCCGCGGCCACCTCGGCGGCGATGGCGCAGGCGGTGAGGGCCGAGGTCACCCCCTCCCCGCTGAAGGGCTTGTTCATGAAGGCGGCATCCCCCACCACCATGAGGCCGTTGTCCACCAGGGAGAAGGGTGGACGCCGGTAGGGCACCCTGCCGCTGGTGGAGCTTCTCGCCTCGCCGGTGAAGGGCAGGGTGGCGGCGAAGGCCCGCTGTCGCTTTACCGCTCCCTCGGGGCTCGCGGGCATGCCCACCCCCACGATCATCTCCTCGCCGTAGCTGGGCGCGTACCAGCCCTGGAAGTGGAGGAAGGAATTGATGTCCGGGTTAACCTCGCCCTCCAGCCCTCCCCAGGACTCCATGTACACCACCAGGGTATCGATGTCGGCGATACCGTCGTTCTCAAACCACGGCGTTGCGGGTTGGCTCGTGCGCACCGCGCCGCCGATCCCCGAGGCGTCCACCACCAGGCGGCAAGGCACCCTAAACTCACCATCCGGCCCCCTTGCCGTCACGCCGACGGGCACGCCCCTATCCCTCACCACACCCATGAATCCCGTTCGCTCAACAACCTCCGCCCCCGCCTCGCGCGCGTAGGAGATGAGGCGGCGCATGAAGGCGGGCTTGTCCATGTCCAGGGTGGTCAGCGAGGCCGTGACCTTCCTCCCCCGGCCGGGCGGCCACGTGGTAATGGTTTCCAGGCGGTGCAGGAGCTCGTCCCCTTGCGGCAGAGGGATGCCGAACCTCGCGAAGGCCTCTTCCTCCATGTGGAAAGGTCCGATGTCTTTACCCAGTTCCCCTAAAGGCTTCTTTTCCAGGATCAGGCATCGCATGCCCCTCTCCGCCAGCCTCCATCCCAGGTAAGCCCCGGAGGTTCCGCCCCCCACTATCACCACGTCGGTTTCTCTTGCGTTCATTGACGATCTCCCTCCCCGCCAGATCCATCCCTCTAAATTGCTACAACACCATTCTAGCAGTGCGCATAATCGCTAGCCCGCAGGAACGGCAAGAGGCGGTGAGAACGTGGCAACGGACATGGACACCGCGATCAGCGCAGTTATGCGCACATGCCAGGGCGGCGTTGCGCAAAGACGTGTCGGCGCGGCCGCCGCGGTAAAACTGGAAACCCCCCGCGGCAGCCGGCGGGATGAACAGATCTATCCGCTCAACCCCTCGGCCTTACCTCCACCGACAGGTCTCCCTCAGGGGAGAGCTCCCACTCCACCGCGCTCTCGGTGCCCTGGGCCATCTCGTATATCCCCTGCACCAGGCCCACCACCATGAGGTGGATGGCGGCGTTGTCCAGGCGCATGCGCAAGCCGCGCGAACCCATCTCGAACTCCTTGAGGTCGCCCAGGCCGCGCACGGCAAGCTGCTTGCGCAAGACCTCCGCGTCGTCCATCTCGCGCGGCGAATACATGCCCGCTTTGGTGAAGCGCCGTTGCGCCTCCACCACCGTCTCCGGGATGGTCTCCCCCAGCTCCCTCTCCAGCTCGTCGAAGATGGCATCGATGACCGTGGGCGCGAAAAAGGCCATGCGCCTTCCCGTCGCTGCGCAGGTGACGATGCCCCTTTCCAGGTCCCAACTGAAACCTGACAGCTCCCGGGGGGCTCCACAGGAAGGGCAGGCCTCGAAGCGGATACCTCCTTCCTTGCGATTGTAAGGCCTCATTACCAGGCGGTTCTTGTACTCCTCCGGGTGTTCAGCCTTGAAGACGCGCACCTCGTAAGCATCGTCCCCCAGCTCTTTGTACTCGAACCCCAGCTCGTAGCCGGTGAGCGCCTCCAGGGCGGCCGCGGGGTCGCACAACCCGAATACGCGCGAATAGGGCTTCTCCACCCGCACCACGGCATAATCATGGTCATCGCGCTCGTAGCGGTAGTCCAGGAGATCGAATTTTCCGTAGCCCAACGCTACACCGATGGCGGCGAAGGCGCCGAAGATGTCGCCGAGCTTCAGCCTGCCGTCTTCCAGCATTTCCCTCACGCCCGCGGGGACCATGCGGGCCATGTAGGCCCGCCCCGCGCGGCGCCGCGTGGTGAGGACGATCCTCTCTATGGAGGCGCCGATCAAACCCTCCATGCCCTCGAAAAGGGGGTCGAGGTTCTCGCTCTCGATGAAGATGACCACGTGGCGCTGGTCGCGCTTCTGGGCGATGAGACCGCAGTCAAGCCAGAGGTGCTCGGAGCTCACGTACTCCGGAACCCCGCATTCTCCACAGGTATTTATGCGCATCATACATCCCTCCCCGCCAAGACAGCCTTCTTTCCCTTTATCGTAAACCTCGGATCAAGCCTTGAATCCTCCATTCCTGACCATCGATTACCGTCATCGAGGTGAAGGAGTCCTTCGATCCCGGCGACGTGAGCGACGCAGGCTTCTACATCTCGCTCGATCCCGAGAAGACCATCCGCGAGGCCATCGCGAGAAGCCCGGAGATGGCGGCATTCCTCGCCGCGCGGCTGGAGGAGCTGGGCGAGAGCGACGAGGAGTGAAGGAAGCGCGTGGACGTCAGCCGCTGTACCCGGACCGGGCTATCGGCTGTGAGAATTATCAGCGACGAGAAGTAAGGGAGGCGCGTGAGCGTGGCGGTCGAGAGGGAACTGCTGGCGCCGTGCGGGCTCTTCCGCGGCGTATGCGCGGTGCGCATCGCCCACCGTGAGCCCAAGCGGAGAAACGGCCCCCGCTGGCGTCAGACGGCGATGTCGCGGCGGTCGAAGAGGAAGACGGAGAGGGCGACGAAGAAGGCGGCCGCGCCCGCCAGCACCGCGGCGTGGGCCCAGCTCAAGCCGTTTTTAAGGGGCTGGGCCGCGTCGTAATAGTAAAAGGGCGAGAGCTTGCCCCAAACCTCCAGGCTCTCGATGAGGGGAGCCAGCGATTTGAGGAAGAAGGTCCCCACCCCCAGGGCCGCGGTGACCCCGATGGTGAGGCCGCGCCTGCCGCTCGCGCACCCCAGCGCCAGGGCGAGGGAGCCGAAGACCGCGCCCAGCAGCACACCGCTGAAGCAGGCGTCCGCCAGGCGGAGGAGGCTGATGTCCATGCCCACCGCCGCCGCCCCCAGCGCCAGGCCGACCCAGAGGGCCAGGCCCAGGCCCAGGAGAGCCGCGAGCATGGAGGCCGCCTTCTCCAGCAGCACGCGCCGGCGCGAGAGGGGGTTGGAGAGCAGGAGGTCCAGGGTGCCGGCCTGCTCCTCCCCCGCTATCGCGCCGCTGCCCCTGGAGATGGCGAAGATGAGGAAGAGGATGGGCACCATCATGAAGAACAGCTCTCCGTTGAGGTATCCCGTGGGGGTGGTGAACTCGCTCGGATCGCCCATCACCGTCTTGATCCACTCGGGGGCCTCCTCGAAGTACTCCGCCATGCCGCGCGAATCCCGCATGGAGGGATAGAAGGCCACGGTCATCAAGCACAGGGCGATCACCCCCACCGCCCACCAGGCCAGGGCGGCGCGCTGCTCGCGCAGGCTTTTCAGGAACACGTTACGGAGCACGGCCCTCACCATGGTAGTAGTCGATGAAGATCTCCTCCAGGCTCACCTCGGGGCTGACCACGTTGAGCACCTCGAAGCGAGCGGCCGCCTTGATGAGTGCGTCGACGCTTCCCGCCACCGTGCAGCGCAGGGTGACCCCGTCCACGGCCAGGTCCCTCACTCCGGCTATGCCCGCGAAGGCCTCCCGGGGCACGGGGGAGGCGAAGTGGATCTCCAGCCGGCGCAGGGCCTTGCGCTTGAGGCTATCGACGTCGTCCACGGCCACCAGGGTTCCTTCGCGGACGATGCCCACGCGGTCGCTGATCCGCTCCACCTCGGGGAGGTTGTGGGAGGAGATGAAGAAGGTCGTCCCCTCCTCCGTCATCTCCCGCACCAGGCGGTGGAATTCGTGCTGCATGAGGGGATCGAGGCCGGAGGTGGGCTCGTCCAGGACGAGCAGCTCGGGGTGGTGGATGAAGGCCTGGATGAGGCCGATCTTCTGCTTGTTTCCCTTGGAGAGGGACTTGATGCGGGCTGAGAGGTCGCACTGCAGGCGCTCCGCCAGCGACTCCACGTAGCCCCAGTCCGCGCCGCCGCGCAGGTTCGCCAGATAGCGCAGCAGCTCGCCGCCGGTCATCCTGTCATAAAGGGCCAACTCCCCCGGGAGGTATCCTATGCGCCCGCGGATGGCGACGCCGTCCCGGCGGGAATCGAGCCCCAGCACCTCGGCCCTGCCGCGCGTGGGGCGGATGAGGTCGAGGAGCAGGCGGATGGTGGTGGTCTTGCCGGCGCCGTTGGGACCCAGGTAGCCGAAGACCTCTCCTCGCCGCACCTCGAGGTCGAGGTCCACCACTCCCCGCGTCCTGCCGTAGAACTTGGTCAGCTTCTCGGCCTTTACGGCCACGCCGTCCACGCGCGCCTCCCTTCCAAGGGATCACGGCATCATCCGCTCTTTCTGCCGTAACTCTACATGAGAGCGCCAGGGGGATACAATCTAACTTGCAGCGCGGGGCGGCCGCTGCGTGGCCGTCTGCGCGGGGCTGTCGGCGGGAAAGGCGAAAGAGAAAGGAGGCGCCGCGATGGATATCGGCGAATGTCGGGAGGCGGGAAGGGAGCTCTACGAGAGGCTGCACCTGGCCACCTACCCCGTGGCCATCAGGTACGTGAGAGACGAGGCGGAGTTCGGAGAGGGCATGGCGCGGCCGAGTGCGTCGGGCCAGAAGTGGAGCCTGTGCCAGGCCTTCACCTACGCGCGCCGCTGGGGGACCACCTCCTGTATGGGTCAGGCGGACAACTTCTGCGTTCCGGCCACGGTGTGGCACCGCTGGGTGGACGTGCCGTGGGAGGAGTTCATCCAGAGCCAGATCCGCCAGGGCTGGCACCGCGACGAGGAGGCGGAACGGCGGCGCTGCGCCTACGGCCTCCGCATGCTGGGGGAGGAGAACCTGGAGAAAGCGGCGCAGTACGTCGGGTTCGTCGTCTCCCCCCTGCCCTTCACCGCGGTGGTCCCCGACACGGTGCTGCTCTACGGCAACGCCGAGAACGTCACCCACATCATCCACGCCCTGGCCTACGGGGGGGAGCACTTCCCGACCTCCTACTTCGAGGGCTTCGGGGAATCGTGCATGAAGGGCGGGCTGGTGCCCTTCCTCACCGGGGTGCCTCAGGTGGTCGTCCCCGGCATGGGCGACCGCGCCTTCTCCGGCACTTACGATTACGAGATCGCCGTCGGGTTTCCGGGGACGCTCCTCGGCGAGGTGATGGAGAGCCTGTTCAAGACCGGCGGGCGCCTGAACATGGGACAGCCGGTGCGCACCCTGCTCCCCACCGGCATCACCGAGAGCATCACCCCAGGGTTCCAGTACCTGCGGGAGAAGATCGACGAAGGAAGGCGCTGAAGGCCGCGCACTGCGGTGAAGGGGCCTCGGTCATGCCGGGACCGTCTACCGGGGGGAGGAAACCCATTGCCTCAAGCATGAAGCGACGGGTGTTCGAGGATTTGACTGATAACGGAAGGGGGTACGCATGTCTTCCATATTCTACCATGTTTGCGGTGGCTGCCTGCACATCTCTTGCGTCATGCCTGTTCTTTTTCGGCCGGGTCGAGGCCCTTATGCCTCACACACCGGGCGAGATCCCCTGCCCCAGACATCAAACGAGGTTTGACCCCCATGTCAGTGCATCCGCCGCCACGGGGAGAGGACCTGGGTCGAGCGGGAGGAGGGAAGGCGATGCCTTTGCGTCCGGACGGTTTCGACTTCTTCCGCCGAGAGGACTGCGACCTCTGCGGCGAATGCCTGGCGCGCTGCCGCTACATGGACTTGAGCAGGGCCGAGGCGGTGGAGGAGATGAAGCGGCTCATCGCCGGCGAGCCCACCCGCGTGGTGCACAAGAAATGCATCAGCTGCTACGCCTGCGACGTCTTCTGCCCCCGCGGGTGCCGCCCCTACGAGCTCATCACCTCGAGCTGGCACAGGCGTTACCGGGAAAGGGGGCTGCCGTTGCGGGCCTCCTACCTCATGCCCGCCTCGGTGCCGAACTTCCGCAGCGACCTGGTGGATAGCATGCGCCCCTGGGAGCGGGAGCTGCTGCGGAAATGGAGGGATACCCCGCCCGAGGGAGAGCTGGTGCTCTATCCCGGCTGCAACGCCCTCACCCTCCCCCACCTCCTGCACGGCCCCCACATGGAGGGGATCACGGTATCGGGCGGCTTCGACCTCTGCTGCGGCGAGATGTACTTCCGCATGGGCCTCTTCGATGTGGTGGAGGAGACGGCGGAGAAGCTGACCCGCCATTATCGCGGTCGGGACATCGGGACCATGCTCTTCGTCTGCCCCGCCGGTCTCAACCTCTTCCGCAACGTCCTGCCGGGGCAGTTCGGGGCGGAGTTCTCCTTCCGGACCAGGTATCTCGGGGACTACCTGCTGGAGAGGGTGGAGGCAGGCGAGCTGGAGATACAACAGCGCTTCGACCGCTCGGTGGCCGTGCACGACTCCTGCCACGGACGCATACTGGGCGAGGAGGTCACGGGCAAGGCCCGAAGGCTGTACGGATTGATGGGCCTGGAGATGCGGGAGATGGTGAGCGACGCCTGCGAGGGCCTGTGCTGCGGCATGGCTGCGGGGTGCAACCGCTACAACCCCCTGGACATGTACCTGGCGGCGGTGAAGGAGCTGCGCGCCGCGGCCAAGACCGGCGCCGACGAGCTGGCCACCTACTGCGGCGGCTGCCACCTCACACTGTCCCTCATGCGCTGGCTCTACCCCACCCGCCAGCCGGTGCGCCACCTGCTCGAATACCTCAAGGAGGCCCTGGGGGAGGAGCCCTACCATCCCGCTCCCCGGCGTACCCTGCGCATGCTGGGCAACGTGGGGGCCAAGGCCTTCCCGCAGCTCTTTTCGCGCCGCACCTACCGCATCGAGATCCGGTGAGTCCCGGTGAGTTCCGGTGATCTCTATGTTCTTGAGGGAGACTTACTGGGAGATACGCGGCGTGGCCTCGCTCCATTTCCTATGAAGGAAGGCGGGCACAAGAAACGAAAAAGACCTCGCGCGAAGGCCCCGGACACAAAACGAGGCGTGACCCCCATGTCTGAAGAAGGCCCCGGACACAAAACGAGGCGTGACCCCCATGTCTGGGCGTGGTGTCTCAGGGGTCGTAGCCGATGGAGTCGGTGCCCAGGTAGCGCACGGCTCCCGGGGAGGGCTTCCAGTACACCGCCCGCTCGCAGATGATGTAGCCCCCCGCGACGGAGGTGACCTTGGTGGAGACGTCGTTGGTGACGGCCCACTTGCTCACCTCGTAGGAACGGCGTGAATGCGCGGGGATGGTCTCCGCCGGGCCGGGCACCTCTCCCCCTTCGGTCTGGAACCTGATGTCGATGTCCACGGGATTCGGGTTGGGGTTCTGCACCAGCACCCAGGTCTCGAAGCCGCTGGAGGTGGCCCCCTCCGGCAGGTACCACTCCCGGCCGCCCACGGTGGCCCCTATGGAATCGTGGCCGATGAGGCGGTTGGCGGGATCGATCGGCGCCTCGTACATGGCCCGCTCGCACACCACCGCCCCGCCCGTGGAGGTGACCATGGTGGAGACGTCGTAGGTGTCCACCCAGGCGTCCACGAGGTAGGAGCGGCGGGAGTGGGCCGGGATGCTGTCCACCGGCCCCTGCGTTTGGCCGCCCCCGGTCTGGAACTTCATGTCGATGTTCACGAAGTCCGGATTGGGGTTCTGCACCAGCACCCAGGTCTCGAAGGAGCCCGCGGTGGCCCCCTCCGGCAGGTACCAGACATTGGAGGGGCTCACAACCCCGATGGAGTCGTGGCCCAACTCGCGCACGGCGGAGCCGTCGGGCGTGAAATAGACCGCGCGCTCACAGACCACGTCACCCATATAGGAAGTGACCTGGGTAGAGAC
>JACVJD010000031.1 GCA_015711825.1 Candidatus Solincola daggyaiensis
CCCGCGGGCCTCTCGCGCTCCACGATCTCCAGCACGTCCTCCAGGGTGAGCGGCTCGAAGTAGAGGCGGTCGGAGGTGTCGTAGTCGGTGGACACCGTCTCGGGGTTGTTGTTGACCATGATGGACTCGTAGCCCTCCTCGCGCAAGGCGAAAGAGGCGTGCACGCAGCAGTAGTCGAACTCGATTCCCTGTCCGATGCGGTTGGGCCCGCCGCCCAGGATCATCACCTTGGGTTTGGCGGCCGATGCGTGGGGGCCGGCCAGGGGCTCCTCCTCCTTCTCGTAGCAGGAATAATAATAGGGGGTGTAGGCCTCGAACTCCGCCGCACAGGTGTCCACCAGCTTATAGCGGGGACGGATGCCCGCGGCGCGTCGGCGGTCGCGCACCGCCTGCTCGCCGCATCCGAGCAGGAATCCCACTTGCACGTCCGAGAAGCCGAAGCACTTGGCGCGGAAGAGATCCTCATCGCCGAGCTCCTCCAGCGACCTCCCCCGCAGAGCGTCCTCCATGGCCACGATCTCCCGTATGTTCTCCAGGAACCAGGGATCGACGTGGGAGAGCTCGTACATCTCCCGCGCGCTCATCCCCAGCTTGTAGCCGTAGCGATAGTAGTGGAGGCGCTCGGCGTTGGGGGTGGTGAGCTTCTCCCGCACCACCTCCAGGGCTTCCTCCCGCGCCTCGGGATCGGCGAGCCTCTCCGGGTCCAGCAGCTCCTTGCCGTCGCTGCCCAGGCCGAAGCGGCCGATCTCCAGGGAGCGGATCCCTTTCTGCAGCGCCTCCTTGAAGGTGCGCCCGATGGCCATCACCTCGCCCACCGACTTCATGGAGATGCCCAGGGTGGGGTCGGCGCCGGGGAACTTCTCGAAGGTGAAGCGCGGGATCTTCACCACGCAGTAGTCGATGGTGGGCTCGAAGGAGGCCGGGGTCTCGCGCGTGACGTCGTTGGGGATCTCATCCAGGGTATATCCCACCGCCAGCTTGGCGGCGATCTTGGCGATGGGGAAGCCGGTGGCCTTGGAGGCCAGGGCGCTGGAGCGCGACACGCGCGGGTTCATCTCGATGACCACCATGCGCCCGTCGCGCGGGTTGAGGGCGAACTGGATGTTCGACCCGCCCGTCTCCACCCCGATCTCGCGGATAATAGCGATGGCGGCGTCGCGCATGAGCTGGTACTCGCGGTCGGTGAGGGTCTGGGCCGGGGCCACGGTGATGGAGTCGCCGGTGTGGATGCCCATGGCGTCGAAGTTCTCGATGGAGCAGATGATGACCACGTTGTCCGCAAGGTCCCGCATCACCTCAAGCTCGTATTCCTTCCAGCCGATCACCGACTCCTCGATGAGGATCTCCGAGATCATGGAGGCCTCCAGCCCCGCGGAGGCGATGCGCTCGAACTCCTCGGCGTTGAAGGCCACCCCGCCGCCGGTGCCCCCCAGGGTGAAGGCGGGGCGGATGATCAGCGGGAAGCCCAGCTCGGCCGCGACGGCGCGCGCCTCCTCCATGGTGTGGGCGAGGCCGGAGCGCGGCAGGTCCAGCCCTATGGCGGCCATGGCGTCGCGGAAGAGCTCGCGGTCCTCCGCCTTGCGGATGGCCTGGTAATCGGCGCCGATCATCTCCACCCCGAACTCCTCCAGCGTCCCCATCTCCGCCACCTTAACCGCGGTGTTGAGGCCGGTCTGCCCCCCCAGGGTAGGGAGGAGGGCGTCGGGCCTCTCCTTGGCGATGATGGCCGCCACCACCTCGGGGGTGATGGGCTCCACGTAGGTGCGGTGGGCCATCTCCGGGTCGGTCATGATGGTGGCGGGGTTGGAGTTCACCAGCACCACCTCGTAGCCCTCCTCGCGCAAAGCCTTGCAGGCCTGGGTGCCGGAGTAGTCGAACTCGCAGGCCTGGGAGATGATGATGGGCCCGGAGCCGATGATCATGATCTTGTGGAGGTCGGTCCGCCTAGGCATTCCCGTCGCCTCCTCCATCATGCGGGCGGTATGCGCTCGAGGCGACGCTCCAGTAGCCGCCGTCGCTCCGCGCGAGGTCGCTCCGACGGCCCCCAGCGGGCCCTTCGCGCGAAAAGCGCGTCCTCTCAAACACGTACCTCACCCCGCCCGGCGCGCATGTAATATCGGTTCTCTAAGAATAGATGCCTCTCAGACACGTCCCTCACCCCGCCCGGCGCGCATGTCGCGGATGAAGTCCCCGAAGAGGTAAACGGCGTCGTGGGGCCCGGGCGAGTCCTCGGGGTGGAACTGTACCGAGTAGGCGGGGTAGCGCCGGTGGCGGAACCCCTCCAGGGTGCCGTCGTTCAGGTTGACGAAGGTGGGCTCGGTATCGGCGGCCACCGCCTCAAGGTCCACGCAGAAGCCGTGGTTCTGGGCGGTGATGAGGATGTTTCCACGCCTGAGGTCCTTCACCGGCTGGTTGGCGCCGCGGTGGCCGAACTTGAGCTTGAAGGTGCGCCCCCCCAGGGCCAGGCCGAGGATCTGGTGGCCCAGGCAGATGCCGAATATGGGTTTCACCCCCACCAGCTTGGCCACCTCGTCGATGAGGTAGGTCACCGCGGAGGGGTCGCCGGGGCCGTTGGAGAGGAAGATGCCGTCGGGGCCCATCCCGAGCACCCTGGAGGCGGTGGTGTTCGCGGGGACCACCACTACCTCGCAGCCCAGGTGGGCCAGGATGCGCAGGATGTTGCGCTTGATGCCGCAGTCGTAGGCCACCACCCGCAAAGGGCGCTCCCCTCCCCCGGAGACGCCGGGCAGCACCCCCCGCCCCATGGGCGGCACGCGGGGATCGGTCCAGCGGTAGGGCTCGGCGCAGGCGACCTCGGCGACGAGGTCCACGCCGACGTATCCCGGGGCCGCGTCCAGCTTTGCCTTGAGGGAAGCCAGGTCGGTGTCCTCGGAGGAGACGATGCACATCTTGGCCCCCAGGGAGCGGATGTGGCGGGTGACGGCGCGGGTGTCCACCCCCTCGATGCCCACGATGCCGTGCTCCCGCAGATAATCGTCAAGGGAGGCGGTGGCCCGCCAGTTGGAGGGATAGCGGCAGCACTCGCGCACCACGAAGCCCTCCACCTGGGGACGGGGGGATTCCAGGTCCTCCTCGTTGACGCCGTAGTTGCCGATGAGGGGGTAGGTCATGGTGACGATCTGGCCCTTGTAGGAAGGGTCGGTGAGGACCTCCTGGTAGCCGGTCATGCTGGTGTTGAACACGAGTTCGCCCGTGGCGGTGCCGCGGGCTCCGAACGGGGTGCCGGTGAAATGCTTCCCGTCCTCGAGCAGGATTAAAGCCTTTTCGGTCAAGTGGTTACGCCTACCTCCCGTCCTCGAATCTTCCGTCTATTATAGGGACTGGCGGGGACGGAAGGAAGGGCGAAAGCGAAACATGGCTGCTCACCTCCGCCGACATCCGCATCTCCGCCATGACGGCCACCATCTCCCGCAGCAAGTCCACCTCCGCTTCAACGATCTGCTTGCACAACCAGTCACGCCAGTCCATATTGGTGTTAGCCATCGTGTCCCTCCCTTCTCTCTTCTTGACAACTTGAGAAAAGGATGACACGGTGGCCCTTGCTTTGCTAGAGGGCCTCCGCTTTATACACCACTAATGGGGACTCTAACTCCGCTCGCTTTGGAGTGGATTAATTATGAGTCAATGCGATCCCTTGACGCTGAGACCACCAGAGCATAGAATTTTTTCGAATTTTCACACAACGGCGTGTGTAGTGGACGATGTCGTCTTGGGATGGCTTCGTCTTTTTTTCTTGAGTACCGAGGAAAGGTGATAGCGCAGATGAAAAAAGAGCTTAGCCCGGAGTTGAAGGCGGTAGAAAAATACGGCTCGGACCGCACCTGCCTGATCCCCATTCTCCACGAGGTGCAGAAAGAGTATCGCTACCTTCCCGAGAAGGCGCTGCGCAACATCGCGTCCATGCTCGACATATCCCTGGTCGATGTTTACGGCGTCGCCACCTATTTCCGTTCCTTTTCCCTCGAGCCCAAGGGCAAGCATACGGTGACCTGCTGTATGGGCACCGCCTGCCACGTGCGCAATTCCCCCGGGGTGCTGGAGGAGGCGAAACGGACCCTGGGGATCGACGCGGGGGAAACCACCGAGGACATGCTTTTCTCGCTGGAGACGGTCAACTGCCTGGGGGCTTGCGCCCTGGGGCCTATCATGGTGGTGGATGGCGAGTATCACGGCGAGGTGACGCCGGCCAAGGTAAAGAAGATAATCGGCAAAGTCAAGCATCAAGAAGGGCGTGATTGAGGTGGCAAAGATAAAATCGCCCGCAATGCTCGAGGAATACCGCAATGAGATATTGAGAAAGCGAGAACGGTATACGAGGGTGATTTCTCTCTGCGGAGGACCAGGCTGTCACGCTCAGCACTGCAACGAAATATATGAGGCCGTGAAAAAAGCGGTGGAAAAAAACGGGTCTTCCGAGAGCGTGATGGTCAGAAAGACGGGATGCCATGGATTTTGCGAAATGGGACCCATAGCCGTCATCCAGCCGGAAGGCATATTCTACTGCAAGATCTCCCTGGAAGACGTGCCGGAAATAGTGGAGAGAACCCTGGAAAAGGGCGAGGCGATAGAGAGACTTCTTTATTCGGATCCGGAGAGCGAAAAAGCGATAATCAAGGAATCGAAGGTCCCCTTTTACGCAAAGCAGAAGCGGCTCCTCATGAGCATGAATGAACACATAGATCCGGGCAATATAGAAGATTATCTTGCCCAGGGAGGATATAGGGCCTTGGTTAAGGCGCTCTTTGAAATGGAGCCTCTGGAGATAATAGATGAGGTGGATAAGGCCGGTCTGCGCGGACGTGGCGGGGCAGGCTTTCCCGCAGCGAGCAAGTGGAGAGCCTGCAGAAAAGCTATCGCACGCGATGGCATCAAATACGTACTGTGCAACGCAGACGAGGGCGATCCCGGTGCTTATATGGATAGAAGCCTTCTTGAGGGGAACCCCCATCTCGTATTGGAGGGCATGTTGATAGGTGCATATGGGATTGGTGCGACAGAAGGATATATCTACGTCAGGCATGAGTATCCCCTAACAGTAGAAAACCTACTAATAGCGCTTGACCAAGCAAGAGAAGTTGGTTTGCTCGGCAAGAACATCCTCGGCTCCGGCTTCGATTTCGACATCAAGGTGAGCATCGGGGGCGGGGCCTTCGTGTGCGGCGAGTCCACGGCGCTCATGGCCTCCATCGAGGGGCGCATCGGCGAGCCTCGCGTCAAGCACATCCATACCGCAGAGAGGGGGCTTTTCAACCGCCCCACCAACCTCAACAACGTGGAGACCTGGGCCAACGTGCCGCTGATCATCAACCAGGGGGCCGTCAAATATCGCAAGATCGGCACCAAGACCAGCACCGGGACCAAGATATTCTCCCTCGTGGGCTCCATCAACAACACCGGATTGGTGGAGGTCCCCATGGGGATGACCTTGAGGGAGATCATCTTCGATATCGGCGGCGGGGTCCCCAAGGGAAGGAAGTTCAAGGCGGTGCAGACCGGGGGCCCGTCCGGCGGGTGTATCCCGGAGAGCCTGCTGGACACGCCCGTCGATTTCGACGCCCTCTACGACGTGGGCTCGATGATGGGCTCAGGCGGCATGATCGTCATGGACGAGACCACCTGCATGGTGGACATAGCCCGCTACTTCGTGGACTTCCTCTGCGACGAGTCGTGTGGGAAGTGCGTTCCCTGCCGCGAGGGGTTGAAGCAGATGCTCTTCATCCTCGAGGACATCACGCAAGGCCGGGGGTCCCTCGATCAGCTCGAGCTGCTCAAGGAGCTGGCGGAGGTCATGCGCGACACCTCCCTCTGCGGCCTGGGGCAGACCGCCGCCAACCCCGTCCTTTCCACCCTGCACTATTTCGAGGAAGAATACATCGAGCATATCAAGAAGAAGAAGTGCCGGGCCGGCGTGTGCAAGCCCCTTATAAGCTTCTCCATAAACGCCAAGAAGTGCACGGGGTGCATGGCCTGCCGTAAGGCGTGCCCCGTGGGGGCCATCAAGGGGAAAAAGAAGGAGGCGCACGTCATACAGCCGGAGAAATGCGAGAAATGCGGCATCTGTTTCGAGGCGTGCAAGTATGGCGCGGTGGTAAGGAAGTGATGGCATGGTAAAGCTGATCATCGACTCGCAGTCCGTAGAGGCGGAGGAGACCTGGACGGTGCTCGAGGCCGCGAGGTACTACGGCATCGATATCCCTACCCTCTGCTATTACGAAGGCCTCAGCCCCACCAGCTCCTGCAGGCTGTGCGTGGTGGAGGTGATCAGGGGCGGACGCTCGCGGCTCACCGCCTCCTGCTCCATGCCCGTTCAGGAGGGGATCGAGGTGCGCACCAACTCCGAGCGGGTGCGCAAGGCGCGCAAGGTGATCATCGAACTCCTGCTCGCATCCTGTCCCAACTCCCGCACCCTGCAGTGCCTCGCCTCGAAGTACGGGGTCACCAAGATACGCTTCAAGCCGGAGGACCGCGGCTGCATCCTCTGCGGCCTCTGCGTGCGTATGTGCGAGGAGCAGATGCAGGCGGGGGCCATCGGTTTCGTTTACCGGGGCGTGGACCGCGAGGTGGCCATGCCCTTCCATACCAGGCACGAGGCCTGCCGTGAATGCGGCGCATGCCAGTTCATATGCCCGGTGTGCGAGATGCCCTGCCAGGGGCCCATGCAGCCGGGCCAGCTCTGCAACGCCTGCCTGGACGCCGTTCAGCTGGAAGCTTTCCCCAGCAAGGACTAGGACATGAAGGAGGATACCGTAAAATGACCATGACCAAGTACAACCGCTCCGCGGCGACCCTCTCCAAGAACCGCACGCCTGACAGCGTCAGCCCCTTCAGCGGCATGTGCGCCACCTGCGTCGAGGGTTGCATCGGCATGTGCGAGATCGGCAAGTCCGCTTACCGTGGCCCCGAGCTCATCTATCCCCAGCCGTTCGGCATCATGACCGCCGCTTCCGAGAAGGACTACCCCATAGACTTTTCGCATTTCAGCATCATGGGCAGCGCCTGCGGCGCGTACGGCGTGCCGGCGGACAGCGAGCACGCGGTGTTCACCAACGTCAACCTGGAGACCACCATCGGGGACAAGAATCCCATAAAGCTCAAGCTCCCCATCGTGGTGCCCGGGCTCGGTTCCACCTTCGTGGCCAAGCGCAACTGGGACGGCCTGGCCGTGGGGGTGGCGATATCGGGCTGTGTCCTGACCATAGGGGAGAACGTCTGCGGCATGGACGACGAGTCGGAGATCAAGCGCAACAGGATCGTGCGCTCCCCCGACATGGAGAGCCGCATCAAGGCCTTCCGCGACTGGCAGCTGGACGGCTACGGGGACATCGTGGTCCAGTTCAACGTGGAGGACACCAAGCTGGGCGTGCCCGAGTACGTCCTCACCAAGCTGGGCGTGCAGACGGTGGAACTGAAGTGGGGACAGGGCGCCAAGGACATCGGCGGAGAGGTGAAACTGAAGACGATCGAAAAGGCCCGCTCCATGAAGAAGAAGGGCTATATCGTGCTTCCCGACCCCGACGATCCCCAGGTGGTGGAGACCTTCCGCCTGGGAGGGATAAAGGAGTTCGAGCGGCACTCCAGGATAGGCATGGTCACGGAGGAAGGCTTCGCCCAGAGCGTGAAGGAGCTGCGCGAGATGGGCGCCAAGCGGGTGTTCCTGAAGACCGGAGCTTACCGCCCGGTGGACCTCGCCCGGGCGGTCAAGTACGCCTCCGACAACCGCATCGACATGCTCACCGTGGACGGCGCGGGCGGCGGGACCGGCATGAGCCCCTGGCGCATGATGAACGAGTGGGGCATCCCCACGGTGGAGCTTTGCAGCCTCACCTACCAGTACGTCGATTACCTCGCCAAGCAGGGCAAATACGTGCCCGCCATCGTCTTCGCCGGCGGTTTTACCCTTGAGGACCAGATCTTCAAGGGGCTGGCCCTCGGCGCCCCTTACGTCAAAGCCATCGGCATGGCCAGAGGCCCGCTCTGCGCGGCCATGGTCGGCAAGACGGTGGGCGGACGCATCCAGGCGGGCGACCTTCCCGTCTACATCGAGCGCTACGGCAACACCATGGAGGAGGTGTTCTACAGCGGCGTCATGCTCCGGGAAAGGTACGGCAAGGACTTCGAGAAGCTCCACCCCGGCGCCATCGGCGTCTATACGTACTACCAGCGCCTCGCCCAGGGGCTGGCGCAGCTGATGTGCGGCGCGAGGAAGTTCGCGCTCGAGTACATCACCCGTGACGATATCGCGGCGCTTACCCGTGAGGCGGCCGAGGTATCCGGCATTCCTTACATCACCGAGGTGGACAAGGAAGAGGCCTGGAAGATCATCAAGGGTTGAGCGGTTCCGGGTTCACCGGCCAAGAAGAGCCGCAGACCCGGGCCCGGAGAAGAGGCCGGCCATGATGGCCGGCCTTTCCAATCGGCCGTCTCAATAGCTGTTCCTGCTCAGTCCTCCTCCACATCGGCGAGGATGATGGCCTCGGCGATCTCGCGCATGCTCTTGCGCGTGTTCATGGACTTGCGCTGCATGCGACGGTAGGCTTCCTCGCCGGTGATGGAGCGGTCGCGCATGAGGATGTCCTTGGCCCGGTCCACCAGCTTGCGCGTCTCCAGCTCCTCCTGGATGATGCGCGTCCTCACCAGCAGCTCGGTGTTCTCGATGGCCACCGCCGCCTGGTTGGCCACCGCGGTGAGCAGGCTCACGTCCTCGGGCGTGAACTCCCGGGGCTCGGAGGTGTAGCAGTTGAGCACTCCGATGACCCTGCCCTTCACGCACATGGGCACGCTTAGCAGGGAGCAAAGGCCCTCCTTTACGGCCACCTCCTTGTTCAGGTAACGTGGATCCTCCCGCACGTCCAATACCTTAATGGGACGGTTCTCGAGCGCCACCAGGCCGGCGATCCCCTCGCCCATCCTCACCGTGGGCTTGTTGAGGTATTCCTCGCTCACCGACTGGGTGGCCTTTATCTCCAGGCGGTTTTCCTTTTCGTTGAGCAGGAGGAGGGAGCAGATGCTGGAATCCATCACCTCGGCGGTGACCATGACGATGAGCTTGAGGATGTCCTCGAGGTAGAGGTCGGAGACTATAGCCCGGCTTACCTCCTCGAGGGCCTCGAGTTGTTTTTTCTGGCCTGTCTTCTCGGTCAATCGCCCTCCCTTTGATGCCGACGCAGCGCGAGGCCCAGGCTGGGTTCAGCCCTCCTCCACGTTGTCGATGAACCCTCTGATCTCCGCGGTGAAATCGGACCAGTTGAGGATGAGGTCCAAGGCGATCCATCCCATGAAGACCCAGCCCCAGATGGGGTAGTGCACAAAGGACATTATTATGGGTACGGCGGCGATGGGGGCGGCCACCGCCATCATCACCGATTTTTTCGTCCACACCAGGCCGGTCACCGCGGCGTAGGCGCCGTAGAAGAGGAAGGGGCGCAGGGGCAGGTAACCTGCGGTCACGAAATAAAGCAGTCCCGAGTAGATGAGGGTTAGGTCGGTGGCGAAGTCAAGGTCTCCGATCCAGGTTCTCTTTCCCATGCGGTCCATGCGCGCCATCTTGCCGTCCAGGACATCGGTGGTCCATCCGAAAAGGGTCAGCGCCACCACCAGGGGAAGCAGCGAGGGCTCGGCGAAAAAAGCGCACAGGACGATAAGCACCCCGATGAAGAACCTTATCCCGGTGAGGATGTCCGCGACGAGCTTCCCGTTCTCCACCGCCCATTCCCTGACACCGTAGCCTTTCATGGGAATATTCTATTACGGCTCTGCTCGGGGTGGGAAGGGAAGCCCTCCAACGCTTATCCCGCGTCCTGGTCCGTGCCCCCCTTTGGGTTTAGAATCAAGACGTCCGAGCACGGAGGGGGACGCATGAAGGGGGTTGAGATGAGGAAGAACCTTGTCAAAAGGGACTGGCGCACCATGCTCTGGGCCATATCCGTCTGGCAACCCGTCACCGACTTGTGGGCGAAGACCACCGCGTGGCCGGTGGTGGGCAAGCTCTTCGGCTGGATAGTGAATCGCGATCATTACGACGTTACCTTTATCCCCATCAACGAGGAGCTGGAGAGGGAGGGCTCGACGGTGGTTCCCAAGCAACTGGTGGCGGAGATGATCCGTCGCTCCTGCCACCGCGTCATCCTGCCGCTGTGCATGTGCCGGGTGGGCTGCCGCTGCGAGCATTTCCCCATGGAGATAGGTTGCATTTTCATGGGCGAGGGCGCGAAGCAGATCGACCCCAGCATCGGGCGTGCGGTCTCGGTGGAAGAGGCCCTTGAGCATATGGAGCGCTCCATCGCCGCCGGACTCATCCCTCAGATCGGTCACGTTGACCCCGATCCCTTCATGCTGGGGGTCAAGATGAAGGACTGGAGCCGGTTCCTCACCCTCTGCTTCTGCTGCACCTGCTGCTGCATCGCCATGCGCAACCAGCTCAACTGGGATCCGGACGTGCGCAGCCGCATGCACCGCCTGGAGGGGCTGAGCATCGTGGTCTCGGAGGAATGTGACGGCTGCGGCAAGTGCGCGAAGCGTTGCTTCGCTCGGGCCATGGTGGTCGAGGGCAAGCGGGCGCGCGTCACCGAGGACTGCAAGGGCTGCGGGTTGTGCGTGGATGCCTGCCCGCGCCATGCCATCAGCATCAAGGTCGTGGACGGCGACCGTATGTTGGAGGAGGCCTTCCGGCGCATCGAGAGCTACGCGGACGTCACTTAAGATAACCCGGTTCGTGTCCTATGCCCTTGCGTCCCGTCTGCGCTTCCGGCAAGGCGGAGCTCGCTTGCCATAGCTACCCTGGGCCCTTGCGAGGCAGGGGGCAAGCACGATACCTCTCGTCTAGATGCCCGCTCGCCGCTTGGCCAAAGACCCTCCCCTTTCCTGCCTCCCCTTGCGCGCGAGCACCGCCTGGGCGCAGATGATGATGGGGGTTTAGTCGTTGAATGCGAAGCTCAACAGATCCCCCTGACGGTCTTTATAGCTGTTCCAACAAGGCGATGTACCGCCGCCTGCAATTCGGGCAGAGATCCTTTCCTTTGCGATCGGTGTCCGCGATGGAATTGGAAAAGCACATCACGCAACCCTCTTCGCCGCAGTGCTCGAGTCCGAAGGTGTGGCCGAGCTCGTGGACCGCCTCTTTCACCACTCGCTCCCGGAAAAGCGCCTGGTCCTCCGGCTCACCGTAGAAGCGGGGGTTAAGCCTGGCGGTGGAGACGAGGCAGTACCTACCGCCCATCGCCGCCTGCCCGAAGATGAAATTGAGCCCCGGGGTGAAGAGGTCGACATCGGTCAGGCCCAGCAGGCGGCGGGAGCTCTCGGCGGGCAAGGACGCCACTGCGGTGAGGAAGGGGGCGGAAAGGTACCGCCGCCTCCGCGCACGGTAAGAACGCAGCGGGAGGGGCAGTGCGGGTCCCCAGCGAACTTCAAGCCCGAGTATCTTCCCGAGCACGGAAGGAAGAAAAGACAGGCTCTCCCTGTCCATCTCGCCGAAGGTCACCAGGACGATGCCCCCACTGCCCGCCGTTTCCATGACCTCGCCCGACCCCCTCGCGCACTCGCTTTCCTTATCATGCATAGAGGATGCTACAGACGGCCCTACGACGCAACGATAAACCGGCGCGGTTTCCTTGTCGAGGAATAATCCATGGAAGGTTACATGGCCAGCGTTATCTCCGGGGTTTGCGCCCTGCTCTTCATCGGGTTGGGAGTTCCCCTCGCCAACCGCAGGATACCGCCCAACCGCTGGTACGGCTACCGGATATCGCGCTACCAGTTCGAGGACGAGGAGATCTGGTACGCCATCAACGCGCGAGGCGGCGGGCACACCGTCATCACCGGGATGGTGCTGGCGGGCTATTGCGGCTTCACCCTTCTTTTCGCCGGGGAGCGGGGGGCGCAGGCGGCGCTCACGGTTGTCCTGACCCTGATGCTGCTTGTCTGGGCGGCCTACGAGATCACGTGGTCGGTGCGCGAGGCCCGCCGTATGGCCAGGGAAAAGGGTTTGCTGGGCAAAGGCGGCGCGGACAGGGCCTGAAGACAACCAAGCATATTATACGAGGTTGGGCCCCCGAGCCACGCGCAGCGGGAAAAAGCGTGAGCAGGCACAAAAGCTGGGAGCATACCCCCGACCTGATACTCAAGGTTTTAGGCTGGCGAGACAACGCGGGCAGGAGGGTCAGATAAGGACTGAGTAGACTACCATATAATGCCATTTTCTCCAGCTGTCTCTGTCGCGGGGAAGGCGGCACGAGCGAGGGTCAGCGAGGCGGAGGGGTGGTTGTCAGCCTCGAGAGGGGCCGGCGTGTGCAATAAGGAACGAAACCCTGTTCCAGCGACATCGCATAGGCTCGTTCCGCCTCTTTGACCGTGTACTCACAGTCGAAAACCGGGATCCCGGCGTTCCGGTAGCCCGCGAGGAGCTCCAGGTAGTACCGGGTCAGCCCGGGATCCTGTGGGACGTCCGCGCCCTCGATGTCATTCCAGTCGTTGAAGGAGGTCCCGTCGAACCAAACCGCCTCCTGAGCTATAGCATCTATCAAACGCAGGGTTTCCGGCCTCTCCCGCGCCAGGGCGGCCGCGTTCTGCTGCACGACGATGAAATCGGGGTTGATCCTCTTGGCGTAATCCCTGATCTCCTTTATCAGCAGGGACATCTCCTCTGCCGCGTTCAGTCCCCGCGCACGGGCGGCCTCCGCCACGTCGGGGTCCTCGTATCCCTCCACCCAGTCCAGGTAGACGCCGTCGAAACCGTGCCGCAAGACCTCGTCCGTGGTGCTGCGGTAATCCCGGTCCGGGTGAGTGCCGGTTCCCTCGCCGTAGATTATTATGTCCTTCCAGGCCGGGTCCCAGTAGGCGACGGGGTAGTTGCCCTTCCATCCGTCCGGATCCGGGGCGAGGATAAAGCCTGGCCAGTCGGGCGGGAAGGGCTCCTCAGGGTCCCACGCGCGTGACCAGTTCCAGTACCAGCGCCAGTCCTCCGCCTCCCCGATGTCCAGGTAGGCGAGGACGAGTTTGCGATGGACCCCGTCGCCCGCGGCGGAGCCCTTGAGCCTCTCGACCATCCCCGCTGTGTCGAAGTAACGGTCCTCGCCTGACCAATCGGTGCAGGTAGGCTCGAGCACCAGCATGTCGTATGCAGAGGACTCCAAAGCCTCGACCGCACCGGGTTCGTTCAGTCCCTGAAGCTGGTAAGCCCAGCTCCTGACCTCGCCGATCGGCAGGGGCCGGCTGCGTCCTGCCTCCCCTACTTTGAGTCCTTCCCCGCTGCTCCCGCAACCGGACAGCACGCATATCCAGGCCGTTGCGGCCAGAAGGAGGGCAACAACCGCATGGCACCCCTTGCGCAAACTCATGGCTCCTTCCGTCAGATAACCGTCACCGCCTCATCCCAAGACATATCTTCCTCAAGTCTGTGACGATTAAGAATCGCTCCGAGCTGCGATACAGGACTTTAAGCCTCATCCCAAGACATATCTTCCTCAAGTCCGTAACCCACTGCCCCTGCTCGAGACAAAGGCACCCGTTAAGGTCCATTATCCCACCACCGTCCGGCATCCTGCTTGTGCCCCGCAGCGTGGTATCATATAATCTGTAATCGCGTGACCGGCTCGGTAAAGCAAAAGAGCAGGTAGACTGCTTGATAACGGTGTCTCCGCGAACGAGAGACTGAATACAATAAAATAGAAGAAAAATAGAAGAAAAATAGAGAAAACTCATTCCCCGGTAGCTCAACCGGTAGAGCGGGTGGCTGTTAACCACTAGGTTGGGGGTTCGAGTCCCTCCCGGGGAGCCAGCAAACCAAGCGAGGCCGCAAGGCCTCGTTTCATCATGAGCTCGGTACATCCGGTCATGAGCGCAGCGAAGATCTCGTTTTCCAAAGGCTGCTTCATCCGCAGAACTTGCAGCCGACATGCTAGGTTCTATGGTTTGGCTGAAAATCTCAAGGTCGTCCTGACATGCTAAAATAGGAGCCAGCATAAGGAGCTGGGTTATGGAAAACGGTGCGGGACAATCGCAGGGCGAAGTTCTCGATGAGATAGTACGCCGCCTCATCGAAGCATATGAACCCGAGCGGATATTCCTGTTTGGATCCATGGCCAGGGGGGATGCCGGGCCTGATAGTGACTATGACCTGCTGGTCATCGTCCCGGATGATGCTCCCCTTGAACGTAGGCGTAGCCGTCTTGCCTACGAAAGGCTATGGGGTACCGGCGCGGCAGCGGATGTGCTGGTCTGGACTAAGAGCTACTTCGAGAGCCGTTTGCACCTCAGGGCATCACTCTCTACCACCATCGCCGAGGAGGGGAAAGTCCTTTATGCCGCATGATCCGGTCAGGATTGAAGAGGTCAAGGGTTGGCTGGCGAAGGCCGAGGTCGATCTGAGGGCAGCAGAACACGAAATGACCGCGGACCCGCCAATCACACCGGATGTTGTTTTCCATGCCCAACAACTGGTCGAAAAAGCGCTGAAAGGCTTCCTGTCCTGGAATGACGTTCCCTTTCGTAAGACCCACAACCTGGTGGAACTTGGAGAGCAATGCTCCAAGCTTGATAAGAACCTGGAAGCCTTGCTTAAAAGGGCCGCGGTACTGACAGAGTACGCATGGAAATTCCGCTATCCCGGAGAACCCGATGAGCCGACGGTGCTCGAGGCGGCTGAGGCTTTGGCGCTTGCCAAGCAGGTCTACGAAGCGATACTGGAGCGCCTGACCAGGATGATCGACCCGGAATGATCGCATTCCGAAAACGTGATCTCCCTGCACAGGTCATGTATCCCGGTCGACACTTCGTCTTCTACGGGGAAGCAGCGGACCGGGCGAGGCTGCAAGGCACGACTCGCTGCCCCAACGCGCTTCCCTTCCATCGCCCGGTGGCTTCGGCTTTGCCTGCTCGCCTCCCCGCCAAGGGAGATATCCCCCGCTACGCCGCTCCCGAAAAAGGATCGCGGAAGAGGATCCATGCGCCTCGAGAGCATGTTGCCGAGAATCGCTCGTTTTTCTTCGGCCTCGCCCCCACCGTACCTACCGTTTCCACTGCGCGAAACGTCTTCCGGCCCTACCGGCTCACCCCGGCTATCCGGTCCATGATGACGTCCAGGACCAGCCGGGTGTTGCCCGCTTTGCAGCGGTTCTCCGCCTCCTCCCTCGCGGTGAAGAGCCTGCAGTTCGGCGACTTCACGTTTACCATGCTGTCTATCACTTGCTCGTAGAAGCCGCGGGGTATGAAATGGTCCCTGGTCGAGCCGAGCAGGAGGAAATCCTGAGTGATAAGACGTGCGATATCCAGCATCTGGTATCTGTCCGCCATGGTCAGGTACTCGTGGGGCGAGCCCGCCCCGAAGGCGCACATGCCGTGCTTTATGCCCCATTCCGCCATGGTGTCCGCGGCCATCTCCCTCTTCGCCGCCAGGTTGCTGGGGAGCTTCGACTTCAGGCGGAGGGCGGCCTTCATCAGCGTCTGCAGGACTCGCGGGCAGGTGGATATGATGACCTCCAGGAAATCGGGCATGGCTTCCCACGCCACCACCCGCTTTATCCCGGCCTCGAAGGCCGCGGCGCGCGGGGCGAGCATCCCTCCCAGCAAGGCTCCCACGATGGTCAGATCGTCGAGGCCGTAACGGTCGAGGATGGACTTCACCGGCTTCTCCCACTCGTGGGTCATGGGGATGCCGTATCCGCGCAGGGCCTCGCCCTGTCCCGGCCCATCGAAAAGATAGACCGCGTAGCCCCCCGCCTCAGGTACAGGACCGCGCCCAGGAACTCCTCCTTGCCGAAGTCGAAGACCCCGTGCAGCGGGATGGCGCCGGCGGTCTTGTCCTTATCCGGCTTTGCTATCCAGGCAGGGAGGTATTCTCCCGCGTTAGGCACGCTGTCCCTTTGTATGAGCCCGTCCTCGAACACGCTCGCGTGATGCTCGTAGAACAGGCTGCTCGCTTTCTCGCTGATGCGCTTCTTTTCCTCGGGGTCGCCGTAGGCGGAGAACTCAGCCCCCGGAAACAGGCGATGACCTGTTCGGCGCGCCCCTGGGGCAGCGCCTTCTCCCCCAGGGCGAGGATCGCGGATACCCATGATCGCAGGTCCGTTATCTTCGCCGCGGCTTCCCTTACCTCCTCCAGGTCGGCGCCGCTCTACATCACCAGCCGGTTCATCCGGAAGTCGAAGTCGGCGTCGGGGTGGAGCTCAAAGGTGCCTTTTCTGAAGAGCGGCTCCTCGTCCATGCTTTTCATCCGCCCTTGACAAGATCCCGCCGTCTCCTTATGAGCGTATGACGAAGACCGCCGGCCACGAGGTAATGCCGCTTGCGGTGAAGGCGCTCCGGCCGCGGCCGAGGGCTCAGGACCGGTAGGCCGCACGCTTCTCGTGCGCCCCCTCCGCCATGCCGTCGGCCGCCGCAGGCCGCGCCCTCAGGCAGGGGCTCAGGCCCGGTACGCCACCCGCTTCCTGAAGGCCAGGTCCCCGGGATCGAAGGGCCCAACGGGGCCCGAGAGCGTGAACCATACCGACGCCATAGGGGCCAGCAGCCTCCAGTGTCCGAGGCCTAGGTAGAGGCGGTCGTTCACCTTGCGGACCTCGTCCGTAATCTTGACCGCCCCGGCCCCTGAAATGTAGAAGGGGTAGTCGAGGAGCAGCACCTCCCCGCCGTCGATGAGGGAGGCGGAGACGGTGGTGCGCATCGGCCATTTGCGCACGACGCGGCCGCGCAGCTTAAGGGTGTTGAAGCCGCGGCCCTCGCTCTCCGACAGGGGCTCGAAGCTCTTGCCCTGCCAGACGCCGCCCAGGACGGGGTTCCAGGGCGGCAGCTTCCACAGCCCGTTGGAGAAGGGACGCGCGCAGTCGATATGCCCTCCCTGGTATTCGCCGCGCATCTCCGCGAGGCTCGGCGCCCGCAGGGCGCGGTACAGCCCCTCCAGTTCCGGCAGGGAAAAGGACCGCAGCCTTTCGGGCGTCAATTCGTCCAGAGCAGTATCCTCGACCGTGTTGGTTGAGGCGAGCATGGCCATCCCCCCTCTAGGTCCTGGTCCCGGCCCGCGCATATCGGACATCTCCGGTCCAGCCTTGGCCGCGCGCCCTCCATCGCCTTTGGACCTACATGCCCCCGCAATCCCTCGATGAACCCCCGCCACTGCAGCGGAAAAAGCGCGATCCCGGTTCTCCGCGTCGCTTCGAGGAACGCCGTCCTCCTGCCCAGGCAATATTATGGTTCCTTCCCGCGTCCGGGGAAAGCCCGGAGCTTCCTTCCTCCTTTTGCCTGCGCCGCGGGACGCCCGTGACCGCCTTTCCCCCGGCGCGGTCAACCGCCCAGTTCGCCGCGCAGGAACTCCAGCACCTTGGGCTAGGAATCGCCGGCGGCCTCGGCGGCTCCCTCCGCCGTGCCTCCCAGCCCTTCCCAGACCCGAACCGTGGGCAGGTAGAACTGGCGCATGGTGGAGGGATAGAAGGGATAGGGGATGAGCATGTGCCCGCCCTCCTCGCTGTTCATCATCCTGAGGTAAGGGAAGGCCTCGCCGCGGAAGGTCCACGCGGGCGCGTCCCCCTCTCCGATCCCGCCCCACACGACGCCGCTCGGCGTATAGCCCACCACCGCCTTCACCTGGGGGAAGAGCGAGGCGGCCAGGATGGCCAGCTCCCCTCCCCGCGAGAGAGCCCCGACGCCTTGACGCTCACCACATCACCCACCAGCACCTGCTGGGGAGACACCTCCAAGACCGGCTGCATGTCCTGGCCTCCTTTCTTCCCGCCGCATTCCGGCGCGCCTGCCGACAGGCACGCCGCGAGAAACACTCCCGCGAGCAGCCGTGCTCCCCGCCGCAGCGAGAGCAAACCGCCTGCTTCGCCGATACCCTGCCGCATCAATAAAAAGAACCTCTTGCCCACGAGCGATTTCCGCCAAGCCATGACTCGATGCCTCCCGGCTTTTCCGCAAGGACCGACTTCCACTGCCCCTGATGACCGTGGGGGACCCGGAACACGCTTATTTTCCCTTTCGCGACGCGCTTTCTGCGTTTTTCGAGGCCGAGCGCGCATCTCACCGTTTTCTATCGGTTCGGTCATTTTCGCTTTGAGCGGCGTTTTCTGAAAAAGCCCTCCCGGCGCTGCCCATACCTGCCATTCGCGCATCATCCAGGCATACGACGTGAATCGCTTTTAAACCAGCGTGTCCGCGCCAAAGCCTCGCGACGCGCGCGCGGCATTCCCGGACGCGACTGAAGACCGCGTTCAGCTATGGTGGGAGCGCAGTCCTTGGAGCCGGCCGCTTCGCTGCCATGACGGATCGGCCCGATTCTTATAGTATTCACGTTGAAAGGAAGTGGTCCGCGAGATGTCTTGCGAAAGCGGGCGCAGGTCGGTGTTCGGCATAGGTCCCAAGTGCCTGCTCTTCAGCCTCCTCTTCTCCTCGCCGGTGATCGTCTTCGCCTGGCTTACGCACCCCAGATATGTGGTCCGTTCCCGGTGGAGGGTCCCGTCAAGGATCGCGGGGGCGGCGGCTATCTCGCGCATGAAACCGTCCACGCGCGCCTACATCAGGTCGGTGGGTTGGCACCGGCCCGACCTCTGGCTGCACGGCCTGTTCTACTTCGGCCACACCCTGCAGTACATCCGCATGGGCAGGTTCGCGACGGGTTTCGCCCACCGCATACCCGCCCCTATTAGACGGCATTACGCCGATACTTATCATGGCAAGCTGGTTCCCTTGGAGGAAGCCCAGAAACTGGTGACCGTCTCCGAGGACATCGAGCTGCGCGACCTGGAGAAGATAATCCCTTTCAGCATGTGCAGGGACATCGTGCTCGAGAACCCCGACGCCATCCTGGCCTGTAAGTGCGTCTGCCGTATGACATCTCCCAATCCTTGCCGGCCCGACGAGGTCTGCCTGGTCATCGGGGAGCCCTACGTCAGCTATATCCTGGACCACCAGCCCGAGTTCTGCCGGCGGGTCACGGCGGAGGAGGCGGTGGAGATACT
Source organism: Candidatus Solincola daggyaiensis (assembly GCA_015711825.1). Taxonomy (GTDB): domain Bacteria; phylum Actinomycetota; class Geothermincolia; order Geothermincolales; family RBG-13-55-18; genus Solincola_B; species Solincola_B daggyaiensis. The sequence goes on from JACVJD010000031.1 coordinate 18,963, forward strand.
GCGCCAGACGGACGAAGCGGGCTGCCTGCACGCCGCCTTCTTCAAGGACGTGACCGGGGGCCGCTTCTACGCCATCTGCAACTGCTGTTCCTGCTGCTGCGTGGCCTTGAAATCGCACCGTTTCCAAGGCGTACCCTTCTATGGGCACTCCGGGCTGGAGCCCTCGTTCTCCGACGCCTGCAACGGTTGCGACAAATGCGTGAAGGCATGCCTCTTCGAGGCCCTTTCCCCCGCCGGCAAGCACGAGCCTCCCGTCCTGGAACGCGAGGCCTGCATGGGCTGCGGCGCCTGCCGTACCTCATGTCCACAGGGGGCCATCACCCTGGCGAAGGCGGAAGGTCGCCCCGCTCCTCTGCGCCTGGATGAGCTGCTGAAGTCCCGAGGCTGAAGGTGTTTTCCGGGCGGATGGGCGCTTTCCAGCGACCTCGTGATCTTTTCCCTGCGGGGGATATGGGAGCCACGGCATAATATCTCTTAACCGCCTTGCGGAGGCGGGCCTGGAGAGGGCGGCGGATCATTTGTCGTCGCGTCCGCCTCAGGGTTCCACATGCAGGATAACCAAGCATGCCAACCGGCCCAGGGCGCGTAGCGCCGGGCCCGGAATGCAATCGCTGCCCGTCCCGCCCGCCCCTGGAGACCTGACGGCGACTTCCCACTCAGGTCTCGGGCCATGGAGGTGGTTCCCCGCCACTTGCGCCGCCCGTTGAAGCAGGGCGCCGCTACCGGGCTCGATCACACCAGGGAAAGGTAGGCGAAGACGGCCGCGGGGAGGAAAAAGTTGTCCGAGGCACGGGGCGAGAGGGCTTCCGCGAGGGAGGCCAGGGCGGCGCTCGTGACGAAGTGTGCCCACCGGAAGGCGAGGGGGATGTCAGCGGCGAAGCGGAACCAGCACGCCATGATAAGGATGGCGGCGAGGGAGCCCACGGCCACCATGAGGGAGCCGAGGTAGGATTTCTCCTTGGCCCACGGGACGCGATACCGCCTTTTGCCCAGGCCGGAGCCCAGCAGTCCTCCCAGGCCGTCGCCGACCGCCAGGCTGCCCATGGCGCAAGAGGCGGCGAACAAGCGGTCCAGGTGAAAAATATACCTCGCGTTGAGGCTCCCAATGCGCACCGCCAGGGTGCGCTTTCCCGCCTCGCTGTCCGTCGCCAGGTCGGGGAACTCGTTCATGAGGATGATGTCCGTGATCAGTAACGCCGGGGGCAGCGAAGCGAGAAAAACGTTCAGGGTAAAAGATTCCGTGAGCACATAATAGACCCCCAGCACGGGGAGGATCCCGAAGGCCAGGAAGATGGCTGCCTCCCCCAAGCCCCTGTAGGCGAGCTTGAGGGGCGGCGCGGTATAGAATATGCCCAGGAGAACTCCAGCCGCGCCTATGCCCAGTGCGGGCGGGAAGGAGCCGCCGAGCAGGATCATGACCGCGAGGCCGCAACCGGCGCAGACCGCGAGGGACACCAGAGCCAGAGCCAGAAAGGTGGACTCTTTCTCCTTTCCCTCCACAAGATGGGGAGAGCCGCCGCTGAAAGGAGTGCGTTTGACCTCCCGAGTGTCCGCCCCCAGCCGGTAGTCGAAGTAGTCGTTGAAAAGGTTGGCGGCGGCGTGGGCGGCCACAAGCGCCGCCATGACCAGGGCGAACCTGGTCCAGTTCATATTCCCGGTGTCTCTGTAGGCCAGTGCCGCGGCCAGCAGCGTTGGGGTGATGATGGCGGTGAAAAAGGGGGCCCTGCTGAGCTCAAGGAACTTTCTCATCGTTTTGTTGGCCAACGAGGCAATCGATTCCGTTACGGCATGCGCCCAGCGCGGGCTTCCGCCGAGTTCGAGCATGACGGGGGCTTTGCTGCGCGCGATGACGGCTTGGCCGAATCCTCTCCTGAAGGGCGACGGCCTAATGACCCGATGTCACGCCATGGAAAGATCTGCCGCGCTGACCTTTCCTCCTCTCCCTGCTCCGTATGGTCTACGTCTCCTGGTCCATGGGAGCGGGTTCCAGGCGTTGGCTCAGTGACCCCTCCAGCACAAGGCCCGCGGGGAATCCGCCTCCGGCCCGGGCTGCCGGAACGCCCGCGCCACAGTATATCTAGGATAACCCTGCGGCCTTGTCAATATGGATATGCGAAGATGTTGCAGGCCCGGCTATAATGGTCGAGGACCGTGCCCACGGTCTCATTGCGGCCCAGGTCTTCACCGCACAGGGGAGGGGGAGGCCAGGCAGAAAGGATGGTGCGTTTATATGGCGGTCGACGAGAGGTCTTTGGGCGACATCTCCATGCTGGTGCCGCAGCCGGAGGAGAACTTCTTCCTCCCGCGGGACATCATCGAGCACCTGGAGCGCATCGAGAGGCTCTCCAGGAAGCACCCCGTCAACGTGCTGGTAGCAGGCAAGCAGGGTTGTGGTAAATCCACCCTGGTGAGGCAGTTCGCGGCCAGGAACGGGCGGCCCCTGGCCACCTTCCAGGTGGGCATACTCTCCGAGCCGGGGCAGCTCTTCGGGGATATGAGGCTCAAGAACGGCGAGACCTACTACCAGCAGTTCCTCTTCCCCCAGGCCATCCAGACCCCCGGATGCGTGGTCCACCTGGAGGAGATCAACCGCCCCGAGCATCCCAAGGCGCTGAACATGCTCTTCTCCGTGCTCGCCGAGGACCGTCAGGTGTGGACGGACGAGCTGGGCCTGATAAAGGTGGCCCCCGGCGTGGTGTTTTTCGCCACCCTCAACGAGGGCGAGGAGTTCGTGGGGGTGGAGATGCTGGACGCGGCCTTGAGGGACAGGTTCTACGTCACCCTCATGGATTATCTCCCGCCGGAAGTGGAGTTCGAGGTGCTGCGCAGGAAGACGGGGGTGGACGAGGAGGGCGCGTCGGCCATCGTCAACATCGCCAACCAGCTCCGGGGCAACTCCCAGGAGCCGGTGATGGTCTCCACCCGCCACACCCTGATGATCGCGGAGCTGGTGACCATGGGCGCCTCCATCAGAGAGGCGTTCGTGTACAGCCTGCAGGTGAGCAGGGACATCCTGGAATCGACCCTTCTCTCCATGCACCTGGAGATGGGATACACCAAGGGCGATGACGGCAGGACCTACTTGCCCTATTGAGCCGGGCAATGCCGCGGGCGGAGCGGGAGGCGCGCCGGCGCTTTCCGAGTTCTGGCGCGTCAACACCTCGCAGCTCGAGGCCACTGAGCTGGCCAACCTGCTACGCGCCCTGCGCAAGGTGGCGGGGGCGGTAGGCCCCAACACCGGGGAAGTCGTTTATGCCGGCATGACCGCCTCCCCCGGCGACATCGTCCTGGACCCGGAGTTTATCATCGGCAGGTATCCGGTCAGCCCGTGGAAGGTGGACTATCTGGTGGGTTTGGTGGCCCACGAGGCGCTGCACCGGAGGGAGTGGAGCGACCTGGTGTGGAGGAGGGCAGGAGAGTCCGGGCCGGACTTGAACGCGCGCGAAAAGGTGGTCCTGAGCAAGATCATACACGTGGGAGAGGACATTTACGTCGATTCGATCCTCGAGGGTTCCATCCTCGGGCTGTATAACCGCAAGGCGAGGGCGGCGGCCATGCGGGAGATGGCTCGCGTGCTGGAAGACGCCGCCGTCTCCGTGGACGGGTTGGCTTACCTGTGGTGGTTGAGCGCGTGGGGGGAGGAGGAGACGTGCGCGCGCTGCGAGGAATACCGGGAAGTGCTAGAGGTGCTCAAGGGTAGCACGCCGCGGCTAAAGGCGATGGTGGACGAAGGGGCGGGGGTGGTCGAGCGCTGCGAAAAGAGACTGGCCGTTTACCTCGAGGCCCTGGAGGGCGTGAGGGAAAAGGTCAGCGACTGGAAAATAATCGACCCGAGAGTCCCCGGCGTTTTTCTGGTCGGCGCCCCGGCTGGGGTGAAGGCGGAGAGGAGGGGAGAGGGGAGGGGGGAGAGCGCCGTTGGCCCGGATGCCCTGCGGGAGGTGGAGACGAAGCTGGCGGAAGAAGCAGGGGACATCACCCCCCTGATCAGGTCCGTCGTCGACGACCCGGAACAGGAGGTCCTCCCGACCCTTATATGGGACCTGAACATGCCGGCGCTGAGTGTGGCGGACGAGAGGCAGGCGGGCAGGATCGAAGCCATCATCTACCGGTATTCCGACAGGAAGGTCATGATCAGCCGCGGCTTGACCAGCGGCAGGCTGGACCGCAGGCGCCTCTACCGCGCACCCGTCAACGGGGCCTGTTTCATGGAAAAACAGAAGGTGCTGGAGCCGAGCTGGGGCATATGCCTGCTCATCGACGCCTCCGGCTCCATGGGTAGAGGATCGAGTTGGCGGCTGGTGGAGACGGCGGTGGCCACCATGCACGGCGCCCTCAGGGGGTCGGGCAACCGCCTGCAGGCATGGGCCTATTACGAGTCTCACGGGGTGTGCGTGCTCACCAGCCTCATCAAGGGTAAGGAATTGATGTCCGCTTCACCTATGGGTGAGACCCCCTCGGGCCAGGCCATCATCGCGGCCGCCCACCTCATGCCCGGGGACAGGAAACGCAGGTTGATGATCCACGTCACCGACGGCGCCTCCAACGCCGGCTGCGACGTGCGCTACGGCATGGACTTCTGCAGGGAGCGCGGGATCCAGCTCATAACCCTGGGATGCGGAATGGAGGACCGTCAGGTGATGCTGGAACAATACGGAAGGTCGGTGCAGTTCATAGACCACCTCTCACAGTTGCCTGCGGCGCTGGAGAAGCTCCTGAAGTGGGCATTCCTGTACGGATACCGGGGGAAGGCGGGCCTGCCCAAGGGCCTGGAGCGGGCGCTGAACATCGAAGGCGCAAAGGGAGGCGATACCTGAAGCCGCCCACGTTCACCTGCGGGGTTGCCGGGAACTGAGGCTATCGGCGCTTGGCTGCCGAGGCCATATGGGGTGGAAGGTCAAGCGGGTGAGAATGCGGCTCCCTGTTGCCGGCGCCGAAAAGCGCGTGGCGCGCAAGGATGACGCCCCTTATAATGTGGGTGTGACGGCAGGCTAGCGACAGGCCGAGCCGATATGCGGAAGGGTGACCGAGCTGGCCTAAGGTGATCGCCTGCTAAGCGATTGTGCGGGAGACCGCACCGTGGGTTCAAATCCCACCCCTTCCGCCACCTTTACGCGCCGGTGGATACCGCCGGCGCTTCTTGGTCGAAACGCGCTTTTCAGGCATGATCCGGAAGGTCGCGGAGGCCGCGGGGAGAAGGCCAAGAAAAGGGGAAAGGGGAAGCCCTCCGGATACCCTCAACGGCTTGCGGGCGGTTTCGGCCGCAGGCATTTCCGGATTGCCGGAAAGCCCGCACGGTGGCCGTCCCCCGCTTTAAGGAGGGAATCGAGGCCGGGAAGGATCGTGGCAGGCGCTTCCCCGGGATTTCGTTAGCAATTAATGGCAATATTGCGTTCTGTCCCGCAGGTGGAGATGTCCGCGCTGCTTGATCGCTCCGACCTTCTTCCCTGACGGGGTGATTCGGTATCCGGGCCTTGGGGTAGAATTAGGTAAGCGCGTATGTCCGCCCTTGTGCAAACGGCCTTCCAGGCTCTGGAAGGGAGCGGGATGCAGTGGCCGCTGTCATGCAGCGGTTGTTGCCGGGAAAGGAGGATGCGGTGAGCAAGAGAAAGCGCAGGAAGTTGGAGGCGATGGAGGCGAAGAGGGAGAGAAAGGCCTCAAAGAAGGCAAAGGCGCGCAAACGCATGAAGAAGCTTCTGCTGCTGGCGATGGCGGGGGGAGCGGTGGCAGTCGCAAAGGGCGCGCAAAAGCCCAAGCCGGTGCCGGGAAGCGGGACGGTCACCATGCGGGACGCCGAGCCCGGCCCTCTGGCCTTCATGATGGGCGAGATGCTCAAGGGTTTCCTGGCGGAACCCTCGAAGAAGGCGCTGGCGGACAAGATGAACGTGTCCGTGGCCATCCAGGACCTGGACAACCCGGACATGGCCGCCACCATGATCTTCAAGGGAAGCGACGTGGAGGTGGCCAATGGGGTGATAGAGGGGGTAGATATCTACATCGGCACCGAACTGGCGTTGCTTCTCAGCCTTTCCGGAGCGGGAAAGGGCAAGCAGATGCTGCAATGGCTGAAGACGGAAGACGGCAAGAAGGTATTGAACGCGGTGAAAAGCGGTCGCTTCAAGGTGCGCGGCGCCCTTAAGAACGCGCCCCAGATGGCGATGTTCCAGAAGTTCCTCACCCCCACCGGCTGAGATCGAGACGGAGCTCACCGTCCGGGGCCTTTGCGCGACGCCTCTAAGATGCCCCGGACGGTGTTGCGCAATTCCTCGAGGTTGAAGGGTTTGACTATATAGGCGACGGCGCCGAGCTCTTCACAACGCCTCCTATCCGCCAGTCCGGACTTGGCGGTGAGCATGATCACGGGTATGTCCCTGGTCTCCCGGGAGGACTTGAGCTCGCGCATTACCTGGAAACCGTTCATGACCGGCATCATGATATCCAGGAGTATGACGTCCGGCCTTTCCTCGCGCGCGATGCGCAGGGCTTCCTTGCCGCTGTCCGCCAGCAGCACCTCTATTCCGGTCTTGCCCAGGTTGAGCTCGATAAGCCGCAGGAGCAGGCGATCGTCATCCACCACCAGGGCGCTCGCTTTTTCGCACGCGGCCATCTAAACCCCCACTTTTTATCCCCTTTCCCCTTTAGCATGTATTCCCAACTCCTCTGGGCGGTAAACCGGCCTCCGCGCTTTGGGGTGGGTTTGACGAATTAGAGCGCCCGCAGCGGCACACACGGCGGTTGTGAGCCGGGGGGGTGACGGCTGCCCATACCGTCGATTGCTGTTGTTCCGCTGCGTGGGAGCGGAACATGCAGCGGTGCTCCGCGAAGTGAGGTCGTTCTGGAGTTGCCGGTTATATTGAAGAATGCACGAGATGAAGGCCGCGTTGACAGCGCAGGGGGAGGATAATATGATATGACTGACTACCCAGTCGCTTTCCGATAGATTTTGGTGTTAAGGACTGCCGAGAGAGGCAAAGAGGATGGGGAGGCGGGAGAGGGCGGTGGCGAAAGGCGGCTGTACCTGGGACGTAAAGGGTCTTGCGCAGGCCTACGAGGCGGAGACGGGAGAAACCATTTCCCGGCAGCAAGTGGCGCGCTATCTCAAGGAGGGGATACTGCCGCCGCCGGACGAGGGTGGCGGGTTCAACGAAAACCATCTCGAGCGCTTGCGCATGATCGGATACCTGCGTTCCCGTTACGGCATGTCCCTGCGCGACATATCGGGGCTGTTCGGGATCATCGAGCATGGGAAGGAAAGCGGAGCGGGAGAGGAAACCGAGGAGGAGCAACAGGCGCCTGACCGCAGAGACCGCATCGTCGAGAACGCCACCCGGCTCTTTTCGGCCAAGGGCTACCATGGTACCACTATCGACGAGATCGTGCAGGCCACGGGGATAGCCAAGGGCACTTTCTACATCTATTTCGACAGCAAGGAGGGGTTGCTGGTCGAGGTGATCAAGCGCCTCATAGACGACACCCTGCATAAGATCGACCGCGTCCTGGAGGACCGCGACGAAAAGGATTTCATCTCCCGCATCGAGGCTAAGGGCGAGGAGATGCTCAATCTCTATCTCAACCGGAGCGAGCTTCTCTACATGCTGCTGGGTGAGACGGTGGGAAATCCGCGCCTCATGGCGCAGCTGAGGGAGGTGTACGAACAGCTCGCGGAGGGGATCGAGGAGGACTTGAGGGAAGGAGTGGAGGAGGGCGGCATATTCCCCTTCTCCGATCTTAAAACCGTCAGCTACGCCCTGGTGGGCATGGGGCAGAGCATCGCCGTGCTCCTGGCCGATGCGGACGCGGGCCAGATGGAGAGCACGCGCAGGGCGGTGCACGAGCTGGTGTCCCGCGCCTTTGCCCCCTCGGCGACGCCCACGCCGCGAGCGGGGCGTAGGGCGGCAGGCTGACCGAGAATGGGAATATTGCCGGAGCCAAGGGGGAAGCATTTCCGGCATCATATTGGTAGATAATGGCATGCTCCTTGCGTTATGCATGTTCTCGGTCCGCCTGGCGAGGGTTTAGGGGAATAGGACCCCGGTTTCCGGCAAACCGGGGTCAGCAGGGAGGGAGGTGCTCCGGTTGGGATACCGGAGCACGGATGAGGTCACACTAGGGTGGGCTTTGAGGCCGCCCGTAAGGCCGTCTATGGGAGGGAAGACCGCGCCTCTTCTCCGGCCCTCGCCGCTACCCTCGTGTAGAAACCTTTCCGCTACACATGCTACCATAAGGTAACATTGATTGCAAGGTCATGTAACTGTATAACACGTTGCCTGAGGAAGCGCAATACCCGTCGGGCTTAGTTGCTGTAACGTTTTAGTAGGCGCTTCCGTCCCCGTCCCCTTGCCGGCAACTGTTATATAATGGCCTTGGCCGCAAGGCAGGGCTTGCAAGTCTGGGGTTGCGGGGTGAGGCGAAAAGCTTCCCGGACCCCCCAGGGCAATGGTTGGTTCTCAAGCCGGGCGCAGGATCGCCCTCGCCGCCGAGCGCGGCGGAGAAAAGAAGGAGGCATGGTATCCATGATGGGAGGGAACTGGGGCAAGGTGTTGAAGGTGGACCTCAGCAGCGGCGAGATGGAGGAGGTCGCGATCCCGGAAAGCGATTACCGCGACTTCCTCGGCGGCAGCGGTCTGGCCGCGAAATGGTTTTTCGACCACCAGGGCTGGAAGGCGGACCCCCTTTCGCCCGACAATCCCCTCATGATCATGAACGGGCCCCTCTCCGGCACCACCCTGCCGGGGGTATCGCGCCTGGAGATCTGCGCCCGTTCGCCGCTGACCGGAATCTGGGGCGAGGCCTCCATGGGCGGGCACTTTTCGCCCCAACTCAAGCGCACCGGATACGACGGCATCATCGTCACCGGCGCCTCCGACAAGCCGGTTTACCTCTACGTGACCGACGAGAAGGCGGAGATCCGGGATGCCTCACACCTCTGGGGCAAGGACAACTACGAGACCGAGGAGCTCCTGAGGGAGGAGGTGGGAGATAAGCGCGCCCAGGTCATCTCCATCGGGCCCGCGGGGGAGAACCTGGTGAGGTTCGCCTGCGTGATGAACGACCGCGGCTCCACCGCCGGACGGTGCGGTATGGGAGCGGTGATGGGCTCCAAGAAGCTCAAGGCGGTGGTGGCGCGAGGCAATAAGAAGTTCCCCGTGGCCGACGAGGCCGCGTTCAAGCAGGCGCGCGAAAAGATGTCCCAGCTGCTCAAGTTCAGCCTGGTGGCGGACGGCCTGCGCAACTTCGGCTCCAACGTGCACATGGAGTACGGCATGGCCATCGGCGACGTGCCCACCAAGAACTGGCGCCTGGCCTACTGGGCGCCCGGTCCGGAGAAGCTGGGGGGCACGGCGGTGGCGGAGAGCATCCTGGTGAAGAACCACTCCTGCTTCGCCTGTCCCGTCTCCTGCAAAAGGATCGTGGAGGTGAAGTCCGGGCCCTTCGCATTGGAGGAGGGACCGGGTTCGGAATACGAGGCGGCAGCGGCGCTCGGCACCCTGCAATTGCTTGATGACCGCGAGGCCAACCATAAGCTCAACGAGATGTGCAACCGCCTGGGCATGGACGTCATCTCCTGCGGAGGCACCCTGGCCTACGCCACCGAGGCCTTCGAGGCGGGGCTGATCACCGAAAAGGAGACGGACGGGATCAAGTTGGGCTGGAACCGGCCCCAGGTGCTCATGGAGCTGGTGAAGAAGATCGCCTATCGCGAGGGCATCGGCGACGACCTGGCCGAGGGCGTGCGGGCCATGTCCGAAAAATACGGGGGAAAGGAGTTCGCAATCCACGTCAAGGGCCTGGAGTGCCCCATGCACGATCCCCGCGCCCTCTGGGCCATGGCCTTGACCTACGCCACCTCCATCCGCGGCGCCTGCCACTGCGCCGATGCCAACCTGTACATAGAGCTGGGCATCCTGGACGTGAAGGAGCTGGGCGCCAAGCGGACCTGGCCCTACAGCGCCAAGGGCAAGGCGGCCCAGACGGTGGCGGCCCAGAAGAAGGGCGTTATCGCCAACTCCGCCGTTATCTGCGAATACGCCTGGAACGCGGCGGGCGGAGGCATCTCGGACATGGCCATGATGCTCAACTCCCTCACCGGTTTCGGGTACAGCGTTGACGACCTGGCGAAGGTGGGGGACCGCATCTGGTACATCAAGCGCGCCCTGGGCAATCTCATGGGGGCCACGCGGGAAGACGACAGGCTGCCCTCGCGTATCCTTGAGCCTCACCTCGAGGGGACTACCTCCAGCCTGCATACCGCGGTCTATCCCCAGTTCATGTCCCTTGTCCCCATGCAGAAGCTAAGGGTCGAGGGGTTCAAGAACTTCACCGCGGGGATCCTCTCCAAGTATCTTTACCCCAACATGGACAAGATGCTTACCTCTCTGAACAAGCTCCCCGGTTTCTCCACAAAGCGCAAGAAGCTGGAGCAGGGCGACCTTGAGGAGAAAAGGAAAAAGACCGTGGCCTTCGACGAGATGATCGGCGAATACTATCGCCTGCGGGATATCGACGAACAGGGACGCCCCAGCCGCAGGCGCCTGGAGGAGCTGGGGCTGAAAAAGGTAGCGGATGCCCTGCACGCATAGCGGGGAAGGCGAGCAGGGGCCCCGTTCGGGCCGTGCGTGGACGGGGCCCCTCTGGTGAGGGGATCCCCTCGGAGCCTTGGCCATGGGAAAAAGAGCAAGGCCGCTTGGATGAAGGTGATCTCGAGAGCCGGAATCGCCCACGCCGCCGCACTGGGGTATGGGGAAAGGAGCGGGGCGGCTGGGATGGAGGGAACGGGTGACGTAAATGGCGACGGTCAAGCTGTTCACCATGCTGCGCAAGGCCGCGGGCGAGCAGGGCTACGAGAGCTCGGCGCGGACGGTGGCGGAAGTGCTCAAGGAGGTCGAAGAGAGGTACGGTGAGGAAGTGAGGAAGTACCTGAAAAACTGCATCGTCCTCGTCAATGGGCGGAATATAGCGCAGCTCAAGGGAAAACGCACCAAGCTGGACAAAGGGGACGAGGTCTCGCTCTACCCGCCCGTGGCGGGAGGATAGGGCCTAACCGCCGACCGTGGTCTCACATGGGGGTGACGGTCACTCCTGTCCCCCCGGCGGTCGGCCTCTGCACTTGAAGCTCCGCCAGGGAGCGCACGCACCCCGCCAGGATCTCTCCCGCAGCCGACACTTTGTCCAGCGCCTCATCGAGCATGGAGGATACCTCCTCCAGGTCGACGTTGGAGGCAAGGGCGGACCACTGCCTGAGGTGATCCATCTCCTGCTCTAGACGGTCGGCGCCATGTCTTAGGGCGACCTTCATGGTCACCAGGTCTATGCCTTCCCGGCACATCTTCTCCACCTCCTCGCAATCCCGGGCCCCGTCTTGCCCCGCTGCGGCGGGACCGGCACGGCGGCCTTGTGGGAACCCCGGCGGTGTTACCTCTCACTCCCATTCTACCCCTGCAGGCGCCTGGCGTCCCTGATGCGCCGTGCATTACATGCCTTCATGCCGCTATGCAGGGCATAACACGGTATTAAACGGTATTAAAAGATACCGGAAATGCAAGAAGCGGGCCTCCGCAAGCACCCCATGCTTCCATGCCTCCATACGGGGCATATCGCCGCGGCGGTTACGCAAGGGCGACAATACCGAACCGCAGTCACAGAGC
>JACVJD010000032.1 GCA_015711825.1 Candidatus Solincola daggyaiensis
ATCAGGGCGCTTGAAAGGGCGAACCAGTAGAGATTGGGGGGCGCGAAGGGGCGCGCGCCTATAAGGTCGAACTTCACCTCTTTACCGCGCACGAACATCAGGTCTCACCCCCCGCTACCTCCCTGCCTACTCCCACGAAGCGGTGTCGGTCGAAGATCTTCAGCCTCGACAGCAGGGATACCGTCGGCCTGGTGAAGAAAAACGAGATGAAGACGTCCAGTAAGGTGGCCAGCCCCAGCGCGAAGGCGAAGCCCTTCACGGCTCCCATGGCCAGGATATAGAGGATGAGGGCGGTGATGAAGGTCGCGGTGTCGGCCGCGATGATGGTACGAAAGGCCGACTTGTAGGCGCGGTCCACCGATGAGCGCAGGGTCTTGCCGTCTCGTACCTCCTCCTTGAGGCGCTCGAAATAGACCACGCTGGAATCTGCGGAGATGCCTATGGATACCACCACGCCCGCTATGCCTGCCAGGGTGAGCTTCCAGTCCAGGAACCGGCCCAGCAGGCAGACGATGCCGTAGATAAGAAGCCCGAAAAGCACCAGGGCGAAGGTGGTCACACCCCCTAAGCCCCGGTAAATGATAGCCATATAAAGAACCACCAGGACAAGCCCGACAAGCCCCGCCAGCAATCCCTGCCGCAGCGAGTTGCGTCCCAGGGTAGCGCTGATGTTCTCCACCAGGGGATCGGGCTCGAACTCCACCGGCAAGGCTCCCATCTTCAGCACCAAGGCCAGGTCGCGCGCCTCCTCGCGGGTGAAATCCCCGGTGATCTCCCCCCTGCCGTTCTCGATGGCCGACCGCACCGTGGGAAAGGATTCCAGTTGATAATCGAGGACGATGGCGAGCTGTTTCTGCAGCAGCTCCTGTGTGAGGGCGGCGAACTGCGGCGTGGCCTCGTCGGTGAGGACGAAGTCGATCTTGTAGCCGCCCTTCTGCTCGTCCACGGCCGCGTCGGCGGAGGCGATGATGTCGCCCGTGAGCCGGGTCGGCCCCATGCGCACCTTGGGTTTGTCCTCGCTCTCGGTCTCGCCGAAATAAAGCACGATCTCCTGGTCCTTCAGGGCTTGGAAGGCCTCGATGTCCTCCGGATTGGGCACCGTTACTTGGGTGGACTCGTAGGCTTCGTCTCCGGGGTATAGCGTTTCGAGCACCTCGCGGAATTGGAGCTGTGCGGTGCTGCCGATGATGGAGAGCACGCGCTCCGTGTCCTGGATCCCCGGTATCTGCACCAGGATGCGGCTGTTTCCTTGCGCCGCCACCACCGGCTCCGCCAGGCCCAGGGCATTAACGCGATTGCGAACGATATCCGCCGCCTTGGCCATCTGCTCTCCTGTCGCCTCCCCCAGCGCCTGCAGAGTGACGCTCACCCCTCCCTGCAGGTCCAGGCCCAGTTGGGGCTCATAACCCCCGATAAGCACCGGGATATAGATGGCCAAAAGGACTGCCAGCAACACCGCGAGCAAACCAAGCGCTCTTCCGGTCTTCAACCTCAACCTCCGTTTGTCATCCCAGGCGTGCGAGGGCGCATATGCCGTACATGCTTCAACCCTTGCTCGTGCCGGCAATCCCCACCATGCGCGGGCAGGTACTGCCTGCAGCCGCCGACATGGTGCGTGACCCTCTCGGAATGCCTACATGTCGAGCCCGCATAAGCTCCTGTGCACGCGTTTTTCAAACATGATCCCTTAAGGTTGCCATAAGCAGGTTCACGAACGATCAAAGCCCCGCGGAGGCTCTCAGCTCTTTTCCTCTCCACCGGCCCCTTCGCCTTCAGGTGAGGATCCCTCCGTCGAGGTTACATCCTGCGAGGACTCATCCGCCGGCTCTTCGCCGCTATCTTCCTCGCTCTCGTTCTCGTCGCGCACGCTGAAGGTGCGCGCGATAGCGCTCTTGGCCACGCGGATCTCCACGTCCTCTGCGACCTCCAGGAGCACGGTGTCCTCCTCTATCTCGGTGATGGTGCCGTAGATCCCCGAGGAGGTCATGACGTCGTCGCCCGCTCGCAGGTTGCTCATGAGTTCCATCTGCTGCCGCATGCGTTTCTGCTGCGGCCTGATGAGCATGAAGTAGAATATGGCGATCAAGCCCACGATGAGCGCTATGGACATCCAGCTGCTGCTTCCCCCCGACTGCGCCAACATCCCTGACATCTCAGCCTGCCTTTCCGAAACTTTAACTTGTTCCCCGCTACTTGTTCCCCGCTTTGCGGGGCCCTTCTTGTTCGCACCCGTCGCCACCGCAAGCCCCGCGTTGCACTTTCCAATCTATTCCATAAGAGGCTTCAGTCTCCGGGCACGCGCTCGCTCCAACCTCTCCAATCCCGGACTAACTTTATCATTCTACCAGCCTCTATCGCGGACCTGCAATCCAGCATCAGCCGCCGCATGAATGCCAGGTTATGCCAGGTCAGAAGGCGATGCGCCAGTATCTCGTTGAGGGTGTGCAGGTGCCTGAGATAGGCGCGCGTGAAGCGCTCGCATGCAGGGCAATGGCAATCTTCCTCCAGGGGACGGGAATCGCGGCGATAGCGGGCGTGGCGCAGGTTCAGCTTTCCCTCCCTGGTCATGGCCACGCCGTTGCGGGCCATGCGGGTGGGAAGCACGCAGTCGAAGAGGTCGACGCCCAAGCTCACCGCCTGCAGTATGCCCTCGGGGTCCCCGATCCCCAGCAGGTGGCGCGGGCAGCCCTCGGGCAGTACGGAAATCTGCACTTCCAGGCAGGCAAGCATGACCTCCCGGGGCTCGCCCACCGAGAGGCCCCCGATGCCGTAGCCGGGGAATCCGAGGCTTGCCGTCTCGCGGGCGCTTCTCTCCCTGAGATCCTCGAAAGTCCCCCCTTGCACGATGCCGAAGAGCATCTGATCCTCCCGCTCGCGCGCGGCCAACGACCGGCGCGCCCAGTCCAGGGTGTTCTCCACCGCCCTTTCCGCCTCTTCCCTCGTAGCGGGGTAGGCCACGCAGTGGTCGAGGACCATGGCCACGTCGGACCCCAGTTTCTCCTGCGCCTCCACCGCACCTTCCGGAGTGAGCAGGTGCTCGCTGCCGTCGTACACGGAGCGGAACAGCACCCCTTCCTCGCTCACGCGCAGGGTAGGCGAGAGGGAGAAGACCTGGAAACCGCCGCTGTCGGTGAGGATGGGACGGGGCCAGCCCATGAAGGCATGCAGCCCGCCCATTTCCTCGATAAGATCCGCGCCCGGACGCAGCATGAGGTGGTAGGTGTTGGCCAGGATCATGCGGTAGCCCAGGCCTTCCAGCTCCCAGGGCGCCATGGCCTTGACGGTGGCGCGCGTTCCCACGGGAAGGAAAACCGGGGTGTCCACCTCGCCGTTGGCGGTGCGCAGCACCCCCGTGCGCGCACGCGTCGCGGCATCGCGGCGGAGCACGTCGAACCCGATGCCCGCGGACTTCCCTGGCCCCTCTCCTCCCCTTTCCATGCCGCATATCATAAAGGCGGGCTATGTTTCAGGCAACATCTTACCGTCCGGCTCACCATCCCCTCGGCGGATGCGCGAGGAGCGATCACCAAAAGCCCGTATGCATGAAGGCTACCGCGGTCATGGCGGGGAGCTATCGCAAGGTCCGCGTTATCGACCTACAGCTCACCAGCCGCTCCCTTTCCCGACAAGCGCCCCAGGCCTTCGCCCTCTTGCCGCATGCCCGCCCTTTCACGACCCGCGCCCTCCCTCCACCCGTGCGGGTAGAGGAACAGGCAGGCGTCGCCGAAGCTCAGGAAGCGATAACCCTCCTCCACCGCCCTATGGTATGCCTCCAGCACCAGCTCCCTTCCCGCAAACGCGCTCACCAGCACCAAAAGGCTGGAGCGCGGGAGGTGGAAGTTGGTGAGCAAGAGGTCCACGGCATGGAAGCGATGGCCGGGCATGATGAAGAGGTCGGTCGCCCCATGATAGGGGGACAGACCCCTCTCGCCGGCCGCGCTCTCCAGGGCCCGCACCACGGTGGTCCCTACCGCGAGTATCCTTCCACCGCGACGACGCGCCGCGTTCACCTTCTCGCAGGCGTCCTCTCCAACATGAAGCTCCTCGCTGTGCATGCGGTGCTTTTCCAGCTCCTCCACGGCGATGGGTCGGAAGGTATCCAGGCCCACGTCAAGGCGCAGGAAGGCCAGCGATACATCTTTACTGCGCATTTCCTCCATGATTCGGGGTTCGAAATGCAGACCCGCGGTGGGTGCGGCCGCCGACCCCGTCTCGGTGGCGTATACGGTCTGATACCGTTCGGGGTCGCCGAGTTCTTCCCGGATATAGGGAGGGAGGGGCACCTCTCCCAACCGTTCCACCAGCTCTTCCTGAGACTCCGCATCGGCGGGGATGAGCCGGGCCCTTATGCTCCCGCCTCCCTCCACTTCCAACACCTCGGCCTCCAGCTCACCCTGCCCGAAGGTCAACCTGGTGCCCGGTCGCAGCCTGCGCGCCGGCCTGGCCAGCGCCCGCCATACCCCTTCTGCATCCCTGGAGAGAAGGAGGAGCTCCACCCCGCCCCCGCTCCCCGCTTTCCGCCCCCGCAATCTCGCCCTTCTGACCCTGGTACGGTTGAAAACGGCGCAGTCGCCCTTGCGAAGATATTGCGGGAGGTCGGAGAAGCGGCGGTGGCTTATCTCTCCCGTCTCGCAGTCCACCACCAGTAGGCGAGAAGCGCTGCGCGGCTCCACAGGCCGCTGGGCCACCAGTTCCCGGGGAAGATGGTAATCGAAAAGATCGGTTCTCATCGCCTTCCATCACGCCCCATTCAAGCCTGTCCGCCCCTATTCTTGGGAGCGGAAGCGCCCTTGCGACGACGGTCGTATCGCTCGCGCTCGCTGAGGATACAGCCGCAGTAGGGCTGGGTGTACATACCCCTGTTCCTCGCCTCCTCCAGGACGGCTCGGTAGGTCTCCCTGCCGTCCCATACCACGAACTCCAGGCCGCGGCTGCGGCATATGGAGGCACCAAGGAGATGGAGCAGGTCGTGGTCCTGGTAGGGGCTTGCCAAGAGGGTGGTGGTGACGGCCGGATATCCCTCCTCCAGGGCCAGATCGGCGACGCGGCGCAGGCGCAGGCGATAACATATCTCGCAGCGGCTCTCCTCACGGTAGGCCACCGCCCTTATCCACTCCTCGGGCTGGTAGGGAAACACGGTGTACGTCCGGCCCTCTTTGGACATCAACTCCTCGAAGGCCTCAAGCCTCCGGCGGTACTCTTGAAAAGGGTGCACGTTGGGATTATAGAAGAGGAAACGCAGCTCCCACGCCGGGGAGGCGAACTCCCGCAACGCGGACATGGCGCAGGGCCCGCAGCATGTGTCTATGAGCAATCCCCGCATAGCCGCAACTCCACGAGGTCCGTCGTCATCTCCATCACCGCAAAGGAAGCCTCCACGTTTACCATTCCATGCCTCACCGGGTTGCGTCAAGCGAGGACGATAAGGGGTCCTGGTTGCGGCCTATAACGCCTTTAACCCATTTCAGGCTGAGCGTATAAGCCATACCCCCTCTCCAGGGAGTTCGGAGAGCTGCCGAACATGAGCCTTGAGCGAGACTCAGAACAGGGTGTCCCCGCGGCTTTTTTCCAGGCCCAGATGACGGTAGGCATTATCGGTGGCCACCCTGCCTCGCGGGGTCCTCTGCATGAAACCGATCTGAAGCAGGTAGGGCTCGTGCACCTCCTCGATGGTGTCGATCTCCTCCCCTACCGAGACGGCGATGGTGTTGACCCCCACCGGCCCTCCGCCGAATTTCTCGATGATGGTGAGGAGGATCATCTTATCCACCTTGTCCAGCCCCATTTCATCCACCTCGAAGAGGGCCAGGGCCTCGCATCCCACCTCGAAGGTTATCCTGCCTCCCGCCCTGACCTGGGCGTAGTCGCGCACGCGTCGCAGCAGGCGGTTGGCGATGCGCGGAGTTCCCCGAGAGCGGCGCGCCAGCTCGCGCGCTCCATCCTCGTCGATATTCACGTTGAGGATGCGCGCGGAACGCATGATTATGGCCTGCAGTTCCTCCTGACTGTAGTAGTCGAGCCTGCTCTGCACCCCGAAGCGGTCGCGCAGGGGCGAGGTGAGCAACCCGGAACGCGTGGTCGCACCCACCAGAGTGAAGGGGGGAAGATCGAGGCGTATGGAACGCGCCGCCGGGCCTTTGCCCACGATGATGTCCAGCTTGAAATCCTCCATGGCGGGGTAGAGGACCTCTTCCACCGCTCGGTTCAGGCGATGGATCTCGTCGATGAAGAGCACGTCCCCCGGCTCCAGGTTGGTGAGGATGGAGGCCAGGTCTCCCGCGCGCTCCAGGGCGGGACCCGATGTCTGCCGGCAGGATACCCCCATCTCGTTGGCGATGATCCCGGCCAGGGTGGTCTTGCCCAGCCCAGGCGGCCCCGAGAGGATGACATGGTCCAGGGGTTCCCTGCGACCTCGTGCCGCGGAGATAAAGATCTCCAGGTGCTCGCGGATGCGGTCCTGGCCGATGAACTCGGAGATCCAACGCGGCCTGAGGGTGAGATCGAGGTCGCCCTCGCCTTCCAGGGGCTCCGGATCCAGCAGCCTCCCGTCACCCGTTTCCAGGTTTCCCATGATCTCCTCTCGCTCCTCGTCCATAGCCTTCCCGTTTCTTTTTCGGCCCGCATCGCAAAGCATATGCGGGGCGGATCAACCCCTCCCCAGGCGCCTGAGTGCGTATTTCAAGAGGTCCTCCAGGCTCGGCTGCTCGTTCGCGTATCCCTCCAGCGCGCGCCTCGCCTCCTGGGTCGAGTATCCCAGCTCTTTAAGCGCCTCCTTGGCCTCCCTGAACATGTCCCCTCCCGCCGCTCCCGCCGATACCCCCGCCTCCATGCCCTCCGGCACCAGCTTGTCTTTGAGCTCCACGATCATTCTCTGGCCGCTCTTTTTCCCCACCCCGGGCACGGAGGTCAAGGCCTCGAGATCCTCGGAGGCGAGGAGCTTGACGAAGGTATCCGGATCGTAGGAGGAAAGCACCGCCAGGGCGACCTTGGGGCCGATCCCGGTCACGGCGATAAGCTTCTGGAATACCTCTCTTTCCGCTCGCCCAGCGAATCCGTAGAGCTGGAGGAGGTCTTCCTTTACGTGCAGGTAAGCGAAGAGCCTCACCTTTTGCCCCACCTCGGGAAGGGCCTGAAGGGTGGCGCCGGAGACGAAAAGCGAGAGCCCGACCCCTCCTACGTCGATCACCACCCCTTCGCCTCCCTTTTCCGCCAGTAATCCCTGCACGTAATCTATCACCCATTCCTCCCTTTCGCTTTCCTGATGACCTCAACAACGGGCAGATCTCGCTTCTCCCTCGCCAAAGCGGAGGGCCTCACCCGATGATAGCGGCTCGGTCATACGGCCCTTGTAGCGGATAATGAGGCTTGTGCTCCCGCCTTCTCTTCCCGTCGCCGTATTTATCCTCACCGCCGTTCCCCTTCACGCAGCCGTCATCCCATACCTTCCGTTCTTGATCCTTGACCTGTCATAATATGCCAAGCCGAAAGCGTGCCCGCTTCAAGCCCTGACCGACCAAGGAGTTCTCCATACTCAGGCCTTCCATCATCCCGATTCCCTTTTTTTATGTGGAGGCTTTCTGGAGGCGGCGCCCCTCGCTTTCTCCTCAACGCGCCCCAGCATCCTTTCGCTATGCGCATGGCAGATGGCCAAAGCCAGGGCGTCGCTGGCGTGGGAGGACTTCGGTCCCTCCTCCAGCCTCAACAGCGCTTTGACCATGTATTCCACCTGCTTCTTGTCGGCCCGCCCATGGCCTACCAGCGACTGCTTCACCTGTAAGGGGGTGTACTCCTCGACCCCCACGCCCGCGTGCGCGGCCGCCAGGATTATCCCTCCCCTGGCCTGCCCCACCACCATGGCGCTGCGGGCGTTGGCGCTGAAAAACAGCTCCTCCAGCACCACCAGGTCCGGCCGATAGCGCTCGATGAGCTCGCTCACCTCGCGGTATATCATAGCAAGGCGTGCCGACATAGTATCGCGTGGGGAGGTTTCGATGTCGCCGAAGCCCACGGCTTTTAGGACATCCCCCTTCTTTTCCACCACCCCATATCCGGTGGAAGAGAGACCGGGGTCTATGCCCATGATGATCATCGCATCCGCCGTATCCTATTGCTCGGAAAGTTCCTCGAGAATATCGTCCGGGATATCGAAATTGGCGTACACCTCTTGCACGTCCTCGTATTCCTCCAGTGCGTCCACCAGCTTGAGGACCTTTTTGGCCGCCTCCTTGTCCAGCTTAACGGTGTTCTTGGGCAGCATGGTGACCTCGGCTGAGGCCGGCTCGAAACCCTTTTCCTTCAAGGCCTCGACCACGCCGCGAAAGGACTCGGCATCGGTTATTATCTCCCAGTGATCGTCCTCGCCGGCCATGTCCTCAGCTCCCGCCTCCAGGGCCGTTTCAAGCAAAAGATCCTCATCCACCCCGGCTTCCTTATTGACGATGATGTTGCCCTTCTTCTCGAACATCCAGGCCACCGAGCCGGAGGTCCCCAGGCTTCCCCCGGTGCGGGAGAAGATGCGCCTTATATCCGCCGCCGCGCGGTTACGGTTGTCGGTCATCACGTCCACCATGATGGCGACGCCGTTGGCGCCGTAGCCCTCGTAAACGATTTTCTCGAAACTATCGCCCGAACCCTCCCCCGTGCCCCTTTTTATGGCCCTCTCGATATTCTCCTTGGGCATGGAATAGCTCTTGGCTTTCTCTATGGCGTTGGCAAGGGCTATGTTCACCTCAGGGTTCCCTCCCCCCTCGCGTGCCGCCACGATAATGGCGCGGGAAAGCTTGCTGAAAAGCTGCCCGCGCTTGGCGTCCTGGGCTCCCTTCTTATGCTTGATCGACGACCATTTGGAATGTCCAGACATGTCCTCCTCCTATCCCTGGGACCGACTATTGCCCTTCGGCTCCCTCCACCATGCGCAGAAAATAGCGGTGTATCCGGTCGTCCCTCGTCAACTCGGGGTGGAATGCGGATACCAGCATGCCGTCCTCGCGGGCGATTACCGCCCTTCCACGATATTCGCCCAGCACCTTCACGGCCGGCCCCACCTCCTCGATCCACGGGGCGCGTATGAACACCGCCCGGAAAGGCCGGCCATCATCCTCTATACCCTCAATACGAAGGTCTGCCTCGAAGCTGTCCACCTGGCGGCCATAGGCGTTGCGCCGCGCCGTGATATCCATGAGTCCCAGCAGGGGCTGGTCGCCATCCACCAGTCGGCTGGCGAGCATGATCAGGCCCGCGCAGGTGCCGTACACCGGCATGCCTTCCCTGACCAGCTCCCTCACCTCCCCGAGGAACCCGCAGGCGATCATGAGCTTGCCGATGGTGGTGCTCTCTCCGCCCGGGATTATCAGGGCCGAGCAGAGATGGAGCTCGGCGGGGTACCTCAACGCCACCCCTCGAGCTCCCGTCCTCTCCAGCATCTGCAGGTGCTCGCGTACCGCTCCCTGCAAGGCGAGCACTCCTATGGTCGGTTTTTTCATCCCTTGTCCTCTGCGGTCTTCGTTTACGCTCACCACGGCCCATCCCGCCGCGAAGGCGTGTCTATGATCCGACCCGGTTCCATTTTGCCTTTCCTGAACCCGGCGATTAACGCCGGGCCGGCCTCCTCAGCCTCCGTATCGTCGGTAGCCCCGCCCCACCAATATGTCACCAAGGAGTGAGTACCGGGTTGATGCGGTTTGCGCCGTTTCCCCCTTCGCGCCCCTCACCAGCCGCGGAACTGGATGAGGTTCTCGGGGCCGATCTCCGTTATCTCCATCCCGGCCATGGCCTTTCCTATTCCACGTGAGACCTCGGCCAGTACCTTGGGATCGTCGTAGTGGGTCACCGCTCGCACGATGGCGCGCGCCCTCGAGGCAGGGTCCTCGGACTTGAATATACCAGAGCCGACGAAAACCCCGTCCGCGCCCAACTGCATCATCAGCGCGGCGTCGGCGGGTGTGGCTATGCCCCCGGCGGAGAAGTTCACCACCGGAAGGCGGCCGTTTTCCGCCACCCAGCAAACCAAGTCATAGGGCGCTCCCAGCTCCTTGGCCACGCTCATGAGCTCGTCCCTTGGGGTCACGGTGAGACGCGCGATCTCGGCGTTGATGGTGCGCATGTGCCGCACCGCTTCCACCACGTTGCCCGTGCCCGCCTCGCCCTTGGTTCGGATCATGGCCGCGCCTTCACCGATGCGCCTTAAGGCCTCGCCCAGGTTGATGGCCCCGCAAACGAAGGGCACGGTGAAGCGCCACTTGTCGATGTGGTTTTTCTCGTCCGCCGGGGTCAGGACCTCGCTCTCGTCGATGTAGTCCACGCCCAGCGCCTCCAGGATCTGCGCCTCCACGAAATGACCGATCCTCGCCTTGGCCATGACCGGTATGGTCACCGCCTCCATGATGGCCTCGATCACCCCGGGGTCCGCCATCCTCGCCACCCCGCCGGCGGCACGGATGTCAGCGGGCACCCGTTCCAGGGCCATCACCGCCACCGCCCCGGCCTCCTCGGCGATCATCGCCTGCTCGGGGGTGGTGACGTCCATGATCACCCCGCCCTTGAGCATCTCCGCCAGACCGGTTTTCACCCGTAACGTCCCTTTTTCCTCCATTTACGGTCCCTCCAGACCACCACCATTACAAAAAGCCCCCCTTGGGCTCTCTAGCTCAAATATAGTCCATAGCATTATCGCTATCAAACAAGGCTTTCCGCTACCCGTTATCGGTTGATTTGCTTATGGCGTAAACACGTAAATGCGTGCCTCACGGCATCCCGCGACGGCATTGATAATCGATCGTTGAAGCGGCTTGTGCTGAGGCCGTTGAACATGCGGGATCAGGTGGGTAGTTCCCCGCGCAGGCGTGCCTCCATCATGGCCTGGTTATACATCCCCTCCATCCCCGACATGGCGCGCAGGCGCCGGATGCGCTCCTCGATGGGGGGATGGGTATCCCAGATGCTGGAACGCGTGAAGTGCCCCGACCTGGCCTCCTTCTTGAAGGGTTGCACTATGAAGAGATGCGCCGTGGCCTTGCTGGCACGCGGGAAGGGCTTGGCCTGGGTGGATAGCTTCTCCAGCGCGCTCGCCAGTCCCTCGGGATACCGCGTCAGCTTGGCCCCGGTGGCGTCGGCCAGGAATTCGCGCTTGCGGGAGATGGAGAGCTGCAGCAGCTGGCCGATGATGGGAGAGAGGATGAGGAAGACCAGCCCGATCACCAGGAGGATGGCCGCAAACGCGCCCCCTCCCTCTCCGCCTCCGCCCCTATCGCGGTCGCGGCCCCCGAACATGCCGCCCCAGAAGATCATGCGCACCACGATATCGGCGAAAATAACCAGCAGGCCTACCAGCACCACCACCATGCACATGTAGCGGATGTCGTAGTTGCCGATATGGGACATCTCGTGAGCCAGCACTCCCTCCAGCTCCAGGCGGTTGCAGTTCTCGAGCAGGCCGGTGGTCACGGCGATGGCCGCGTGCTCCGGATCCCTGCCGGTGGCGAAGGCGTTCATGGCCGGAGTGTCGATGATATAGGTGCGTGGCGCGGGAAGACCCGCCGCCAGGGCTAAGCCCTCCACGGTGTTCACGTAGTAGGGGAACTCCTCCCGCGTCACCGGCCTCGCGCCCGCAGAAGCCAGGGCTATCTTGTCGCTGTTGTAATAGCTGGCAAGCGAGGTGATGGTGGCGATGACGGCGGCGATCACCAGGCCGGTGACGGCATAGTCGAATCCCCACACATAGCCCACGCTGAACCCGATGACCAAAATCACCAAGATGAAAACGCTCACCAGCAGGGCCGACTTCATCTTGTTCTTGGAGATCTGATCGTAGAAGTTCAACTCGCCGAAATCCTTTTCAACTCGCCCGGCTCAGTCCGTCATCCATCGGGCCCACTGCAAGTCTACCATTTATCCCTCCGGGGGACGCCATCCCCCGGAGGGCCTATTCCCCAGTCTTAGAACTGCACCTTGGGCGCCTCGCGCTCCGCCGCCACCTCGATCTCGAAGTAATCACGGGGTTTGAAGGTGTTGGAGAACATTCCCGCGATGATGTTGGCGGGGAAGCGCTGGCGGTTGGTGTCGTAGGTCATGACGCTGTCGTTGTAGAACTGCCGCGCGAAGGCTATTTTCGACTCGGTGCCCGAGAGCTCCTCCTGCAGCATGAGGAAGTTCTGGTTGGCTTTCAAGTCGGGATAAGCCTCCGCCACCGCGAAGAGGCTCTTGAGCGCTCCGGTGATCATGTTCTCCGCCTGCGCCTGTTCCTTCACCGTTTGGGCGTTTATGCCCATGTTGCGCGCCTGAGTGACCTTCTCGAAGACCTCTTTCTCGTGGCTGGCATATCCCTTCACCGTCTCCACCAGGTTGGGAATGAGATCGTACCTGCGCTTTAGCTGCACGTCGATCTGATGCCAGGCGTTGTCCACGCGATTGCGGTCCCTCACCAGCTTGTTGTAGATAGCGATGATGGAGACGATGATGAGAAATATCAGCACCCCTATGATTATCAGGGCCCACACCATTGCCTTACCTCCTTTCTTTCAGCGCCATTCTAACACATGTGAACAGACGTCGGACCGGCCAAACCATACATCATTTATTCTTCCACTGGTCAGTTGTTCTTCCTCAGTTCAAAGGGGGCCTTTCGCGACTTTTTGCTTTATCGTCCGTTTTACACTCCGCCTTTATCTCGCCCATGACATTAAAACGGGAGCAGGTTACGAACGGCGACGCCGCCACCCTCGTATCCTTTTTTGGTCATTTCGTTTTCCCTTGTGGATAGCGGGTTGCAAGGCCTTCCCTCAAAGAAGGTGGGCGAGGCCGTCGCCCATAAAGCGGCCTCCCAACACCACCAGGAAAGCCCCACATGCCAGGATCACGAGATTATAGGCGCGGTCGGATATGAAGCGCCTGCCCGTGACCACGAGAAAAGCTACCACAAAATACCATAACACGTCGGCCATGATGTGCCCGGCGTAGAAGGTGAGGACTCCCGCCGCGCCGCGTTCCATGGACCTCAGCAGCCAGCTAAGACCGAAGGTCGCCCACCATAGAGACCAGTAAGGGTTGGATAGGCTGGTGCTGAGGCCGGCCGCGAAGGGACCGATGCGCCTGCGGTCTGAGGCGTGCAGGTCCATGTGCAGCCTTCCGTCCCTAACGTCCAGCGCCATGCTCAGCCCCATCCAGAAGATGAAGGCCCCGCCGGCCACCCCCACCATCCCGAAAAAAACATCGTTACCCACCAGCCTGTCGAGACCGAGAACCAGAAGCACGATAAGGCTCGCCTCCAGCACGGCGTGACCCGCCACCAACAACGGCGCGGCCCTGAACCCTCGGCGGTAGGACTCGTTTATGGTCACCGTGAGCAAGGGACCGGGCATGAGGGCGCCGGAAAGCCCCACTCCCAAGGAGATGAAAAAGATGGCGGCAAGGCTCATGGCTCACCATCCGTAATGAGCGCGCATGCGCCTCGGGCCGGCATCGAACCCGGCGATGAGAGTCTGGGGGCGTCTTTGCGGTGGAGCAAAGACAAAGAGGTAGATGCCGGCATACTCCTCCGCTCACCACCCGTAATGAGCGCGCATGCGCTCTATACCCGCATCCACCTCGGCGATGAGGGCATCGAATAGTCCCCTCGACACCGCGGCCACGCAGGAGAGATGCCCTTCCCTCGCCGAGGCCAGCAAAGGATAGCCGTCCAGGGAGCGACCGAAAGCGTCGCCAATGGCCGCCCCGGCCTCGCTTGCTATCAGCCCTGCCGCCGCCAGGTCATAAGATGAGTTGTTGAGCACGTGTCCGTGGCCGGCTCGCAGGAACAACTCCTCCACCTGCGGAACCTCGCGTATCATGCGATCTCCCACGTCCACATAGGCATCAAGCTGTCCGGTGAGCAAGCGGGTTATGCAGAAGGTGGCGCTTCCGAGGTCGAAGATGCCGCCGTCCACGCTTGAGATGTCTATCAGTTCCTCCAACACCAGGGCGGTCGGCAGGGCAGGGCGTCCCCTGAATCCCAAGGTCCAGAAGAGGGTGGAAAGGTCTTCATGATGGCATAGCGATATCTCCTTTTCCCTTCCTTCGATCACCATGCGCGCGCCCTCTCCGCGCACCGCCTCGAAGACGGCGTCGTTTTTTATCTCCTCCACCAGGCCGTATGCGACATCCCCCAAGGTGAGCATCTTCCCTGCGTCCGGGTCATATGGGGCCGCGGCGATGGACACGCAGCAGGCCTCGAGCCCCGCCGCCGCCGGGCGCGTTCCGTCGATGGGGTCCACCACCAGCACCCAGGATGGCCGTCCGCTGCTTACCAGGCCCCGGTCCTCCGAGAAGTAGGCCACCTCGGGGAGCTCCGACAACCGCTCCTCCACCTTTTTCTCCGCCACCTCGTCTATGGCGAAGGTGGAATCTCCGCTGGCCCCTCTCCCCTCCATGCGTCGCGCCGCCTTTACCCCGAGGTGGGGTCGCACCAGCTTGCGCACCTCTGCGGATAGCCCGCGGCACACCTCCATGATATCCTCAAGCCGCATCACGCTTTCCTTTCCTTTCTTTTTTCCACCGCCTCCCGGTACGCCTCCTCCACCTGGACGACCAGTTTGCTCCACGAGAACTCGCCGGCCCTCTCCACGGCCGTTCGCGCCATGGCCTCGCGCTTCGCGTCGTTCTCCACCAGCTCCAGCAACGCCGCGGCCAGGGCGGACACGTCCCCGGGGGGAACCAGGACACCATACCTGCCCTCCCCCAATACCGCGCGGTAGCCCGGTATGTCCGAGGCCACCACGGGTATCCCGCATGCCATGGCCTCCACCAACACCAGGCCGAAGCTCTCCATGCCCAGCGACGGGGCCGCCATGATGCGCGCCGAGCGGTAGGCGGCGGGAACCGCCTCGTCCCTCAGCCTCCCCAACCACAACACGCCCTCGTCTCTCTTTCCCGCCTCGCCCGCGCCCACCACCAGCAGGCGCACCTCGGGATGATCCCTTCTCACCAAGCTCAAGGCCTCCAGGAGCACCCCGAGGCCCTTCCTCGGCTCGTCCCTTCCGACGAAAAGGACATGAAAAGCCTCCGCATCCAACCCCTCAAGTGCCGCCCCCGCGGGGGTAAAGGTTTCCGTATCGACCCCGTTCGGAAGCACCCTGTAACGATACGGGAAGTATGCTCCCGCCAGATCCAAGGCGGCCTGGCTGACCACCGCCCGTACGTCTATCCTCTCCGCAAGCCGCCTCAGCAAGGGCGCGGCAAGGCGGTACCCCGCGCTTCCCCTCTCCCTGGCGGCATGGAAGGTAGCGAGCACCGCGCAGCGCGCGAAAAGCAGTGCCAACATGGATACGCTGGGGATGAGGGGTTCGTGCAGGTGAAGCACCTCGAAGCGGCCCTCATCAATGATGCGCTTCACCCTGGCCGCCGTTCCGGGCCCGAAGGAGATGTTGGCCTGCGAGCGGTTGGCGGGCACCGCGATAGACCTTCCCGCGGAGCGGAAACCCTCGCCGTCCCTTCCTCCTGGCGCCACCACCGTTACCATGTGCCCGCGGCGGCGCAGCTGACTTGAGAGCTGTTCCACATGTCGGTTAACCCCTCCTGGGATATCCCAGTCGTACGGCGACACCATCGCGATGCGCATAGGCTCGACCTCGCCTCATCGCTCTTCCGTGGCGGAGTTACGGCCTGCGGATGCGAATATGGGCTGGAACATATGCCACTGCGTGGGGTCCTCGCGTATGAAGTCTTCCAGAACCCTTGCCAGCTTCTGGGTGTTTACCTGCACGTCCCTACGGGTGTCCCCCGTCACCTCCACCTCCAGGGGAGGCCCGACATACCCGTGGTAGTCCCCGTCTCGCCGTATGGTTAGGCACGGAAGGACGGCGGTGCCCAACTTCACCGCCAGCAACGCCGGTCCGATGGGCATCATGACACGCTCGCCGAAGAACTCCACCTCCACGCCGCTCCCGGCAATAAGGCGGTCGGAGAGCAGGCAGACCATGCCGTTCTGCAGCAGCACCTCGATGACCTTTTCCACCGTGTTGTCCCCCAGGGGGATAATGCGGATGCCCATGCGCCTGCGCAGCTCGGTGTGGAACTGATACATGGGGCGTGGTTTGAGCACCTCCGCAACCGCCCAGAAAGACGGGTATTTGTGTCCCACCCAGCCTCCTATCAAGTCCCAGCTCCCGTAATGCGGCAGGGCGAGCACCACGCCCTTGCCCCTCTCCAAGCACTTGTCGAACCACTCCACCCCATGGGGCACCACCAAGCGGTCCACCTCCTCCGGGGACAGGTGATAGCATCGTAGGAAATCCACCCAGTAGCGAGCATAGTTGTGGAAGCTGCGACGCGCCATCCGCCTCCATTCCCGGGGCGATCCCTCCGGGCGCACGCGGCGCATGTTTTCGTACACGATGTCGCGCTTGCGGCGTGACAGGCGGTACGCGATCTCCGCCATTCCCACCGCCATGCCGTGGGTCATCCGTACCGGCAACACCCCCACCAGCCCGCACGCAGAGCGGAAAAAAAAGTACTTGAGGTAGCCCAGGATATAGTCAGAGAAGCGCTCTTCCTCGCTCGCCATCTCCACCCTCCTCAGTCATCCTCTCCGGAGGCGTCCTTTTCGCGCGCCCCCAGGTAGATGACCACAACGCGATGCGCCAGGGTCTCCACCCCCAGGGCCAGCACCGCGTAAAGCGGCCCCCTGAATACCCATGGGTTCGAGGTCAATCCGTAAACGAACAGGGCCAGGCCGAAAAAGAGCAAGCGCAATGGTCGCGCCAGCAACCCCACGTTGCAGGCTATTCCCAGGCCCTCGGCGCGCGCCTTCACGTAAGATATCAGAGATGATAGCACCATGTAGGCCGCCACCATGAAGGCTATGTCGTAGATCTGCTTGTCGGCGAAATAGTACAGGGCGCCCAAGGAGAAGAAAAAATCCGCCGCGCGGTCGGCGCTGGAGTCGTAGAAGGAGCCGAAGGTACTGACACGCCCCGTGAGCTTGGCCACCTGGCCGTCCCAGATGTCCAATAAGCCGGCCAGAAGCAGAAGCCAGGCCCCGAGGACGAAACGTCCAACGGCGAAATAATACCCGGTGATGCCCGCTACCATAACCGAGAGGGTGGTGATGAGGTTGGGCGAAAGCACGCGTCCCAACACCCATCCCAAGGGGTGGAAGACGGCGCTCGAGAATCTTCTCAGCCCCTCGTTGACGCTCCAGGTCCTCTCCATTTCCTCCTCCCTCATGTGAACACCAGCGTGTTATCGATTATCGCAGCAAGCTCAGCGTGGTCCCGATGCCCCGAGACATAGTATGAGGCCTGACCCCAATGTCCGATGCTTAGGTGAGGGGGCCGTAGAAAACGCTGATGATGGTGCAGCTCTCATCCCCGGTAAAGAAGGGCCCGTGCGCAACCCCCGCCGGGAAGAAGGCGAATTGACCAGTGCGGTAGACCTCCTCCTCGCCGCTTTCCAGCCTTTGCCTCAACTCTCCCTCCAGTATGTAGGCGGCCTCGTCCGATGAGATGTGAGAGTGCCCGGGCATCTCGCAGTGGGGCTCAAAATGGATGAGCATGATCTGCCCTCCGCCGCGTGGGTCCATGTAGAGCACCTTCATCTGGGCGCGGGGGAAGTCCGCCGGAACCCACTCCAGATTGTCCTGGTGAACCACGAACCTGTCCATATATCTCCCCTTTCCACCCGGCTTGGCCGCCCCAGCCTTCTCGGCCTTTATGCCGCATTCCCAGGGGGCTTCTTGGCTTCCTTTGCAGCCTTCCCAGAGCGGCCGTCGCCTCTGCTCCTCGATTCATCCCGCACCAAATACACTTGCTCCATGCCAAGCGAAAACACCGAGGCCTGCGAGCCGGGAGAGGAGTCGCTTTGCCGACATGCGCTCCCTCTCCCCCGTCGCCCTGACCTGCAGCTCCACCAGCCCGTCGTAAAAACACAAGGCAAGTCGATCACGCTTCATGCCGAATGCGGACACCGAGGTCTGCGAGCCGGGAGAGGAGTCGCTTTGCCGACATGCGCTCCCTCTCCCCCGTCGCCCTGACCTGCAGCTCCACCAGCCCGTCTTCGTCGAAGGCCTTGCCGATCACCGCGCGGTAGGGGATGCCGATGAGGTCCGCGTCCGCGAATTTCACCCCCGCGCTCTCCTCGCGGTCGTCCAGCAATACCTCCAAACCCTTCTCGAGACAGCTCCGGTAGAGGTTCTCCGCCGCGGCACGCCTCCCCTCCCTTTGGTAATCGAGGGGAAGGATGTGAAGGGAGGCGGGGGCGATCTCCACCGGCCAGATAATGCCGCGCTCGTCGTGGTGTTGCTCGACCACCGCCGCCATGAGGCGCGTGATGCCGATGCCGTAACATCCCATATACATGGGTTTGGTGTTTCCGTGCTCGTCGTCGTAGGTGCAGTGCATGGCCTCTGAATACTTCAGGCCTAACTGGAATACCTGTCCCACCTCTATGCCCGCTTCAACGTGCAAAGACCCTCCGCAGCGCGGACACGCGTCTCCCTCCCGGGCAGAGGTCACGTCCGCGAAGCGATGGGGCTTGAAATCCCTGCCTTCCTCCACATCCACCAGGTGATAATCCTTATCGTTGGCCCCGCATGCCAGACCGCCCGCGCCGCGCAGGGACGCGTCCGCGATAACCTCCGCGACCTCGATGCCGACCGGACCCACGAAGCCCTGCAGATACTGCGGGAACCTCCTCCAGTCATCCTCGTTGAAAAGGCGGAACTCTACGGTGCCCAGAACCCTCTCCAGCTTGCTCTCATTGGCCTCGCGGTCTCCAGGCACAAGAACCGCCACCGGCCGGCCCTCCACCAGGAGCATGAGGCACTTCACGAAACGTTCGGGATCGAGCCCCAGGTAACCGCTCACCTCCTCGATGGTGCGCTTTTCCGGGGTATGCACCTTGCTCGCCGGCTTTCCTTCGCCGCAGGCGGGCTCAGCTCGCCGGTATTCCGCCAGCTCCAGGTTGGCGGCGTAATCGCAATCGCCGCAATAGGCGATGAGGTCCTCACCCACCGCCGCCGGCACCATGAACTCGTGCGAGACGTCCCCCCCTATAAGCCCCGTGGCCGCCTCCACCGCCCGCCAGGTGCATCCGCAGCGGGTGAAGATGCGCGCGTAGGCGTCGTACATATCCCGGTATGACCGCTGCATCCCCGCCTCATCGCGGTCGAAGCTGTAGGCGTCCTTCATGATGAACTCCCTGCCGCGCAGCAGCCCGAAACGGGGTCTGATCTCGTCGCGGAATTTGGTCCCTATCTGGTAGAGGTTCAAGGGCAGG
Source organism: Candidatus Solincola daggyaiensis (assembly GCA_015711825.1). GTDB lineage: Bacteria > Actinomycetota > Geothermincolia > Geothermincolales > RBG-13-55-18 > Solincola_B > Solincola_B daggyaiensis. The sequence continues at coordinate 19,246 of JACVJD010000032.1, forward strand.
TCTCGCCATGAGGAGAGGTTGGAGCGCACCAGGTCGGTGACCACCTCCTCGTGGGTGGGGCCGAGACCGAAATCCCTCTCCGCGCGGTCCTTAAGCCGCATCATCTCCGGGCCGTACTTCGCCCAACGCCCGCTCTCCTCCCACAGCTCGCGCGGCTGCATGATGGGGAGGATCACCTCCTGCGCCCCCGCACGGTTCATCTCCTCTCTTACCACCCGCGATATCCTCTGCACCACCCGCGTCCCCAGGGGAAGGAACTCGTAGATACCCGCGGCCACTTTGCGCAGGAAGCCCGCGCGCACCAAGAGGCGATGGCTGGCTATCTCCGCATCGGAGGGACTCTCCTTCAGGGTGGGTATAAAGGTCCTGGACTGCCTCATCTCGCTCCCTTTTCCAGGCTTACGCTCTCGACTTCCGACATGGCCGCCTCCAAGCGCTGAGAAGCCGTGCTTTCCGCATCGACCAGGCATTCTCTCAAAGCAAAGTTCCTTTTCCGTCTCCATGCAAGGGCCGCTGACCCCCGCTCGACCTCTCCTTCATCCCCCTTCCCTCGAATCCCGGTGCTTTTCCATGTATTCCCTCTCCATCTTCTCTATTTCCGACAGCAGCACGGACAGCAGTTCCTCCTTGGGATACCATCCCACCGCCTCTCCGCGCCGGAACAGCAACCCCTTGCTCCTGCCCCCCGCCACCCCCAGGTCGGCCTCCCTGGCCTCACCGGGGCCGTTCACCGCGCACCCCATCACCGCCACCCGCAGCGGCGCCCTGCAGCCCGCCAGGCGATCCTCCAGCTCCGCCGCTATCCCCGCCACGTCGATGCGGGTGCGGGCGCAGGTGGGACAGGCCACGATGTCCACCCCCTCACGGGCAAGCTCCAGGGCTTTCAGGATCGCCACCCCGGCCCGCACTTCCTGCAGCGGGTCTCCCGCCAGGGAGACACGCAAAGTGTCGCCTATGCCCTCGGCGAGCAGGGCGCCGATGCCCACCGCGGAGCGCACCGTGCCCGTCCACGGCGGCCCCGCCTCGCTGATCCCTACGTGCAGGGGATAATCCACCTCGCAGGAAAGCCGGCGGTAGGCCTCGATGGTCAAGGGCACCGAAGACGCCTTCACGGAGACCTTTATATCATAAAACCCGCATCCCTCGAGAACCCTTATTTCCTCCAGGGCGCTTTCCACCAATGCCTCTGCGGTGGGATGGCGGAATCTTTCAAGAACATCGCGCCGCAGCGAACCCGCGTTCACCCCCACGCGGATGGGCACGCCTCGCTTCCCCGCCGCCTCCGCCACCTCCATGACCTTCTCCCGGCTCCCGATGTTGCCGGGATTTATGCGCAGGCCATGCACGCCGGCCTGCAGGGCCGCCAGTGCCAGGGTGTGGTCGAAATGCACATCGGCTACCACGGGGATGGGAGAGCCCTCCACTATCTCCCGTAGCGAGCGCAGAGCCCGACGCAGCAGGTGGTCCTTCCTGAGGTTGGGCACCGCCACCCTCACGATATCGCATCCCGCCTCCGCCAGGCGCGATATCTGCTCCAGGGTAGCGCGGGGGTCCTCAGTGGGAGTGTTGGTCATGGACTGCACGCTAACCGGCGCTCCCCCTCCCACGGGGACGTTCCCGATCATCACGCGGCGGGTCATCTTACGCAAGCTCATGGGAAGTTGATGGGGTTCATGATGTCCAGTCTAAGGGTGAGAATGAAAAGAAGGGCGAAAAAGGCGAGCACCGCCACCGCCACCGGGTATAGCTTACGCAAGTCCACCTCGCGGCCGGTGGCCTTCTCCCACAGCAGCACCGCCAGGTGCCCACCGTCCAGGGGCGGCAGGGGCAGCAGGTTGATATAGGCCAGGAAAAGCAGGATAAAGGAGAAGAAATTCAGGAAGTAGAACGCGCCTTCCTCGGCGATACGCCCGGCGGTGCGCGCGATGCCGTACACCGTCTGCGGCCGCTCGATGGTGGGCTCCGCCAGACCCAGTAACTGCTTGATGGTGGACCAGTTGAAGACACGGTAGATGCCGTAGCCAACCCCGTAGGACGCCTCTGTGAACCAGGAAAAGGTCTTGCCTGCGGCGCGGAAAAAAGAATACGGCTCCATGTAGATGGAGGGGGAAACCCCCAGGTAACCGCCTCCGTCCTCAAGGGTGGCCAGGCGCACAGGCAACTCCACCTCCTCGCCGTCCCGCCTTATGAGCAGGGTCACCTCTTCGCCTGGGTGAGCCTTGATGAAGGAGCGCACCTCCTCCCAGTTCCCCACTCCCTCCCCATCCATGGCCAGTATGGTGTCCCCTTTGCGCAGGCCGGCGGCGTAGGCGGGGGTTTCCTCCTCTCCCGCCTCGTCCATATACCTGCCCACCTCGGCTATGGTGTTGGTAGGCTTATCCACGTTAGGGTATCCCACCGTCCAAATGGTGAAGAACATGATCAAAAGGGCGAGGAGCAGGTGGGAAAGGGAGCCCGCGAAGATGATCCAGAACCTCCTGGCATAGGAGACGCCTTTATAGGAATGGGGGTAATCCTCCGGGCTCACCTCCTCCTCGGGGTTCATGCCCAACACCTTCACGTACCCCCCCACCAGGATCCACTTTATGCCGAACTCGGTGTCCCCCCGCTTGGTGCTCCAGATACGCGGCCCGAATCCCACGAAGAACTCCGGGCACTTCACCCCCGCCAGGCGCGCGGCGACGAAATGCCCCAGCTCGTGCACGATCACCAGCACGATCACCGCGGCCAAGGTCGCCAGGACGGTGGTTATGATACCGCCTACCGAGGCCACGTCCACATCACTCTCCTCAACTCAGCCGACACCGCTCAATCCCTCTTCTTCTACAACGCGACCGTTTCCGAGCCGACAGGATATCCCGAGCGCGTAGGCTCATTCCCTCCCATATTCAGCGCTCTTCGCGGCAACATGCGGGCTTTCGGCCGCAACCGGTGCTGCAGGGTATTGCGCTTGCCATGACCACCGGCTTTTCCTCACCGCCATCCCGTCGCCGTCATCTCTTTGCCCACGCTTTTGCGAGAAGACCTCTCTTGATCATCCCAGATGCGCTCCTGCCTCGTCCTCGCCCTTGATATGCGATGCCGGCGATCAGCAGACCCGGCCGCTATCCACCAAGCGAGCCGCCTTGGCGCGGGCCCACTCCTCGGCCGCCAAAACGTCGTCGAGGCAGCGCACCGGAGAGGGGCGGTATGCGTCCAGCGCCTTCCTTATTATCCCCTCGATCTCCAGAAAGGCTATGCGCCTTTGAAGGAATGCCTCCACCGCCACCTCGTTGGCCGCGTTGAGGACCGCCGTGGCCGTTCCGCCTTCCTTTCCCGCACGGTATGCGAGCTCCAGACACCCGAAGGTCTCGACGTCGACGGCTGCGAAGCTGAGCCCTCCCAGCTTAGCCAGGTCGGTGCGCAGGAAAGGCGGGCCCCATCGCTCGGGATAGGAAAGGGCCAGGGCGATGGGAAGCCGCATATCGGGAACGCTCAGCTGCGCCGCCAGGGAGCCGTCCTTGAACTCCACCAGGGAATGCACCACGCTCTGGGGGTGCGCCAAAACCTTTATCCGCTCGTAGGGCACCGCGAAGAGGAAATGCGCCTCGATGACCTCAAGCCCTTTGTTCATGAGGGTGGCGGAATCGACGCTTATCTTGCGGCCCATACTCCAGGTGGGATGGGCGAGGGCGTCCTCTACCGTCACCTCCGCCAGCTCCTCGCGTGAGCGACCGTAAAAGGGCCCTCCCGAGGCGGTGAGGATGACCGCTTCCACATCGTTTACGTCTTCACCCCGCAGGCAGTGAAAGATCGCTCCGTGCTCGGAATCGACCGGGATGAGCTCGCCGCCGGTCCGCAGGGCGCTTAACACCAGCTCTCCTCCCGCCACCATGCTCTCCTTGTTGGCGAGGGCCAATCTCTTCCCCGCTCCCAGGGCCGCCAGGGTGGGCGGCAGCCCAGCTGACCCCACGATGGCGTTGAGCACCGTGTCCGCCAGGGGGTAAGCGGCCGCCTCCAGGAGCCCGTCCGGGCCCGCCGCCACCTCGATGCCCGTGCCCTCGAGGCGTCGCGAGAGCTCGCCCGCCGCCGCCGCGTCCGCCATGCACACCAGCGGAGGCCGGTATCTCCGCGCTTGGGACTCGAGTAGGTCCACGTTGCGTTGCGCCGTCAAGGCCACCACGCGCAGGCGGTCGGGGTGGGCGTCCACCACCTCCAGGGCCTGAGTGCCTATGGAGCCGGTGGAGCCTAGAACCGCAAGACCCCTCGTTTCCTTGCAAGCAGCCATGGGTTAATTATAAGGGTTGTGGAAAAGACATGTTATGGATCGTGGTTTCCGGGTTCAGGGCAGCTTGAGAACGAGGTAGCGAAGCATATAGTAGGATACGACGGCGGTGAAGAACATGGAATCGAAGCGATCCATGATGCCGCCGTGTCCGGGGATAAGGGAGCTCATGTCCTTGATGCCCAGCTCCCTCTTCACCAGCGACTCCGAGAGGTCTCCCAGAGGCCCGAATACGCTCACCACCCCTGCTAAAGCCATGGCCACCCCCAAGCTAAGCCAGTGGCGGTTCAGGGTCAGGTAGAGGACATAGGCGGCAAGAAACGCCGCCGCAGTGCCCGCCGCGGTTCCCTCCCAGCTTTTACCAGGGCTGATGCGAGGAGCCATCTTGTGCCTCCCGAAGGCCGAGCCGGCAAAGTAGGCTATGGCGTCGTATATCCACACTATCACTATGACCGTGAAGGGAGACGTCCAGGACACGTCGTCGAAGCCCAGCATGAGCACGAAATGAGCCAGGCAGAAACCCACCAAAGCCACCCCCATAAGGGAGATGGCGATGTCGGTGGTGGGGGAATCGGAGCCCCCACGCAGGATGCACCACGCGAAAAGCAGTGGCAGATATAGCGCTAAAACCAGCACCAGAGGCGTCAGGTCCTGGGTGGCGCGCAAGAAGTAGGCGATGACCGGGAAGGCGCATCCCGCGGCGATGGAAAGCAACGCGGCCGGCCGATAGCGATGGCGCGAGAAGGTGGAGTAGAGCTCCCACAATCCCCCCAGGACGATAAGCGCTACGCCCACGGTGAAGGGGATCTCTCCCCACCACAGGAGTATGACCATCACCAGAACCAGGACCACCGCGCTGACCACGCGCGCCGCCAGTCCGCGGAAGCGTGCCGCAAGTGAAGCCTTGCCGCCGTTGCCCCCCGCGTCCCTCTCCGCCGCGCTGCCCGCCAATCAGACCTCCATGAGCTCCTGCTCCTTGACCTTGAGCATCTCGTCGATCTCGGCGACATAGCGGTCGGTGAGTTTCTGCGCTTCCTCCTGCCCGCGGTGCAGGTCGTCCTTGGTTATCTCTCCCTCTTTCTCGAATGAGCGCAGGTCCTCGATGGCGTCACGACGCACATTGCGCACCGCCACCCTGCCCTCCTCCGCCTTGGCGCGCACCAAGCGAGTGAGTTCCTTGCGGCGTTCCTCGTTGAGCTTGGGGATGGGAAGGCGTATGACATTGCCGTCGCTTACGGGGTTGAGCCCCAGATCGGACTGCAGGATAGCCTTCTCCACCTCGGGTATGACGCTCTTGTCGTAGGGGGAGATCACCAATAAGGTGGGCTCGGGCACTCCGATGGAAGCGACCTGGTTGAGGGGTGTTGAGGTCCCGTAATAATTCACTTTCACGCGGTTGAGCAAGGAGGCGCTGGCCCTCCCGGTGCGTATGGAGGCGAATTCCTCCTTCAAGTGCTCCACCGCTTTTTTCATACGACGTTCCGCGTCCTCCAACACCTCGTCAAGCACTGCTTCCCCCCTTGCTCTCGTCCGCGGCCACGATGGTTCCTATCCTCTCCCCGCACAATACGCGGGTGATGTTGCCCGGTACGGTCATGTTGAACACGATGATGGGGAGACGGTTGTCCATGCATAGGGATACCGCCGTGGCGTCCATGACCCTTAGCCCCTGCTGCAGAACCTCGATGTAATCCAAGGAGGCGTACATCACCGCCTCGGGATTGAGTAAGGGGTCGGAATCGTACACCCCGTTTACCATGGTGGCCTTGAGAATGGCCTCGGCCCCTATCTCCAGGGCACGCAAGGCGGCGGTGGTGTCGGTGGTGAAATAGGGGTTCCCCGTGCCGGCGGCGAATATCACCACCCTGCCTTTTTCCAGATGGCGGATGGCCCTGCGCCGGATATAAGGCTCGGCCACCGCCTGCATCTCGATGGCCGACTGCACCCGGGTGAAGACGCCTCTCTTCTCCAGGGCGTCCTGCAGCACCAGGGAGTTCATCACCGTTGCCAGCATGCCCACGTAATCGGCGGCCGCGCGGTCCATACCCCTGGCGCTGGCGGCCATGCCCCGAAAGATGTTTCCTCCTCCCACCACGATGGCCACCTGCACCCCCAGGCGATTCACTTCCGCCAGCTCGTCCGCGATCACCCCCACCGTCTCGGGGTCGATGCCGTATTCCAGACGGCCCATAAAGGCCTCGCCGCTCAGCTTGATGAGGGCCCGCTTGTACAGGGGCTTGACTCTATCCTCCTCTGACAACGCTTTCTCTCCCCTTGCGCTCATCCTCCAGCGCGGATTGGAAGGCTTGGTCCGGATAAGTTTTCTATTCCCTAAGCGCCGATACCTTCCCGCTCCGCCGTTCGCCTCTCAGGATCATTCGGAAGCCTCTCCCACCTGGAAACGCGCGAAGCGCCTCACCACGATGTTCTCGCCCACCGCGGCGATGGTGCGCTGCACCAGCTCCCCCACGGTGATCTCCGGATCCTTCACGAAGGGCTGCTCGAGCAGGCATACTTCCTCGTAGTATTTTTTCATGCGCCCCTCCACGATCTTGTCCACCACCTTCTGCGGCTTGCCTTCCTTGAGAGCGCGGCTGCGGTTGATCTCTCTCTCCTGCTCCAGCACCTCCTCGGGGATTTCCTCGGGAGAGACATACAGCGGTCGGGAGGCCGCGATGTGCATGGCCACATCGTGAACCATGGCGCGGAAGGTCTCGTTGCGGGCCACGAAATCGGTCTCGCAGTTCACCTCCAAAAGCACCCCTATGCGGTTGTTGAGGTGGATGTAGGCGTCGATAATCCCGTCGGCGGCGCTGCGCCCGGCCTTTTTCTGGGCCCCCGCCAGACCTTTCTCTCGCAGGATGCGCACCGCCTTCTCCATATCCCCCCCGGCCTCCTGCAGCGCCTGCTTGCAGTCCATGATACCCGCTCCGGTGGACTCCCTGAGTTCCTTCACCTGCGTGGCGTTTATCTCCATTTTTCCTCCTCGTGGGTTTTCACGTTACACCACCTCTTTCCATATCTGATGACAAAATATGCTGAAATCGAGCAGGTTCGATTATGCCGGGCCTCACTCATACCGGCCTGCGCTCACTTCGCGGCGCTCTCCTCCGACGCATCGTCTCCGGGCTGGTCGTGAGCCCCTACGGAAACGGCCTCGCGGGGTTTTTCCTCTTCCTCCCTGCGGCGTGCCTGCAGGGCATCTCTTATCTGGTAGCCCTCGAGCACCGCGTTTGCGATGACCTTGCTGATGAGGTTCGCCGCCCGGATGGCATCGTCGTTCCCGGGGATGACGTAATCCACCAGGTCGGGGTCGCAGTTGGTATCCACCACCGCAACCACGGGTATCTCGAGCTTGCGCGCCTCCATGAGCGCGATGTTCTCCTTGCGGGGATCGATGATGAACACCGCTCCTGGAAGCCCATCCATGCTGCGCAAACCCTCCAGATTGCGGCGAAGCTTGGCGAGCTGGTGCCTGACCTGGGTGGCCTGCTTTTTAGGCAAGGCGTCGATCTCACCCGACGCCTCCAACTCCTCCAGTTCCTTCAGCTTCTCTATCCTGCGTTTTATGGTTACCCAGTTGGTAAGGGTCCCGCCCAGCCAGCGGTTGGTAACATAGGGCATGCCGCAACGCAGCGCGTTCTCCTTGATCGCCTCCTGGGCTTGTTTCTTGGTACCGACGAAAAGCAGGCTTCCGCCCCTTCCCACCATCTCGCGGATAAAAACGTAGGCTTCCTCGATAAGGGCCAGGGTTTGCTGCAGATCGATGATGTAGATGCCGTTACGCTCGGTGAAGATGTATTTCCTCATCTTGGGATTCCATCGACGGGTCTGGTGCCCGAAGTGAACCCCCGCCTCCAACAGGTGTTTCATGGAAACTACGGTCATAGCTCCTCCCGGTTTCTCCTCCGCCCGCATCCACCCCCCTACCGACCCACCAGGGGCACCCGTTAAGGGGTCCGCGTGCGTGTGTGATAACGGCCAAAAAAACCCGCTCTCGGCGGGCCTCGCGGCGCCTTTCATCCGAGTCGCTTTACGCGGATCTAAGGGCCCACCTCCTTTGCCGTCGTCTTAGGCGCCAAAAACAAGTTAGCATAAAGCATAGGGGTGGGCAACTCGGCGGGCAAGTCCGGATCGTTGACCCCATACAAAGGACTCCCGCCCCGGCTTTACCGCCCGGGGCGGGATTGAAAAGCGTTTTCCGTCGCCACGCTCAAGCTATATCTCGAGCGCCCCCTTCGCGCTGGTGAGCCGTCCCTTGAGCCGGAGGATGGCCTTGGTGTGCATCTGGCAAACCCGGGACTCCGTCACCCCAAGCACCTCGCCTATTTCGCGCAGGGTCAACCCCTCGTAGTAGTAGAGGCTTATGACTATCTTCTCCCGCTCCGGCAGCCGGTTGATGGCGTCGGCGAGGATCCTCTTCATCTCCTCGATCTCGTAGGTCTGGGAGGGATCCTTCACGCGCGAGTCCTCAAGGGTGTCGACCAGGCTTACCTTGTCCCCTTTGTCTCCTCCGATGTTCCAGAGTTCGTCCAGGGCCACCAGGGAGATAAAGCTCATCTGCTGCAGCAACTGGTTGAGCTCGTCCACCGACATCCCCATATGCTGCGCCACTTCCTCGTCCGTGGGCAGGCGCTTGAGTTCGTTTTCCAGCACCATATAGGCCTTTTCCAGCTCCCGCGCCTTGAAGCGTATGGAGCGCGGCACCCAATCGATGGAGCGCAGCTCGTCGATGATGGCGCCCTTGATGCGGGAGATGGCATAGGTCTCGAACTTTATCCCCCGGTCGGGATCATATTTCTCGATAGCGTCGATGAGCCCGAAGATGCCGTAGCTCACCAGGTCCGCGTACTCGATGTTGGGGGGAAGGCCCGACGAGACCCTCCCGGCCACGTACTTCACCAGGGGCGCATAGTTGAGGATGAGCTTCTCCCGGGATTCCTGCGAACCCTCTTCCTTGAATTGCTTCCAGATTTTGCTTACATCCTCTATGCCTTCCAACCTGGCTCCTCTTTTGTAAAAGTCTGCTGTGTTCAACATTCTCCCCATCTCGGTAACAAGATGCTGGGCCTTTGCAGTAGCATCACGCGCGGGGGTGGGTCCGGAAAAAAACCTCTTTCAGCTGACCTTTATCAAGATGAGTATATATCTGGGTGGTCGATAAATCAACATGACCCAGCAGCTCCTGGACCGTTCTCAGGTCCGCACCCCCATGCAGCAGGTGAGTGGCAAAGGAGTGGCGCAGGGTATGCGGGCTGACCCTTCTGCCCCCATCCAGCGCCTGGAAAAACCTCTCCACCACCCGTCGTACCCCCCGGTCGCTGAGCCTTCCCCCGCGCACGCCGACGAAAAGGGCCTTCTCTTCCCCCTCGCCGGAGGGCGAGTTCGCGGCCAGGACCGGCCTTTCCTTTTCCAGGTATTTCCTCACCAACTGCAGCGCGGCGTCATGCACCGGGATGACGCGCTCCTTGCGACCCTTACCGAGAACTCTCACCTCCCCTCTTTGCGTATCCAGATCCTCCAGGTCAAGATGCGTTAATTCCCCCACTCGCATACCGGTCGCGTACAGCAGCTCGACGATCGCCATATCCCTGAGAGAGGTGGAATAGACGTGCAGATTATGTTTCTCCTCTGCCGCCTCTATTTCCTCCAATCTCAACGCGCGCGGAAGCCTGCGCTCCCTCTTGGGTGGAGAAAGAGCCAGGGCCGGATCCTCCTTGAGGTAACCCCTGGCGGCGAGAAAGCGGAAAAACCCCTTCACCGAGGAGGCACGCCGCGCCACGGTGGAGCGCGCGTAGCCCCGGGTCTGAAGGTTGGCGAGGTAGCGGCGCAGGAGCCGGTGGTCCACCTCTGCCGCATCCTCGACGCCGGCGCGGCCGCAGAACTCCTCGAAGACCCGCAGGTCCTCCCGGTATGCCCGGAGGGTCTCGGGAGAGACGTTGCGTTCCGCCGACAGAAACCTCAGGTAATCCTCCACCAGAGCGTGCATCTTCCCCCTCGAGCGCAAGCCTTACTGTTGAAATTATATATGATTTTATACTACAAGATATTATTGTCAATAGTTGAACTTAATGTGATTGTTTTTAATTATTGTTAACATTAGGATAGACGAGCGATTTTCCCCATCATGGGAAGGGCACGGTACCGCCCTCCCGGCTCCTCCGCCACCAGGCCGCGCAGGGCGAGCGATGACAAACACGACAGCAGCTCGCTCGCGGGCTTTCCCGATTTCGCCGCCAGCAGGTCGAGGCCGCAGGGCCCTCCCCGCAAAAGATCGAGGCAGGCCAGTTCCTCCTCGGAGAGGGACTCTACCGTCTGTTCAGCCTCACGACGTGGGATATCCGTTGCGGTCCCTCCATTTCGAAGGCATCTCAGAACCTCCCAGGGTAGTTCCTCGCAGATGTCGCTCACCTCCATGACCAGCTTGGCCCCCTTTTGTATAAGGCCGTTGGTGCCGCGCGAGAGCGGGTTCCCTATGGGCCCCGGCACCGCCATGACCTCGCGGCCCTCCTCCAGGGCGATCTCCGCGGTGATGAGAGCGCCACTCCGTTGTGACGCCTCGACCACCACCACCACATGGCTGAGTCCCGCGATTATGCGGTTGCGGTACGGAAAATGCCACGGCAAAGGCCCGGTTCCGGGAGGAAACTCGCTGAGCAAGCATCCCTGTGACGCCACCCGTCGCAGAAGATCCTCGTGCCCATGAGGGTAAACCCTGTCAACTCCGCAGCCGAGTACGGCGACGGTGTGCCCACCGGCTTGCAGGCAGCCCTGGTGGGCTCGCCCATCCACCCCGTATGCTGCGCCGGAAACCACCACTATCCCGAGGCGGGCAAGCTCCATGCCCAGGGTTTGAGCGACGAAGTTACCGTAGCTTGTCGCTCTCCGGGAACCGACCACCGCCACATATGGACGCTCCTTAGGCGGCATCTCGCCCCGCAAGAAGAGCACCGCGGGAGGATCGTAGATGGCGGCAAGCAGGGTCGGGTAGAGCTCGTCGCCTGGCG
>JACVJD010000033.1 GCA_015711825.1 Candidatus Solincola daggyaiensis
CGTCGATGTCCACCGGCAGCTCGAGCTTCCTCTCGAACTCGCCGTAGTTTATCTCCAGCATGTGGGCGGTGCTCATGTCCTGAGGCCTGAACTGCCGGCGCTGTCCTCTCACGGTGAGGACCCTGCCGTGCAGCACCACCTCGACCTCCGACTCGTCCACCCAGGCCAGCTCCAGGACCACGGTGAAATGGTCCGGGCACTCGTAAACGTCGCACAGCGGCTTCCAGGCCTTCTCGAAGACCGCGGAGGGCTTCTTCCAACGCGGCATATGGCTGAAAAACCGCTCCATGTCGCTGCGCATGTTGAAAAGCTCGTCGAACTCGTCCAATTTCCAGAAAGCCTCCGTCAAGACACAACCTCCTTATGCGGCACGCGTGCCTTAAAGCCCGGCACCCATTTTGATAACCACTTTAGGCATAACCCCTTTTCGCGCCCGAAACGGAAGGGCCGCGTTCCATTACCGGCAGTATCCACCATAGATATAACCTTATTGTCCCGCTCTTCTCCTTATCCCGCTCCTCTCGGAAAGCGGACGAGGCATGGCCCCTATGTCTGAAACGTTTTAATTATACCCAAACCGCAGACAGTCCAACCCAGACCAAGCGTTAAGAACAGGAGGTGAAAGGTAGAATCTGAGGCTCTTCGCCGTGATCAGGAAGAAAAATCCATGCCGCGGGCTTTGACCGCTTGCTCCTCAAGGATGCTCCTTATCTCCTTGCCGATATAACCGTCATGGGCGCGATAAGGAGCGAGGCTCCAGGTTCCCTGTTCGTCTCCCCATACCAGTTTCCCGGGAGAGAGATCGCCCTCCATGGCCGCCCTGACCGCTTCAAAGATGGCGTTATCGTCGCGTAAAACCAGGGAGGTCAGCACGTGATCGGGCGATTCGCCTCCACGGTCGGTCCCCGAGAGCATCACCAGCACCTTTTTCTCGGAAGCCACTTTGAGCACCTCCGAGTTGAAGGAACCGGGAGCGCAAAAGATAATATCCGCGCCCTTCTTTACCGCCTCCTCGGCAAAAGCCCTCGCCGTTTTCACGTCTCCTTCCCGCTCCAGGTAATAGTCGAGGCTGCCGGCTTTGGGCGCCCCCGCTTTAACGCCCCGGTCGAAACCGCTGACGTAGTAAGCCAGCTGGGGATTGTCGCGCGCTCCCATGAAGGCCACCAGGGGCATGGAGTTGGTAAGGGGGTGTTCGTTGCGCGCGCTCAGCCAGGCCGCCAGGTAACCGCAGACGTAAGTCCCCTCCTCCACACGATAACGCACCAGGGTGATCCCGCCCTCCTGCGACACGGGCAGATCGCCCTCGAAGTCCAGCGCCACCAGCGCGCCCTCCCATCCCTGGGGGCGCGCGTCCAGCGCCGCCAGGAAAGAGGAAGCGCCCAGGGCGATGACCAGGTCGTAGGCATCCTCACCGGCGACGAAAAGGCGCCCAAGATCCTCTCCTTTCTGCGGAATGAAGAAATCGGCGCTCACGCCCAGCTCGCCCTCCACCCTGCGCACCCCGTACTCAGCGATGCGGTTGCGCATCTGCCACGGCCCGCCCTCCTCGAAACCTATCACCGCGACACGAAAGGCCGGCTCCGACCGGGAACACGAAGCCGTTGCCAGCGCTGCCAGGGTAACGAAGACGATGGTGGTTGCCGCCCGGAAGAAACGCTCAAGCGTCCACCTCATGTAGTTTCCTTATCTATGCTCGATCGGCTGTTCCCATTCCTGCGTTTGGCGATTATTATACCAGCCTCCCAAGAAGCATCCCTAAGAAGCGCGGCAATATGGGGAGGCTTTTTTGATCGCTTCGTGTTTGCGCGAGCATCCCACGGAGCATCTTTCAAAAGACCGGCAACACCGCCTCGTTTTCCCGCGCCAAGGGCGGAGGGCGGAGAAAGAGAGACGGCCGGGGATCCGATTATCGGGTCTCCACGCCCTCCGGTAATTGCGGAGGAAGAACGCCGGGCTGAATCCGGCGCGGGTTACCACTCAGAGGTGATCATTCATCCAGGCCTCTAAGGCAAGCATGACCATCCATCGCCTGGCCGCATCCGCAAGCCACCTTTCGGGATCGTCTTCCTATGCCTGGTTGCAGGGTTCATCAAGAGCGATGCTTTTATCCTTTCCTTTCTTGCGTCATATCCCCGCGTTCGGGGGCAGGTGCGTTCACCGCAAGCCGTCAAGGTTCTGCGATCACGCCCTCTCCGCGCTTGCGAGGCAGGTTGACCATGAGGATGCCGCAGGCGACCAGCAGCGAGGCCGCCAGGAGCCTGGCGGAGACCGGCTCTCCCAGAAACAGGTGGGCGAAAAGCAAGGCCAGCACAGGCTTGAGGTAGAACAGGCTCGCGCCCCGCGAGGCGGGGATCCTGCGCATGCCCTCGAAGTAGAGGAGATAACCCAAACCCACGGTGACCGCCCCCAGGTAGAGGAGCCACAGCCAGGCGCGCGAGGAGTAAGAAGCCATCTCTCGCCATCCTCCCTCGACGGTTATCAGAGAAGCGAGCATAAGGGAACCGCATGCCATGGTCAGAAAGGAGACGGCCAGGCTCCCGTAGCGCTCCGAATATCGCTTGCCGTAAACAGTGTAGGCGGACCAGGTAGCCGCCGATCCGAGGACCATCAACCCGCCCAGAAAATCCCCCCGCGAGAATACCGCCGTGAAATCGAAATCGGTGACGGCGGCGAAAGCCCCCAGCAGCCCCACCAGCACCCCCAGCCATCCCGCCGCTCCCAGCCTTTCGCGCAACGCGACCGCCGCCAACAGGGCCGTGAAAACGGGGTTCATGGAGAAGATGACCGCCGCCGCCGAGGCGCTGGTCCTGTCTATGCCCTCGTGCAGGAGAAAGAAGGTGAGGAAAACCCCCAGGGCTCCCAGGGCCGCGATGCGCCATCCGCTCTCGTGGAGGGCGGAGAAAGCGAGCCGTTGTTCCCCCCGCAAAGGCAGCAGGAAAAGGATAAAGGCGGCCCCGATGAGGAAACGCAGCGTGGCAACCTGGGCGGACCCTACGGTCGCGCCCCCGGAACCCGACTGAAGGTACTTGGATACCACTTCTATGGTGCCGAAGAGGACGATGGCGCCCGAGACGTACAGGTATCCGGATCGCCTCATCTCATGCTCCCGCCTCGGGGCTCCGGCTGGGATCATCCGTGTTCGCGATTACCGCAAAGGTGCGGTGCTTGAAGGAGTCGCGGCTCCGCTTGTTTGCCGGCCCACAGCAGCTGAGTCGGGCCCTCTCCCTGATCTCCCCGCGGCTCCGCGTGTTTGCCGGTCCACCACCCACCGACGGCGCTATCTCGAGAAACACGAGGCGTTCAGGAGGGGCGAGGCTTCGCGGGAGCCGCGGCATGGGCAAGGCCTTAAAGAACCGGAGGGGAGTCGAGATCTCGGCCTGGGGGGAGCGAAACAACGATTCATGTAAGGCGAGGTGCGGCTTCATGCATGCGGGGAACATGGATGCTTCAGGAGCTGACGTAATCCTTGCCGATGACCAGGATCACGTCGGCGTCGTAGGTTATGGCCACGTCTTGGTCTTCCTCGATCACGTAAACGGCATTGGGATTGAGGTCGCGGGCGACCATCTTGGCCTCCGCCTGGTGCCCGGGGGAATAATACACCGTGGTGTCCTCATAGGGATTGACGGTGTTGCCTACGGAGACGTCCTTGTATCCCTTTTCCTTCATCCTCTCCGCGACCTTCGAGGCCATCCCCTCCCAGCGCACGCCGTTCAGCACCGCCAGGTCCACGCGCGAGCGGTCCACTTCGGATTCCAGTATGTTGGTGGCGACCTTCTCCTGCTGCGCCAGCTGCTCCTCCGGGGACATGCTGCTGCAGTATTTCTCGATATTGTCGAAGATGCGGGCGACTCCAGTTTCATCCAGCACGTAATACCACGGCTGGCCGGCGGCGGGCACGGGGTCGTCCCCCGGCAAGGTAACGAACTCGACGTCATCTACCTGCATGCCCTGCAGGGCCTCCGCAAGGGTGAAGATAAGGTCCGGCTCCAGGGTGGTGTCGAGATATTTCACCGCCGCGTCCAGTATCCTGAGCAAGGACTGCAGGTCCTTTACCTCCACCACCTTCTTCATCATCGCCGAAAGGAACTTTTTCTGGTTCTCTATGCGGTCGAGGTCGCCGCGCGGCAGGTTGCGGCTGCGCACCAGGATGAGCGCGCTCTCGCCGTTGAGAAAGACGTCCCCCTTGGGCAGACTGCCCACCTTGGGGTCAAGAATGGGGTAGTCGAGGTGGAGAAACACGCCCCCCACGGCGTCCACGATGTTCTTGAAGGCCTCGAAATCGACCTCCGCGTAGGCGTTTATATCCAGGCCCGAGATCTCCTCCACGATGTCTATGGCCCCCGCCGGCCCCTTCAAAGAGTGAGCGGCGTTTATCTTCTCCGTGCCGTAACCAGGTATGGTCACGCGGGTGTCCCGCGGTATGGACACCAGCACCGCCTTCTTCTTCTCCACGTTCACCGAGGCGATGATCATGACGTCCGAGCGCGTATAGCCCTCCTCTCCGGGCACGCTGCCGCGGTCTATACCGATAAAGAGTACATTGAGGTTCTTGGAGGGATCTATCCATTTGCTGATGCGGTCTTTCACCCCCGGAGCCTGCTCCTCGGTGATGGTGGTCTCCTTCCAGCGCAACCTGAAATAGTGCTTGCCGGCCCAGATCTTTACCACGTCGAGGTTAAGGATGCCGACCACCAGGCCGCCCACCAGCACCAAAGCCGCCAGAACCTTGATGATGGTCTGCCTCTTGCGGCGCTTCCTCGCCTTAAGCCTTTCCTGCCTTTTCATATCACGCTTTGACGTCCTCCAGCCTGCGGCTGTTCCAGCTGCCTATCCGTATCGGCATTACATTATATAGGCTTTCCGGCCTGCGATAGAAACCGCTCTCGCCATCCCGGAAGAGCCGTCGCAAAGGGTGAGAGTTCGCGCGGTCTCCGGCTGGCCGGAAGGGGTCGGTCGAATCCCGCTTATTCATCCCGGAAGAGCCGTCGCAAAGGGTGGGAGTTCGCGCGGTCTCCGGCTGGCCGGAAGGGGTCGAAAGCCTTTCTCGTTTAACTGTTTTGCCTTTCCTAAGCTGCCCCCTTTTCTCAAGGTTGACCTGGCTCCTCCAGCTCGAATCCCTCCGTGGCCAGCCCCTCCTCCAGGGATCCGATGAGCTTTTCCACCTTGGCGCTCGCCGCCGCCAGGCGCTGCCTCGCCTCCCTGATCAGGCCCACTCCTTCCTCGAAGAGGCGCAGTCCCTCTTCCAGCTCCAGATCCTCCTTTTCCAGAGTGGCGGTTATACGCTCCAGCCTTTCCATCATCTCCTTGAAGGTCATCTCGTCCATGCTTTTCTCACCTCGTTTCCGAGCCTTCCTCCCGCGGCCTCACTTCCCTCACCTCGCCGCGTATTCTCCCGCGGTGCAGGCGTATGTCATCTCTCTCTCCCGTTTTCATCTCGTCCATGCTTTTCTCACCTCGTTTCCGAGCCTTCCTCCCGCGGCCTCACTTCCCTCACCTCGCCGCGTATTCTCCCGCGGTGCAGGCGTATGTCGAGGCCGTCGCCTACCCCCACCGCCGCGCTGTCCGTAAGCGGCCTCGTCTCCCCCTCCCTGGTGACGATGGCATAGCCGCGGGCGAGAACCGCCAGGGGGCTGAGCGCATCGAGGCGGGAGCCGGCGAGTCGCAATCTCCCCTCCCCGCGGGAGATCATATCCGCCATCGCCGACTCCAGCTCGCGCGCCCGCAGGGGGAGCTCCGCCCCCCGCCACCGCAGCCAGACCTTAAGGGAGGCGGTCAGCTTGCGCGCTCCTTCCTCGACCCTTAAGGGGAGGGCGCGGTATTCGCGCGGGAAGCGCGCCAAGGCAAGGTCCGCCGTCTCCAGCGCGCGTTCCCTCCTCTCCAGGGACATACGCCCCGCCGACACCAGCTCCGCCTCCGCGTCCGCCAGCCTCTGCGCGGCCTGGTTGACCAGCATGGCCGGGTCGGAGAGCGGCCGCCTCGCCATTTGAGCACCCAGGCGTCTTTCCAGCCGGTGAAGGGCGTGCCTCAAACCGGAGGCCATGGCCAGCTCCTTCTGCCTGAGCAGGCCGATCACCTCTTCCCGGGACGGCACCACCGCCTCCGCAGCCCCCGTGGGGGTGCTGGCCCGGAAGTCGGCTGCCAGGTCGCTAAGGGTGATGTCCGGCTCATGACCGACGCCCGTAACCACGGGGATGGAGGAAGCCCTTATGGCCCTAGCCACTTCCTCGCTGTTGAAGGGCCTGAGGTCCTCCAGGGAACCTCCACCCCGGGCGAGGATGAGTACCTCGGCGGCCTGGGCGCGGTTGAAGAGATCGAGAGCGGCCACGATATCCCCCACCGCCTCTTCGCCCTGCACCCTGACCCCACGGATAAGGAGCCTCGCGCCCGGAAACCGGCGCGTGAGGTTGATCACCACGTCACGCACCGCCGCTCCTTCCAGGGAGGTGATCAGCCCCACCGTGTCCGGATAGGCGGGCAAGGGCCTTTTCAAAGCCTCGTCGAAAAGCCCCTCCGCGGCGAGCTTGCGCATGAGGAGCAAGAACTCCTTGCGCAGTCTCCCCTCGCCCGACTCCCTGGCCTCGAGAACATTGAGCCTGAACTGGCCGCGACGCACGTAGATCCCCAGCCGTCCCCTGACCAGCAGCGACATACCCTCCCGCAGCTCACAGTCCATACCCGCCAAGGCGTCGCGGAAGATGATGCAGGAGATGGAGGCATCCTCGTCGGAGAGGCTGAAGAAGGAATAGTTGGGATAGGGGCGGAGATTCGATACCTCGCCCTCCACCCACAGCACCAGACCCTGGAGGAGGCCGTCCGCAAGGCGGTTCACCTCACCCACGGTATAGACGCGTTCTTTCTCGCTTATGCCCATGATAGGGACATTATAAACTCCGGCCACGTCATGTCCCCCTTGGCGCAAACCCATGCCAAAGAACGCGGTAGTGAGAGGCAGCGGCATGGTCATTTCTTCCCGTACCCATCACGGTAAGCGGGGGTTAGGCCCCAGGCTTTGAACTGCGGACGCCTTCCCCTCCCGGCCTGTGGGGGATGTCGGGATCCTGGCTCCGCGCTTGTTTGCGTTTCGCCTTCCCCTGCCCGCCATGGCAGGCGGGAGTTAGGCCGCATGCCTTCCGATGGCGAGAACTCCCTCCCAAGGCCTGCCCGAAAATCCACGGGAAGGAAAATATTAGGGGAGGTTGAAATACATGATATAGAGTGTGGGAAGGTCTGCAATAACCAAATATTGTGTTTAAGACCCGCGGCAGGGTGTCGTGGGCTTGTGATAAAGGGGGTTCGGCTTGGAGGTTCTGGCCTTGCTCCTGCTGGGCTTGATAGCCATGCTGGCCATCGTCCCCCCCATCATCCGCGGCAGGATCGAGGAATCCCCCCTCGCAACCACCCAGAGCTTCCAGCGCAGCATGGAGGAGATCGCCCATTCCATTGAATCCGGTAGCAGTCGTTCCGCGAGCTCATACCGGAAGGGCGCCGCCGGGCGCCATGGGGATTATCCCGTCGATATGAGTCCCACTCGCCCCGCGAGACCCGTGGCCGTGAGCAGGCGCAGGACCAGCGCGGCGGCGAGGAGGAACCGGGTCTTCACCGTGCTTACTTTCCTCGCCTTCACTTGGGGAACGGCCACCCTCTTCAGTGGAAAGACCTGGTGTCTGGCTGTCTTCACCGCGTTCTCCGTATTGCTGATCATCTTCTGGCTTCTCACCATCCTCGTCCCCTTCATCGCCGCCTCGTCACACCCCGAACGCCTCCGCGAAAGAGGCGGCGGGCGGAACCCTTCACGCTACCAGGATCGCCAAGCCATTTAATGGTGAGGTTCACGACGGTCCACTCCACTCGCCGTGACTCAGCCTAAGACGCCCATCTTCCACAGCAAGGCCACCAGGATGAGGTGTCCCAGGAAAAAGGCCGCCATCGCCCGGAGGGATTTCCCCCCGTATTGGGGGCGAATGTAAAAAAAGAACATGGACACCGCGAAGCCGGCCGCCGCGGCAACCATAAGCATGGGCAGGATCACGGGGACATGCACGCCTTCGGAGCGCAGGTTGGTGAAATAGTAGGCGCACACGACGGC
The DNA here is from genome assembly GCA_015711825.1 of Candidatus Solincola daggyaiensis. Classification (GTDB taxonomy): domain Bacteria; phylum Actinomycetota; class Geothermincolia; order Geothermincolales; family RBG-13-55-18; genus Solincola_B; species Solincola_B daggyaiensis. Next base: position 8,090 of record JACVJD010000033.1, read on the forward strand.
CGCCGCCGCGAACCCCACGATAAGCAGCATCTGGGGCCAGGTCGGCATGTTGTCTTTCAAGTCGCTCACCTCCAGTACACGTTACCTCCCATGCGCGGGAGACGGACTTCCAGATCCCACAAGCTCTCCCTCACCGGGCCCCGCTTTCGCGATAGGCGGCCCAGTAAGCGCGAGGAGCCCTCCTTGATCACCTTGGTAAAGGATTTGCCCAGCAACGCCTTGAGAAAGTCGCTCTCAAGGCTCAGTCTGCCGCCGCTGGCGCGCGAGAGAACGCCCGCCAGCCCCTGTCCCTTCCCGGCCAGATTGATGACGCCGGCTAGAGCCCCGCCCCCGAAACAGAGGAGCGCTTCCGCGATGGAGGGCATGCCCCCGGTAGCCGCCCGCACCACCACGTCCCCCAGGAAGCCGGTAAAGCCGCACATGCACACGTAGGCCAGCTTATGTCCCATCCTCACCGCCGCTTCCCCCATATAGGCCACGGCCGTGGCCACCGCCTCGCCCGAGACGAACGAGCCTCCAGAGGAAAGAAAGCCCGCCGCCAGGGCCTGCGCCGCTCCAGAGGACATGAAGCCGGTGGTGACCATTTTCCCCACCCCTCCCGTCAGCCCTCCGATGAGGAAGGATGCGAGCATTCCGAAGGGGGAGATCCTCTTCCCCGTGACGGCGCAGAAAAGAACATAGACTATGGCGTCGGCGCTTCCATGGGCCAGGAAGGCCTTGCCGAATCCGAGCAAGCCCAACTGGGCCCATCCGCCGCCGATGAAGGGAGCGAGGTATGACGCCATCACGCAGGTCCCGGCGACCGCCACCCCCACGCTCAGCGAGCTAAGGAAGCAGCCGGCAAAGGAGAACGAGTCTCCGGCGGCAAATGCGTAATACACCGCGTACCCGACGGCCGCCACGCTTCCCGCCACCGCGGCCGCTACCATGGCCGCCAGCGAGAGTCCGACGGCCGCGGCCACGCCCACCACCGCCAGGCAGATTAGCGCCGCCGCCGCCAGTCCCGCGAGGATAGCCTGCACGAAACGGTTGGACAGAGCCGCTCTCGCGACCTCCGCCACCCCCTTGCACATGGGGACCAGCCAGGGCTCCACACAGGCGCGGTAGAAAGCCTTGAGGGCCCTGCCTAGGGGTCCCGCGGCCCTGCAAGCCGCCCTCCACGCCGCCCCGCCCGCCTTTACCGCCACCTCCCACGCGGCCCTGAAGCCCCTGCCTAGAGCCCTTCCAGCCGCGGAGAAACCCCTTCCCAGCCAATCGAATAACCCACCCCCCCCGTGGCGCCGCATGAAGGTCTGCAGTGCTTCCACGTCCTCCCAGGGACCGAGGAAAAGGCACTCCGAGGGATCCAGAAGGCGACCCTCCAGAAAGGGCAAGGGATCCACGGCCATGCCGTTCACGAACAGCCCGAAGTGCAGGTGGGGCGATTGGCTGGAACGATCACGCGAACCGTCGCTTGTCCCCAGGACTTGTCCCGCCGCCAGCCTCTCTCCCCCGCGCACCAGCACGGCGCCGAGGGAAACGTAGGTGGTCTTTACGCCCGTGCCGTGGGCCACGCTCACGCAAAGCCCCACCGGGGTGGCGCCGGCGAAGGTCACCGTTCCGGCGGCGGCCGATCTCACGGCGCTACCCCGCGACAGAGCGATATCTATTCCGGCGTGTCCGCCTGAGCCGTACCGGCCGCGGGGAGGCTCGAAGGAACGGGTGATCTCACCCCTTGCCGGCCACTGTAAGGAGGGGGCCTCCTCCCCGGCCGCTAGGGCCGGGGAGAGCGGCGTTTGGAAGGAGAATAAGAGGATGGCTGGAAGGGTGAAGATGAGGAGGGTGAGGGCTGTTGCCCGGCTTATGAAGGGTGCCTTGCCGCTCCGCCGGCCGCTTGCGCGGACGGTAGCGAGGTCGGCCGCGGCGTCGCGCCGCTCCCGCGAGATCTCCTCCACAGCGTTCGCGACCGGGGCCATGCGCGAAAATGCGCCGCGCTCCTTCCCCTCGGGGCGGTTCTCCTTCCGTGCGGAAAACAATCAACATACCTCCCATGCCGTCGAGGCGCATAAGCCGAATCCCATCCCGTCGAGGACCTTCAGGACCACCTGGAAGGGTGCCGGTATCATCGCGGGGCCGAGACGAGCTTGAACGGCAAGGCCTTCCAAAAGGAACGATCAATATACCTCCAAAACGGCCGTTGCCGACGCGCTCAAGCCCGTGGAGTCGAAGACCCTCAGGACCACCTGGAAGCGCGCCGGTATCACCAGGGGATCGAAGACATGGGTCACGGTGATTCCTTCCAGGACCGTCCCGTCTCCGCAAAGCCAGACGTAACGGACGATATCCCCGTCGGGATCGTGAGAGGAACTCGCGTCCATGCTCACGTAGAGAGGGGCCGCGCCGCTGGTCGCGGAGAGGGTGGCCACCGCCCGCGGCGCCGATGGCGCGCGCTCGACAACCTCGGGCTCGCTATCCGGGTGCTGCTTCGGGGCGACCTCCGGCGTCGCTCCGCCCGCGGGTTCCTCCTCCATCGCGGGTGAGTCCTGTTCCGAGAGCGGCGTGACCGAGGGAGTGGTCTCGCCGGGAGAGGGACGCTCATCCCCGCTGCCGTCCGCATCGCTGCTTCCAGCATCCACCCCTTCTCTTCCGGCGCTCACCACCAATATCACCTTATCCCCACGCCGTAGCACCGACCCTTGGGGAGGTTCCTGTGCCGCCACCCTGCCCGCCGACCACAGTCGCGATGGAGCGTGGCGGTACTCGCACTCCAGCCCCAGGGGTCGCAGCAACCCCTGGGCTTCCTCGAGGGCGAGTCCCTGCAAGTCGGGCAGAGTCACCTCTTCCTCTTCCTCGGCGGAGATGGTCTCTTCTCGATCATCCTCTCCGGACAGCATCCCGGCCACGGCCGCGAAGCCCAGCCAGAGAGCCAGGCCGCCGGCCACGATAAGGAAAAGGTTGCGCAGTATATTGCCACGCCGCTTGCCGCCCCCCGGGCTCAACGGCAACGAGCTTGCCGTCTCTTTGAGGAAGGAAAGGCCGCCGGCTCCGGAGACCACGCCCTGCCCTACAACATCCCGGGCTGGAGAGGTTTCCGAGAGGCTCGCCTCCAGTTCCTCCAGAACCAGCCGGGGCGAGGAAGGGCGGTTCCTGGGAAGGGGATCGGCGGCGGTTTCCAGTAGATCCCGGAGTCGTGGCGCGATCGAATCGCGTGACAGCATGCCCCTGATCATAACCGCGAGGGCGTAAACGTCCGAGGCGCGTTTTCCTTCCAGCCCGCCGTCGGTTTCGGGCGCGCGATAGGGCGACACACGTTGCGAAAGGAGGGGTTCGCTCTCCTCCAGTATCCATCCATAACCCACCCGCAAGATCTTTATGTCCCCTTCCTCGGACACCACCACCTGTCCGGGGTTAAGACCGATATAGAAGAGCCCCCTGCCATAGGCTTCCGCCAGCGCTTCCACCGCGGCACGTGCGACCTCGACCACTTGCCGGGATGGCAACTCCCCGCAATCCTCCAGGATGTCGAGGAGGTTGGCGCCCTCGACCCTCTCACCGACCATGAAATACTGCCCGCTACCTTTAACGCGGCCCCAGCCGTAAAAGATGGCCACGCGCTCTCCTCGCACCGAGGCGGCGGCATCCAGTATCTCCTCCAGGCGTTCCGAACTAAGGCCCGCGGGGAGCGCATCGGCTTCCAGCACGTCCACCGACACCACCGTTCCCAGCGCTGTATCCTCCGCCAGGTAGGTGGAGAGGAACCGGCCCGTCGCCAACCTCTCCCTCAGCACATACCGGTCAGAAAGGATCTCTCCCGTCATCGCACACCTCACTTCTACTTAACTATGTTTGATAACTTAATATATATGATAAACTTTGTCAATATGTTTCCCATGCATTTTGCAAAGCGGTTCGTAAAGAAAACCGGGTTGCCGGGGACCGGAGACATCCGCCTTTCCGGGCGGGGCAACGGTTCGCTGCCGGTGGGATGAGAGGACCGGGCAGCCCGGTGATCAGGAGAAGAGGGGAGAGCGGCGGGGCGCTTTTCTTTTCACGCCGGTTCAGGTGACAGCGTCAGGGCATATGGCGAAAACCGCTTCGAGGCATTGTGGGTCAGGGAGTAGGGCTGCGCCGAGGGCCGCAGCCGGGGGTGGCGGCAGTGCGGTTGCCGCCGGGGTCTCTTTTTGACATGCTTAGGCCATGAGGTGGGAAGACATCATCATGGGTGCAGCCGCGATCATCTGGGGACCGGTGCTCCTTCTCGCGCGCGGCGAGTTGCTGGGCTTCGCTCGCGAGGGAGGTAAGGGCTTACGCGATCGCAAGGTGATCAACATCCTGGTGATATCCGCGGCCCTCCTCCTTCCAGCGATGGGCATCACGCTAATCCTTCTGCGCGGCATTTAGGAGCAAGGTCGCAGGCGGCGGTTTACGAGAGGAAGCGGGTTGGAAAACACCGAGCGGCAGGCGGGAAGGCATAAGCCCTCGCGGCAGCGGAGGCGCCGTGTTGATTCGCGCTTTCGTCTGCGTGCGCTCTGCGCGGCGGCGACTAGGGAGCGGCGGATCGACCGCTCAGGGCGAAATGAACCTCAAAGGCCTTATTCCGCAAAGGGGAGGAGATGAGAGTCTACCTTAACGGCAGGATCGTGGACGAAAAGGAGGCGTCGATCCCGGTGAGCGACCGGGGGGTGCTTTTCGGGGACGGCCTCTTCGAGACCATGCGCGCCTACCAAGGGAGGATATTCAGGCTGGAGCGCCACTTGGGGCGGCTTCGAGAGGGGTGCCGTCTCCTCAGGATTCCTTACGACGCGCCCACAAAGGAGCTAGGCGATGCCTTCGACGAGCTATATCGAGACAATGTGGTGAGCGGAGACGCCTATGTCCGCGTCACCGTCACAGGCGGGCTTTTCGACGGCTCCCGCACCCTTGAGAGGTCCTCCCGTCCCAACGTCTTCATGCTCGTCAAGCCCTTCGAGGGCTATCCCGAGGAGTTTTACCGGCGCGGCATGCGGGTGGTCATAAGCCGCATAAGGAGCAACGAAACGTCTCCTTTGAGCGGGCTTAAGAGCAACAACTACCTATGCAATCTGGTACGCAAGCAAGAGGCCAGGGACCGCGGGGCCGACGACGCCGTTACCCTTAACGCCGCCGGCTTCCTGGCGGAGGGGACCTCCGCCAATCTCTTCATGGCGCGGAGGGGCAAGATCCTGACCCCCGAGCTGTCATGCGGCATATTGCCGGGAATCACCCGCGAGGTCGTCCTCGCGCTTTGCGAGGATTACGGCATTCCCTGCGAAACGGGAACCTATCTCCCCGAGGAGCTGCGCGCTGCGGACGAGGCCTTTTTCAGCGTGAGCACGGGGGAGATAGTCCCTATCGGAGAGGTAGAGGGAAGCCGTATCGGGTTCCGGTGCCCCGGCCCCCTGACCGCGCGCCTCGCGGACGCCTACCGCGCCCTGGTGCGCAAGGAGCTTCTCCTCTAGGAGAGGGAGGCGAAGATGGCCTTGCCTTTGTCCAGGGTCTCCTGGTATTCGTCCTCGGGGACGGAATCGGCCACGATACCCCCTCCTACCTGGAAATAGGCGTAATCGCCCTTGACGATCACGGTGCGGATGGCGATATTGAGGTCGAAGTTTCCATTATATCCCAGATAACCGATGCTCCCCGTGTACACGCTGCGCGCCGTGGGCTCCAGCTCGTCGATGATCTCCATGGAGCGTATTTTAGGGGCCCCGGTGATGGATCCGCCGGGGAAGCTCGCCTTGAGCAGGTCCACCAGATCACGCCCCTGGTGCAGCTCCCCCACCACCGTCGAGACCAGGTGGTGCACGGTGGCGTAATGCTCGATCACCGCGTGCTCCTCCACCTTCACGCTGCCGTACTCGCACACCCGGCCCAGGTCGTTGCGCTCCAGGTCCACGATCATGGAGAGCTCGGCGCGGTCCTTGGGGCTGGCCTGCAGCTCCTCCGCCAGGCGCCGGTCCTCCTCCGGGTCATCGGAGCGGCGTCGGGTGCCTTTAATGGGGCGGGTCTCCACCCTTCTTCCGTCCCCCTTCAGGAAGCGCTCCGGGGAGGAGGAGAGCACTTGCCCCTCCACGGCGTTGAAGTAGGCGGCGAAGGGCGCCGCATTCAGGCGGCGCAGCCTGCGGTAAAGCGTCCAGGGGTGCTCGCGCAGGGGGGCGCGGAAACGCTGGGAGAGGTTGGCCTGGTAGATGTCCCCGGCGAGGATGTATTCCTTCACCCTGCGCACCGCCTCCAGGTATTCATCGCGGGTGAAATTGGATTCAAAGCTCGCCTCCCGCGCGCCGTCAGGCGAGGGATAGTCCGGAGGCTCGGCCTCCAGGGCGAGCCTTGCCTCCCGCAGCACCGCGCCGGGGTCCTCGGGGTGGACGGCGGCCAGCCAGGTCCTCTCCTCGCGGTAGTCGTGGGCGAGCACGCGGTCGTAGAAGGCGAAGCAGAGCTCGGGGAGCCCCAGGTCGTCCACGGCGGCGCCCGGCAGCCTTTCGAGACAGCGCCCCAGCTCGTAGGCGAGGTAGCCCATGCCCCCGCCGAGGAAAGGCGGCAGACCCGGCGGCAGATCGTCGAGGCGGTATTCGTTCAGGGCCGAGCGCAGGGCCTCGAAGGGATTTTCCTCGCTGTAGCTCACCCGGCCGTCCCTCCTCCACCAGGCGCAGCGCGTGCCCCGACTGGTCAGCACCAGGTGGGGGTCGAAGCCGATGAAGGAATAGCGCCCCAGCCGTTGCATGGCCAGGCTGGAGTCGAGGAAGCAGGAATAGGGCCTGGCGGCGAGGCGGTGGAATACGGCCTCCATGGCCGGGGCGTCCGGAAGCTCGGTCACCTCCAGGCGCAGGCGGGTCCCCTTCGCGTTTTCCGTCGCCTTCATCTGCACACCTCCAGGAAGTTGCGGAGCAGGAAGAGCCCCTCGGGGGTCATGAAGGACTCGGGGTGGAACTGGATCCCCTCCACCGGGTACTCGCGGTGTCGCACCCCCATGATCAAGCCGTCCTCGGTGCGCGCGCTCACCTCCAGGCAGTCGGGGAAGCCGTCCTCGAGGATGGCCAGGGAATGGTAGCGCGCCGCCTCCATGGGGCTGGGGAGACCGGCGAAGACCCCACGCCGGTCGTGGAGGATGAGGGAGGTCTTGCCGTGCATGACGTAAGGGGCGCGGTCCACCCTTCCACCGTACACCTCCCCGATGCACTGGTGGCCCAGGCACACCCCCAGGATGGGGACGCGGGGACCGAAAACCCGGATGATGTCCTTGGAGAGCCCGGCGTCACGGGGTGCCTTGGGCCCGGGGGAGATGACGATGCCCGCCGGGCCCAGCCTCTCCACGTCCTCTAAGGTGGTGTGGTCGTTGCGGAAGACCACCAGGTCCGCCCCCAGGATGCCCAGGAACTGCACCAGGTTGTAGGTGAAGGAGTCGTAATTGTCGATCATCAGTATCCTGCCGCCGCCCACTCCAGGCTCCTTTCCCGCCAACCAAAAAACCCAGCCTTGCCGCGGCTGGGTGCCGGCCTCCTTATCGCGGGCCGCCTGACATACCGGTCGAGGGGATTATAGCACAACGGGGTGGGCACCAGAACTTGCTTTCGGGGTTCTTTCGGGGCCGGGTGCGATGACGGAACCGGCTTTCGCTTCCATCGCCGCGCCGCTTTCGCACCTGAAGGTTGGCCGACAGCGGCACGTTTGCTCCACAAGTCGCGTCGAATACTTGAGGTGTTTTTCCCATGACATTCTACCCTGTTCCGAAATCAGACCGGCTTAGGCGTTATCTATTATCTCTTGCGACTCGCAGCCGCTTTCGCCCCCCTAAGACGCCTCGTCCGCGCGGCATCAAAGACCGACCTTGTTCTTGGAAGCCATGAGGCCGGGCCGACGCTCTACCCTCTGGCGGTGATGCCATGGCTCCAAGGGCTTACTGCGGGCGCGGCGTGGGTTATGATAGGGAAAAGAAGCGGTGGCTCCGTTTCCGGCCAGGCTTGGGAGGTGGTCATGAAAGCGAGAAAAGCGCTCGTCTTCCTGCTTATCGCGTGCATGTTCGTCGTGACGGCGCTGATGGGCGCGGGCTGCGGCACCAAGACGCGCGAGCCCTCCACCATGGAGGTGCCCCAGCTTGCCTCCGGTCCCATCAGCGGCACCTACGAGGAGGGAGTATGGTCATATAAGGGCATACCGTACGCCGCCCCGCCCGTGGGCGAGCTGCGCTGGAGGGAACCCCAGCCACCCGAGCCATGGGGCGAGGTGCGCCCCTGCACCGATTACGGGCCCTCCTGCCCGCAGGAGGAGAGCGACTGGACCGGCATGCTGAGCGTCGGCAAGACGGACGAGGACTGCCTCTATCTCAACGTGTGGTCGCCCGCGGAGAGCCCGCAGGAAAGACTGCCGGTGATGGTCTGGATCCACGGCGGCGCGTTCAAGAGCGGGTCCGGCTCCTTGCCCATCTACGAGGGCGGGAACCTGGCGCGCAAGGGCGTGGTGTTGGTTACCATAAATTACCGTTTAGGGGCGTTCGGCCTTATGGCCCACCCCCTGCTTTCGGAGGAGTCGCCCCACGGCGTATCCGGCAACTACGGCCTGCTGGACCAGGTGGCGGCCTTGAACTGGGTGCGGGAGAACATCGCGGCCTTCGGCGGCGACCCCGGCAACGTAACCGTGTTCGGGGAATCCGCGGGCGGTATGAGCATCCTCGACCTCTTGGCAAGTCCCCTCGCGCAAGGCCTCTTCCATCGCGCCATCGTGGAGAGCGGCCCCCTGCTGGAGTTGGGGCTCTCCGTCAACAAGACCCCCACCCTTAAGGAGGCGGAGAAGACGGGGGAGGAGATTTCGAGGAAGCTGGGTTGCGACAAGGCCGGCGACGAGCTCGCCGCCCTCAGAGAGGCGTCCCCGGAGAAGCTCATCGAGGCCGCCGCCTCCGAGAACGAGTTCTTCAGCCCCATCAACCTCAGCCCCAACGTCGACGGTTATTTCCTCCCCGAACCCCCGCTCGAGGTCTTTGCGGCGGGCAGGCAGCATCCCGTGCCCCTTCTCACCGGCATCAACGCCAACGAGGGGAACATCTTCATCCCCGACGTCAACCTGCAACAGTACAGGCTGATGGCCAATTACCTCTACGGCGCCCATGCCGAAGAGGTCATGGCCCTCTTCCCCGCCGCCAGCGAAGAGGAGGTAAAGCCGGCCCTGGACAAGGTCATCACCCAGATGGGCTTCGCTTCTTCGGCGCGCTTCACGGCGGAGTGCACGACGAGGGCGGGCGAGCCCGCCTACCTCTACCTTTTCACCCGCGCCACGCGGGACGAAAGGGCGCAATCCCTGGGGGCCTTCCACGGCCTGGAGATCATGTACGCCTTCGGCAACCTTGACAAGGTGCGACTGCAAGGCCTTGACGATGACGACCGCGCCCTCTCGGAGGCCATGATGACCTACTGGACCAACTTCGCCCGCACCGGCAACCCCAACGGGGAGGGGGTGCCGGAATGGCCGCCTTACGCCGGCGACGAAGCAAAATACCAGATATTGGGAACACGGGTGGAAACGGGTTCGGGTTTCTTCCAGCAGGCTTACGACCTGGCTAGGAAAATCCGCGGGTTTTAGGCTACATGGCCTCGCTTTCAAGGCATAACGGATGCCGAGGGCTCAAGGGGACAAGCCGGGGCAGCCTTTAGAACCCCAGCGATTCTCCCACCAGGAAGACCTTGAAATCGGTCATCATGGGACGCTGCTGGACGATGGTGATGATGCGGCAGATGCTGGAGGGCAGGGCGCAGTCATAGCACCTTCCCTTCTCCACGCAGGGGCTGGCGTCCATTCCCGGAACCGCCATGCCGTAGCGGACGGCGTTGGCGGGAGCCGCCACCTCCTTTATGCGCTGGAAGGCGGCGTCGAGGTCGCGCACCAGCTTGTTGTAGCCCGCGACGACGATCACCGTGCCGGGGCCGAAGGACATCCCCGCCACGCGGTTTCCGATGCCGTCGATGTTCACCACCTCGCCGCGCATGGTGATGGCGTTGGCGCTGCAGAGATAGTAGGGGCAAAGCAGCGACTCCCTACGCACGCGCGTGGCTTCCTCGAAATCCATCCCCGGCTCATGCGCGAAGACCTCGTTCCCCCTCTCGCGTAAAGCGTCAAGGAGTCCCAGCTGGCGCGCGGTCCAGGAGCCTCCGCACCCCACACCGGCATCAGGGGGGATGATCTCCATCACCGCGCCGACCACCTCTTCGCGTCCCGAAAAGAACCTGGCGTCGAACTCCTTTTTCTTCAGGGCCTCCACCGCGGTTCCGCAGCGCGCCCGCACGTACCTCTCCCAGACCTCCCCCATTTGGGAATAGCTCATGGCCCCTCCTTCCGGGCTGCCCGCCCAGCCTTCTGGTCTCCCTGCCGATAACAGGTATATAATCCATACGCGCAGAGGCCGCAAGCGAGCGCGGCTCCCATGGGAGGTCCTACTTGAACCGGCGAGAACTTCTGATGGCCGCCCTGGCCGGCGAGCCTACCCCCCGCTTCCCGGTGCTGGGCCCGGGCGGTCTGATCAACGTCATCACTCGTGAGGTCCTGGACCGTTTCGGCATCCCTCTTCCCGCCGCCCACTACAGCGGTATGATGATGGCCGAGCTGGCTGCCGCGGCCTACGACATGGCCGGTTTCGACAACGTGGGGGTTCCCCTTTGCCTGACGGTGGAGGCGGAGGTACTGGGGGCCAGGGTGGACATGGGAGACGGCTTGGCCATGCCGCGCATGGTGGCTTTCCCGGAGTCCACTCCCGAGGAGATCGTCGCCAACGCCGTGCCCGCCCTCCTCAACCACGGGCGCGTGCCCCAAGTGCTGCGCGCTATGGAGCTGCTGCGAGAGATGCGCCCCGCCGCCCCCATCATAGGCAACATAGCCGGACCGGCCACCCTCGCCTCCTCCCTCATCCGCCCCTCGGTGATGATGGAGCTGGTGAGAAAGGACCCCGGCTTCCTCAACCAACTGCTGGAGGGCATCGTCTCCTTTCTCTGCGCCTACGCCGAGGCCATGGTGGAGCGGGGCGCGGACATCATCATGATCCACGAGCCGGCGGGGCGCTCCGGTTCCTACCTGGGCTTCGACCTCTTCCTCAACGTGCTGCCCTACCTCAACGAGGTGAGCAGGTACGCGCACCTGGGAGGAGCGAAGCTGGTCCTGCACCTCTGCGGAGGGCGCATGGAACAAGTGAGGATGTGCAGGGAGACGGATATGGACGCCTACTCCTTCGAGGCGGAGGTGGACCCCGGGGAAGCGCGCGAGATCCTGGGCAAGCCCATCGTGGGCACCGTCCCCGCCTCCCTGGTGCACTACTTTCCGCCCGAGATGGTGCTGGAGGAGACCCTCATGGCCGTGAGCAGGGGAGCGACCATGATGACGCCGCCATGCGGGCTGGGCCTGGACACCCCCTTCCAGAACCTGCGCATCATGAAGGAGGCCTCGCATCGCTTCTGCGTTTGAAACCTGCGGTAATGCCCGGCGATATGGGCACCGCGTCTTTACCTGTCGGACGCCCTTGCCTGCGGCGAAATGGCCCTGAACCTCGCATCCGCAGTAGATAACGGCATCTACGGGAACCCATGCCGGTGGACGCACGCCTTGAACTTTCGGGGTTAAGACCCGCGTTCCGCCCGGACGGCACATATGTTTAACCATCGAGTTCCCCGCAAGAATCTCTGGGTAGCTCAACCCAAGCAAACCTTGCGATAAGACATTCTGCTGCTGGATTCAGGTGGTTGTAATGATTCTTGCATCCAGGAGAGCGTATCCAGCTCAATGCACCGGACGCTGGGACTCAAAGCCCAGAGATTGTCGCGCCTTTCTCAGAGTTCCCGCGCCGTTTCCCACTCCCCGAGGCGGCGCAGGCGCACGCGTTCGTCGATGACCAGGTAGGTCATTCCCGTGCCCCCCTCCGCATCATCCAGCCAGCAGCCGGTGTTCGCCACCAGCACCCGACCGCTCCCCGCCTTTACCTCCCCCAGGCCGGCGTTGTGGGTATGGCCGAAGACGAAGAGATCCGGTATGAAACCCGGCAGCAATTCCAGCAGCGTTTCTTTTACCTCGGAGGCGTTCTCCTCCACGGTGGTGAAACGCCGGGGGCTGGCCCCGCCCTTGGATTGAAAGCGCAACAGGCGGGCGAGGAATCGCAGCGCCCCATAAAGGCGGTATTCCCAGGAGCTTAGCTCCGGCACGCGCGAGGTGCAGGTCAGCAGCTCGAAGAACGGCTTGTTCAGCCGGTCGATGTCGGAGAGGGCGATGCCGCGCGAGCCCTTGAGGACCAGCCTGGCGAGCCATGCCGTCTTGGCCCACCAGAAGGAACGACTGAAGAAGTCCAGGTGGTGTCCGTGCATGAGCAGCACCGACTTGCCGTGCGCCTCCAGGGCCAGGAAGGGATAGCGTATCCACAGGGGAACGCCCTCAACCGCGCAGACCGGCTCCTCGCTTTCCTGCCGCGAACCTACCAAGAGGGAAAGCTCTTCGGTCTCCTCCCATCCCGCCTCGCGCCGCTCCCGTGACTCCTCGTGGAAAGACCAGACGTGGTAATCGTGGTTTCCACTCACCAGGATCAGCTCGCGCGCGCCGCCCCAGGAGCCGAGCTCACGGAAGAACGCGGATGCGGCCTCGGCAGCGACGGCGAGCCGTGTCCTCCACAAATCCCATATGTCTCCGAGAAGAACCAGGACATCTATTTCCCCCAGCTCCTCCAGCTCGGAAATGAACGCCTTGATGACATCCATATGCGTCAGCAAGGCTCCACCGTCGCCGAAATGGGTGTCGCTTATGACCACCACCCTGCCCGTGTTCGTCCTCTCCATGCCTCCTCCTCGACCCGACTTGAAAGCCCTGCTGGGCACGGTGAACGGCAATAGAATACCAGCTGGGCAACGAGCCTGCCCGCGCCGCCCCTGCGAGCCACGCGCGGCAACCCCGGGCCGGCCGTCCCGACTGACCTCGGAGAGCGCATGGGATATAATGCGGGTATCCGGCGGCGGCAGCGGCAAGGCCACCGCCATGGCCGGCCCGGCAGGGCGATGACGGAAAGGAAGCAAAGTCACCATGATCTGTGCCGACAACCCCCTGGAGATGATCGGGCGCACGCCCGTGGTGCGCTTAAACAAGGTGGTCCCCCGTAACCCACGGGTGGAGATCTTCGCCAAGATGGAGGGCTACAACCCCTGCTCGTCGGTGAAGGACCGCATCGCCAAGTACATGATCGCGGGGGCGGAGGAGCGCGGTGAGCTCACCCCCGACAAGATCATCGTGGAGGCTAGCTCCGGCAACACCGGCATCGGGCTGGCCATGGTGGCGGCGCATAAGGGCTATCGCCTGAAGATAATCATGCCCGAGTCCATGAGCTTGGAGCGCCGGAGAGTCATGCAGGCTTTCGGGGCGGAGGTAGTGCTCACTCCAGCCGCCGAGGGCATGAACGGCGCCATCGCCAAGGCTATGGAGCTGGAAAAGGACCCCGCCTATTATCATCCCAACCAGTACTCCAATCCCGACAACGTGAAGGCCCATTACGAGGGCACGGGCGCGGAGATACTGGAGCAGGTGGAAGGCGTAGACGTGCTGGTGGCCGGCTTGGGTACCGGGGGCACCATCATGGGGGTGGGCAAGCGCCTGCGGGAGGCCTATCCCGACCTGCGCATCGTAGGGGTGGAGCCCTATCCCAACTCCCTCATCCAGGGGCTGCGCAACCTGCAGGAGTTCATGCCCCCTATCCTTGACCCCTCCATCATGGACGAGAAAGTCAACGTGGAGGACGGCTGCGCCTTCAACACCGTGCGCGTACTCGCCAACATCGAGGGCCTTTTCGTGGGCATCTCCTCCGGCGCCGCGGTGCACGCCGCTCTGCAGGTGGCCGAGGAGATGGATGGCGGGCGCATTGTGGTCATCCTCCCCGACCGCGGCGACCGCTACCTCAGCACGGAGTGCTTCACCTGCGGCAACCTGGAGTGCGTTTACCGCGATTTCGTGCGATCCCTGCGCCCGAAACCCGGCAAGCGCCAGTAAGGCGCAAAAGCGCCGGCGGAAAGGGAAGGCATCCGATTACATGATGCCTTAAATCCCCGCTTTGTCCACGCTCACGGGAGAAGGGCCATAAGAGGAAACATATATACGGAGAATATATAGAAACTTCAACCCGGCGCCGATTAATCTTATGATAAAAGAGAGTGGGGATGGCGGCCGTGTTTTCCCTTCAACGCGGTACGCAGTCATTGGTCGCAGAGATGCCCCATCGAGAGGAGGATGAGGGATGCCTTCCGCAACCGACAGGTTGTCCCAACTGTTGTTGAAGAACAAGGTGATAACCGAGGAGCAGCTCGCGGCAGCCCTGGAGCGCCAGAAGGAATCGGGCTCCTCCCTGGGGCGGGTTCTCCTGGAGATGGGCTACGTGAGAGAGAACCAGCTCGCGGAGGTCATCGCGCGAGAGTTGGGCCTAGAGTATGTGGATCTGCTGGAATACAAGATAAACATCCAGGCCACCACCTCCATCGAGGAATCCACGGCGCAGCGCTACTCCTGCATCCCCATCGATTTCGAGGACGGCAAGCTGGTGGTGGCCATGGCCGACCCCACCAACATCTATGCCCTGGACGACATCCGCCTGAGCACGGGATACGAGGTGAAACCCGTGGTCAGCGCCAGGGAGGATATATTGAACGCCATCCAGCGCTACTACCACCTCGACACCGACGTGGTGGAGGAGGCGTTGGAGGGAAAGATGGATGAGGAGGTAGAGGGGATCTCGGGGGTGGTGGACGACACCCCCCTGGTGCGCTTCACCACCACCATGATCGCCGAGGCCATCAACCGCGGCGCCAGCGACATCCACGTCGATCCAAGGGAGAACGAGGTCCTCATCCGCTACCGCATCGACGGCGTGTGCCAGGAGATCAAGCGCGTGCCCAAGAACATCCACCAGGGCATCGTCTCGCGCATCAAGATCATCTCCGACCTCAACATCGCCGAGCGCCGCGTGCCCCAGGACGGGCACTTCGGCATGGTGCAGAACGGCAAGGCCATCGACTTCCGCGTCGCGGTGCTGCCCACGGTGTACGGCGAGAAGGTGGTCATGCGAATCCTCGACAAATCGAGCATCCTGCTGCGCCTGGAGGACCTGGGGTTTCTCCCAGAGCCGCTGGAGAAATTCCGCAAAGCCTTCACCCAGCCCCATGGCGCCCTGCTGGTGACCGGCCCCACCGGCTCCGGGAAATCGACCTCGCTTTACGCCACCTTGAACGTGCTCAACACCGAGGAGAAGAACATCACCACCGTCGAGGACCCGGTAGAGTACCGCCTCCCGGGCATCAATCAAGTGCAGGTGAACCCCAAGGCGGGGCTGACCTTCGCCAACGCCCTGCGCAACATCCTGCGCACATCGCCGGACATACTCATGGTGGGCGAGATCCGCGACCGCGAGACGGCCAAGACCGCCATAGAAGCCGCCCTCACCGGCCACCTCGTTCTCTCCACCCTGCACACCAACGACGCCCCCAGCGCCCTTCCCCGCCTCATCGAGATGGGCGTGGAGGCCTTCCTGGTGTCCTCGGCCGTCAACTGCGTGATGGCCCAGAGGCTGGTGCGCAAGCTCTGCCCCAACTGCAAGGTGCCCTACGAGCCCGACCCGGAAGTTTTAAGGACCCTCCATTTTCCCATGGACGGGGAAGACGGGGACCTCATCCTTTACAAGGCCAACGAGAACGGATGCGCCAAATGCAGCGGGACCGGGTACAAGGGACGTGTCGGCCTTTATGAGGTCATGCCCATGAGCGAGGAGATACAGCGCCTTACGGTGAAGGAGGCCTCCGCCACCGTGATCATGAACCAGGCCAAGGAGGAGGGGCTCCTGACCATGCGTGACGACGGTTTCCTCAAGGTTAAGATGGGAGTGACTTCCATTGAAGAGGTGATGCGCGTCGTGGCCATCTGAGGAGGCGGGCAACGGTCACGGGCGGGGGGCTCAATGCAAGGCCTCGATCGCTTTCTCCATCTCGTCGTAGAATTCGATGATCTTTTCGAACTGCGCCACCTCGAAGAGTTCACGCACCATCTCCGAAGCGCGCGCTATCACCAGCTTCCCGCCCATGCCCTTCGCCTTCTTGTACGCGTCGGCGATCACCGACAGCCCACCGCTTGAGAGGTAGCTGGCGAAAGCCATGTCCAGGACGATGTTCTTCGCTCCCTGTTTGAACACGGAATTGATGAACCCGAAGAAGTCCTCCACGTTGGTGGAATCCACTACCCCATCGATCTCCACCACCGCCAGGGATTTGCCCGGTTCGCTCTCCCTAACCCTCCAGGGCATTTTTCTCACTTCCCTCTAACCGGCGTTTTGTCCACGCAACGCGCGCCAGAACTGCGCGAAGACCTCGGGTATAGGAGGCATTCCGAAGGCGATGATGAAAGCGGCCAGGGTGGGCAGGATGAGCAGGAGCAGGAAGCCGGTGGGGAACATGGCCTCGACGACGTTCTTCATTATCTCGGCCCCGTTTTCCCAGATGAACTTGAGGGATATCAGGTCGAAAACTATGGTACGCAATGCCTTGTTCTTGACCACGATCAGGAACCAGTGCAGGAACTCCCCCACGAAAAGGGAGAAAAAGGTGACCAGGGACGCCTGCACCGCCAGCTTGGTGCCGTGCTTCATCCCCGCCTTCCACCAGAAAACGAGGCCCATGAGCACGCCGATGACGATGGCCAGGGCGCCGTATTCCGTATCCCTGGGGATAAGGTAGGCGTTGACCACCGCCCACAACACCGCTCCCCCCAGGAGCACGGCGGCGACGAAGAGAGCCGCACCCCACCAGGAAAGCGCGATCATGGTGTACTCCGAAGACCGCGGCTGGGCCAGGAACGCCCAACGTTCGGTCCTTTCTTCTTTACCGGCGCGCTCCCTCTTTTTCCTTACCGTCTTTGCGGGCCTAGCGGCAGGCAACCGCGTCGGTTTCTCCGCCGCCGTTGCGGAAGAGGGAGCCTGTGCCTGAGCCGCGCCTCCTTCAGGAACAAGCAAGGTGGAAACCACATCGCGCAGGAGCTCGTCGTCGGTGGAAGGCACGTCTTCCCCGCCCCCTTGGGGAGCTCGGCGACCGCTCCTCTTTGAGCCGCGCGCCGGCGAGGCGGCCTTTTTCGCCGCTTTCCGGCCGCTTGCGCTCCTGAACACCTCGGTTCCCTCACCAGCCCTTCCCCCGCGTCCCACGGCTTGTCCGGCTTCCCGCCGCCTATCTCCGAGTTTGCCGGCGGGCTCCGCTCCCTTCTCGGCCTCCGCGCTTGCTTTTCTTCCCAGCCAATGCCTTGGGCCGCCCACCCCCTTCCTTCCCTCCAGCAGGCTGAAATCCTCGTCCGGACCCTGGGCGAGGAAATCGCCCCCGGGCCTTTCGCCCTCGCCTTTCACCGACCATTCGCCGCCGGTTTTTTCCTTCCGCCCCAGGAGCTTTCTCGAGCCCCTATCCCTCGCCTTTACGGCGGGCTTTTCGCCGGGCGCTTCGGCCGAAGCCGCGCCCTCTCTATCCTCCTCATCCCGGCCTGCCTCCCACGGCATCGCTTTTGCGCCGGTAAAAACGTCTCCCCGCGCCACGGACTCCGCCTTCTTCGCTGGGATCACGTGTTGCTCCTCTGCCGCAATGCCCCTTATACCCGTTTTCTCCGGACCCGCTATAGGAGCCCCCCTCTCGCCCGCGTCCTCTCCTTTGAGAACCGCGGTCCTGTCCACGGAACCCTCTCTCCCCATACCGGCGGTCCCGGATCCCATCCATGCGGAGACGGGCCCTTCCTGGGGCGAGGTCGTCCCCGTCACGCTCCCCGGCTGACCGTACCTCCGCTCGATTTCTCCCCTACGGCGGCGCAGGCAATCGGGGCAGAGGGCGGTTTGGTCGGTCTCGCGCACGCATTCGATGCAGAAACCGGACCCACATTCCCTGCACTCCGTTACCACACGTTTCCCGGGATGCCTAGGACAGTTCAAACCCGCACCTCCCGTCCGGAACCGGCCTCGCCCCACGCAGCCATATGTAACTGCCTGTCGTGTCTATATTAACCGAAAGCGCATTCCCCCGAAAGGACGGTGAATGAGCGGAAGTACGTCGCCTCATACCTCCAGGCCAACGGCATATATCGCCTGTCTTCACGGCCGGACGGCCCTATCCACGGGGCACCCGAATACCTGGAGAACTGCGGACTATACCCGAAACCACCCACAGATTCTCATGAGGAGCTCCTTTTCTATCCGTACCCAAGGTTAAAGAAGCCCGGTTCGGTCCCCTAGCGGAATGTCCGGCACACCTAGAGATGGTAAGCTGCATCAGCCGGCTTTCTCCAAGTGAAGCCTGTTTATCTCCAGCTCCACGCGCTCCATTAGAGAATCGACGGTGGGGAATTCAAGACCTTCATAGATATCTTTTACCAGCTCAGGGTACAAAGACCTCAGCTCCTCGATGCGAAGGAAATCGGGGTTGTACTCCATCTCGACGTTAGGCGCTTTTCCTGAGGCCACGAGCAACAACTCTTTGACCAGCTTGTGCAGGATGTCTAGCAATTGCTGGAAATATCCTTTGTAGGTGGCGAGTTCATCGATGACTTCCACCCCCTGCAGCCGGCTGATCGAAGGCCCCAAGGCTTCATCCAAGGCGTGGAGTCTGGAGAGCCATTCCTCATTGCTTCTCGGCGCCTCCATGTGAGTGACCACCGCTTCCTCCCTGAGAGCCGGCTCGATCGCCAGCAATATTTCCTCCAACCCCGAACACAACTCCTCGATCTCGTCCGTTACCCCCAAGGCGGCAGCGACATAGGAACATATATATTCACCGAGTTGTGCCAGGTCGCCTCGATACTCATAACCTTCAAGCTCGTGTAGGGAAGAGCGCACCACCTCTATCGCCGCCCTGCTCCTCCCCAAGGCATCTCGAACATCTTTAAGAAACGCGGCGTTTTCGAAATCGAATTCCGCCAGTGGAACCAGGAAACCGGTCAACTCCGATATCCCGGCGCTCCCGCGCTTCAGCGATCGGTCGATTTCCTCCACCCTCTGGGATAACGAAACACTCCCACATCCTATAACCTGCAAAAACACGCAGAGTGTTATTGCCAGGACCGAAGATGCGGCAGCCGTTCCACCCCTTCGATCAACCCCATGTTCGCACATTCTACGTCGTATCATTAATACGGGTTCCAGGGATCGCCTCCGTCGGCATCCCACGCAAACCCCTCGATCTTCCCTCCTATATGATGGCCGAGGCCCATTATGTTCAGGTCGGAATGCAAGAACAACACCAATTGATCGAAGAAGGTGATCGGTGCCGTGTTGTTGTCGGCATCCACTCCAGTGGCGTTCAAAGCGTTGACCAATGCCTGGCCACGGGCGTTGTTGTTGGGCCCGCCCAGGTTGATGATGAGGTTGGTGAGGAATGCCGGGTTGCCGGCGATGGCGCCGGCCAGGACGTTGGTGTCCAGGGCCCCGATGAGGTTGGTTAGGAAGGTGCCGTTGGCGTTGATGGCGCCCGCGAGCACGTTGGCGTTGAGGTTGGATATCAGGTTGGTGAGGAAGGTCTGGTTGGTGTTCACCGCTCCCGCGATCACCGTCGGCGACAGGTTGGCCAGCAGGTTGTTCAGGAAAGCCCCGTTGGAGTTGATCACCCCCGCCAGAGTGGCCGCGTTGAGGTTCGACACCAGGTTGGTGACGAAGGTCTGGTTGTTGTTGACGACGTAGGCTACCTGGACGGGATTCAGCCTCGAAACCACGTCCGTGAGCCAGTTCCTCACCGAGTTGGAGTTGAGCACGTTTGCCAGAACCTGTGAGTTCAGGTTGGTGAGCAGAGTGGTTAAGAAGGTCTCGTTGGCGTTCACGGCGTTGGCCAGCACGCTGGGAGACAGGTTGGTGACCATGTTGGTGACGAAGGTCTGGTTGGTGTTCACCGCTCCCGCGATCACGGAGGCGTCAAGGTAGCCGACCAGGTTGTTGATGAAGGCGCCGTTGGCGTTGATGGCGTTGGCCAGCACCTGGGGGTTAAGGGCCCCGATAAGGCTGGTGACGAAGCCCTGGTTGGCGTTGATGGCCGCCGCCACGACGGTGGGATTCAAAGCCCCGATGAGATTGGAGACGAAGGTGCCGTTGGCGTTGATGGCCGCCGCCAGCACGTTGGGATCCAGGGCCCCGATGAGATTGGAGACGAAGGTGCCGTTGGCGTTGATGGCGTTGGCCAGCACCACCGGGTTGAGGTGCTGGATCAAGCCGTTGATGAAGGTGCCGTTGGCGTTGATGGCCGCCGCCAGCACCTGGGGGTTCAGGTTGGCGAGAAGCTCCTGGATGAAAGAGCCGCTGTTGTTGAGGCCTCTTGCCGTCGCCCTGGCCGTATTGGCGTCCAGGTTGGGGAGCAGGTTCTCTATCAAGGTGTTGCCCGCGCCGAGGGCCGAGTTGTTGTTCACGGCCGTGGCCAGGACGGCGGGGTTGAGGTTGTCCAAAACCGCCTGGAGAAGCGACGCGTTGGCGTTTATGCCCGCGGCTGCGGCCTGCCCGGTCCCCGCGCTCAAACCGGTGATAAGTCCGGTGGTAAGCGCCGGGTTGTTGTTCACCACACCTGCCAGCGTTCCCGCGTTGAGGCGTCCAGCAAGGTCGGAAAGCCAAGCTCCGTTGTTGTTGACGATACCTGCGATGTTCTGGGTATTGAGCTGGGGCAGGAGGGCGTTTAGGAAAGCCGTCGTCTCTGGGAGATTGGCGATATTGGCTATTGAGGCCAAAGCGTTTAGGCGCAACTCGTCCATGAGATCGCCGACCCAGGCGGGATCCAGGTTGTTGACGATATCGCGCACCATGGTGGTGGAGAGGTTGGAGATGAGGTCGCCCACGAAGTCGCCGTTGTTGTTGAGCACGCCCGCGAGGATGGCGGGATCGAGGTAGCCGATCAAGGCATCCACGAAGGCGGTGAACTGGGGCGAGTTGGCGATGTTGCCTATGACGCCCAGGGTGGTGGCGTTGTTGAGGTCGGTGAAGAGCTGGGCCGTCCAGGCGGGATCCAGGTTGTTGACGATATCGCGCACCATGGTGGTGGAGAGGTTGGAGATGAGGTCGCCCACGAAGTCGCCGTTGTTGTTGAGCACGCCCGCGAGGATGGCGGGATCG
>JACVJD010000034.1 GCA_015711825.1 Candidatus Solincola daggyaiensis
TGAGAACATCCCGATGGGTAAAAGTTTGGCGGATAACAAAAACCGGCGTTCTTGACTTGAAGGTCAAGGGCGAGGGGCGGAAAAGCCGTGGTAGAGGGGCTCCTCGCTCTCGTCCTTGAGCTCCCTGGCCATCAGCCCCTCCAGCATCTCCCGGCATTGCAGCTTGCCCTCCAGCACCCCCTGCAAACCCTCGGCGATGGGGATCTCCACTCCCGCACGGCGCGCCAGCCTCATGGCCGATTCCACCGCGAAGACCCCCTCCACCACCATCACGCTTCCCTCCATGGCCTCATGAGGCGTCATGCCGCGCCCCAGGCTCTCACCGAAACCGCGGTTGCGCGAGTGTCTGCTGACACAGGTCACTATGAGATCTCCTACCCCCGAGAGGCCCGAAAAGGTCATGGGGTTCGCGCCCAGCGCCGAGCCGAAGCGGGCCATCTCCGCCAGGCCGCGCGTTATGAGGGTGGCCTTGGTGTTGTCCCCCAGGCCCAGGCCGTCGAGCATCCCGGCGGCTATGGCGATGATGTTCTTGTACGCCCCTCCCACCTCCACCCCGATGATGTCGGAGTTGGTGTAAACGCGGAAATAGGGAGAGCTGAAAACCCTCTGGAGGCGCCGCGCCAGTGCGACGTCCGCGCTGGATATCACCGTCGCGCTGGGCACCTGCCTGGCCACCTCCTCGGCGTGGTTGGGCCCGGAAAGGGCCGCCACCCCCGCTACCGCGTCGCCCAATTCCTCCCCTATGGCCACCGAGAGGCGCTTGTCGCTGCGGTAGTCGAAGCCCTTGGCCAGGTTGAGCGCCGCCGCTCCCCTGGGAAATCGCCTCGCGGCCTCTCGCGCCACCTCCCTGGTCCAGCGCGAGGGCACCGCCATCACCACCACTTCCGCATCGCGCAGCGCCTCTTCCATGTCCTGGCTGGCCACGATCCCGGGCGGAAGCTCCAAGTCCCTGAGGAAGAGGGGATTCCTGCCCTCCTCGTTCACTCCCCTCACCACCTCCGGCTCCCGCGCCCATACCCTCACCTCGTGACCTGAAAGGGCCAGGTGCGCGCACATGGCCGTGCCCCAGCTGCCGGCCCCCACCACCGCTATCCTCATGCCCCCACCTCCCCTTCGCGCCTCCGCCTCAGGCTCACCCTGGGCTCCTCGCCCCGCGCCAGGCGGGCCATGTTCTCGCGGTGTTTATAGAGGGCGAAGGCCGCCGCCAGGCAGGAAACCGCCAGGTGCGGCCAGTAGGTGGAGAGGTCCGCGCGCATGACCAAGAAGGTGGAGAGCGGGAAGGCGAGCGCGGCGCCTATGGATCCCACGGACATGATGCGCGTGAGCAGCACCAAGAGCATGAAAACCCCCACCACGGCCAGGGAGACCTGCCAAGGGTAGGCGGCGAGTATCACTCCTCCGCTGGTGGCGATGCCCTTCCCGCCCTTGAGGCGCAGGTAGGCGCTCCAATTATGGCCCACGATGGACGCCAGTCCCGCCAGCAGCGACAGGCTGGGGCCCAGTCCCAGCGCCCTTCCCACCGCCACCGCCGCGACCCCTTTGGCCATGTCCATGATCATCACCGCCACGAAGGCCCGCGCCCCGAAGTTGCGCAGCACGTTGGTGGCGCCGATGTTGCCGGAGCCGAGCTCTCGCAAGTCCTGGTGGAACTTCAGCCTCGACACCACCAGGCCGAAGGGTATGGACCCCAGCAGGTAGCTCGCCGCTATCCATAACACCGCCCGAAGCGCCATGCCCGTCACCCCGTTTCGAGATCGCTCCTGCGCCCAGGGAACCTGAAGCCCCTGCCAACGAACACGCTGAATATAACATATCAAACGGGATTTGGTTTCCTCCTCCACGGCCATGGCGGAGCGGTCAAGAAAACCATGCGCCGGCTCGGCCGGCAAAGCCGGATAGCCTCACTCGCGCTTTTTGTCCAGGGAGCGGCGGGAGCGCAGGGCGATGCGCACCGGCGAGCCCTCGAAGTCGAAGCTCTCCCTTATCTTGCGCTCCAGGAAGCGCTGGTAGGAGGGATCCGCGAGGTCGGGGCGGTTGACGAAGAAGACGAACTGGGGCGGGGCCGTCCTCGCCTGGGTGAGGTAATAGATCTGCATGCGCTTCCCCTTGCGCGAGGGCGGAGGGGTTTGGCCCAACACGCGGTGAAGCATCTCGTTGAGGTGGGCGGTCTGGACACGGGACTCCCAGTTTCCCTTCACGCGGTCGATGGCCGGGAGTATGCGCTGCACCCCCGCGCCGGTGAGCCCGCTCACCCTCAGGAAAGGCGCCCATGAGAGGTGGCGCAGCTCCTCGCGCGCTCCCTCGTAGGCCTCTCGCGGGTCCCCTTCTCCCTTCACGCGGTCCCATTTGTTGAGGATGACCACGCAGGCGCGACCGTCGTCCCTGATGCGCGCGGCGATCCTCTGGTCCTGCTCCGTGACCCCCTGGGACGCGTCCACCACCAGCAGCACCACCTGGGCGCGGTCGATGGCCCTCCAAACCCGCACCAGGCTGTAGAACTCCACTCCCTCCCTTACCCGGGAGCGTCTCCTCCAGCCCGCGGTGTCGATGAAGCGATAGGGCTTGCCCTCCACCTCCACCAGGGTATCGACGGCGTCGCGAGTGGTGCCGGGGATCTCGCTGATGATGGATCGTTGTTCCCGGATGAGGCGGTTGAAGAGGGTGGACTTTCCCACGTTGGGCCTTCCCACTATGGCCACCACCGTCTCGGGGATCTCCCTTTCCCCCTCTTTCTCGCCCTCCTCCGGCTTCGGAAGCCCCTCGACCACCGCGTCCAGGAGATCGCCTATGTTGCGTCCGTGCATGGCCGAAACCGGCCACGGCTCCCCCATTCCCAGGGAATACCACTCCAGGGCCTCCTCCTCCCTGCGCTGGTTATCCACCTTGTTGGCCACCAGGATGGTGGGCTTCCCGGCCCGGCGCAGGACCTCCGCCACCTCCTCGTCCGCGGCGGTCAGGCCCTCGGCGGCGTCCACCATCATCAGCACCAGGTCCGCCTCCTCAACCGCCCTCATGGCCTGCTCGCCCACCGCCCGCGTGAGGCCGTCCTCGCTTACCGGGTCCAGGCCCCCGGTGTCCACGATGCGGAAATCCCTCCCCCTCCAGTTGGCGGTGAAGTAGTTGCGGTCGCGGGTCACGCCCGGCACGCTCTCCACGATGGCGTCCCCGCGCTCCACCACCCGGTTCACCAAGGTGGACTTCCCCACGTTGGGCCTCCCGACCACCGCCACCAGGGGAAGGTTCTCAGGCATCCGCGCCGCCCCTCCCGCACAGCATCCCGAGTAGCGCGCCGCCGTCGACGGGACAGGGGACGATGCGGTATCCCGTCGCCTCCTCGACCTCACGCGGGGTGAGGTCGTCGATGAAGCGGCCGTCGCGCAGCGCGTTCTCGGGCAGCAGCAATTCTTTAGGAGAAGGGCGGGCCTCGAGCAAGGCGGAGATGACGTCCTTGCCCGCCATCAGGCCGCTCACCGTCACCGTCTCCCCCATAAGGCGATTGCGCACCGGCACCAGCTCCACCCCGGGACAGCCCGCGCTTTCCAGCGCCTGTCGCAGAACCGCCTCCGCCAGCGTGCCCGTGAGGACTCCGCGCACGGGCTCGCATTGGACGCTTTTCCGTGCCTCACGCGATATCTCGCGCACCAGTTTTCTCACCATGCCCACCCCGTTCTCGAGCTGGGGGTAGCCTTCGTATTCCTCCTCGCCGGGGAGCTCCCTCCCCGCAAGGAGATAGAACTCGTCCGCGGCGTAAAACAGTCTGCTTCCAAGGTTTTCTAGAGCCTTACCCTGAAATTCCCCCACCGCGTCCAGAACCGCCGCCGCCGTCGCGGGGTCGTGAGGCCTGAGGGCGCGGGGGAGCCGTTCGGAGAAGCGGGTGAGGCCCACGGGCACGACCGCCAGGGAGGCCGCCGTGCCGTATTCCTCCATCACCTGGCGGAAAGTCCTCCTGAGCTCCGCCCCGTCGTTCAGTCCCGGGCAAACCACCACCTGCAGGTGTATCTCCAATCCCGCTTGCAGCAAACCGCGCAGCAAGCGCAGCCCCTTCTCCGCCTTGCCCCCCATGATCTCGCAACGCAGCGCGGGGTCGGTGGTATGCAGGCTGACGTAGAGAGGCGAGATGCGCATCCTTATTATCCGCTCCTCGTCTTGAGGCGTAAGGTTGTTGAGGGTTATGAAGTTTCCGTAAAGAAAGGAAAGGCGGTAGTCGTCGTCCTTCAGGTACAGCGAGGCTCTCAATCCCGGGGGCATCTGATCCACGAAACAGAAGACGCAGCGGTTCGAGCACCTGCGCACCCCGTCGAAGACCGCCTCGTCAAACACGATGGAGAGCGGGTAGCCGCAGGGTTTCCTTATCACGCGGGCGATCTCCCTTCGACCGCGTCGCAGGCGCAGCCTCACGCGCGACTGCTCCCCCATGTCCATGACGTCCAGGACGTCCAGTGGTCGTCGCCCGCCGATATCGAGCAGCAGATCCCCCTCCTTTACCGCGCCCCTGCAGGGAGAGCCTTCCCTCACCGCTTCCACCCGCGGCGGCCTCCAGCCTCCCGGCTCGCTGCCCTTGCGCATCGCCGCCGTCACCGCCTTCCCGCCGCTTCTTCCAGTTTCTCCCTTACCCTCCTCGCGAGGCCGTTCACCACCTGGGCGACGCTCTTCCCGGTGGTATCCACCATCTCCGCGTCCGGGGCGCGCCGCAACGGGTTCACTACGCGCGTGGAATCCAGGCGATCCCTTCGCACCACCTCCCGGCGCACCGCCTCCAGGGATACCTCGTAACCGTCTCTCAACATAGCCCGGTGGCGCCTCTGCGCCCTCTCCG
Source organism: Candidatus Solincola daggyaiensis (assembly GCA_015711825.1). Taxonomy (GTDB): domain Bacteria; phylum Actinomycetota; class Geothermincolia; order Geothermincolales; family RBG-13-55-18; genus Solincola_B; species Solincola_B daggyaiensis. The sequence goes on from JACVJD010000034.1 coordinate 4,817, forward strand.
CCACCGAGGCGGTGACGAAGAACTTCACCGGCGCGTCGGGGAACACCACCGTCCCCACGTCCCTGCCCTCCACCACCATGTCGCGCCCCTCCGCCATGGCGCGTTGCTTGCGCACCAGCTCGGCGCGCACCTCGGCATGGGCCGATACCTTGGAGACCTGCGCCGACACCTCCCGCGAACGCACGGCGACGGTGACGTCCTCCCCCCCGAGCAGCACGCGGTAGGGCGGCCTTTTGCCGGGGACGTAAACCGTCCCCAGCTCCATGTCCGCCGCCAGCCGGGAGAGCGTAAGCGCGTCGTCCAAGTCCACGCGCTTGCGTAGGGCCTCCAGGGTAAGGGCCCTGTACATGGCTCCCGTATCCAGGTAGTCCATGCCCAGCTTTTGCGCCAGCTTGCGAGCGACGGTGCTTTTCCCCGCTCCCGCGGGTCCGTCTATGGCGATGATCATGGCGGTTTTCTCCGCCGTCCCTCTTCTACGCATGAACATATCATAACATCCGCCTTTATCCCGCCAGGGACGCCCTGAGCGAAGGCGCGAAGGCGGATCGGGCGCAAGGCATCATCGCCGTCGGCAGGGTACCTCCAGGGCCACCTGAACCTCGCCCGCGTTTTCCCCTCGCAGGACGGGCGTGTACATACGCTTATCTCTGGGTTCTTGCCCGGAACCGGGGATAAAACGGGTTTCCCACAAGACCGCGGCGGGGGATTCAGGTTGATGGATTCATGAGCGACGGACTCAATCGCTCGTTACGGCCGGGAACCGACCCTTGCGGCCGAGAGGCTGTCTCCATGAGGTCAGGCGCTCTCCTCGCGCCTGGCAGGTTTTTCGCAACGCGACCGGATGGGTCATAAAAGCCGCCGTTGCCTATGCTTCGTCCGCGTCCAGCTTGGCGCAGATGCGCACCGCCATCCTCCCCCGCGAGGTGCCGGGCCAGGCGGAATACGCCGGTGTCCTTCCTATCTTCACCACCACCGCGTCGTCAACCCTGGCGTCGAGGCGGATCACCTGTCCGGGCCTGAGGTTCCTGAGATCGGCCAGGGAGATGCGCGCCTTTCCCAGCTCCACGCTCAGCGGCGCCCTCACCGACGACAGGTCCTCCCTCAACGCCAGGCGCCTTACCCCTTCCTCACGGGGGCGGCTTGAAAGCCACTTCTCGGTGTTGAATCCGTCCAGTATCTCCTGCAGGCTGGTGAAGGGGAAGCAGAAGTTTATGAATCCCTCGCTCGCGCCCACCTCGGCCTCCAGGGAGACCGCGAGGATGATCTCGGTAGGGAACACCACCTGCACGAACTGCGGGTGAGACTCCATCTTCTCCAGGTGGAACTCCACCTCCACCACCGTGGACCAGGCCTTGGAGAGCTCCACCAGCACCAGGGTCAACACCTCCTCGATGATGGCCTGTTCTATCTCCGTGAGCTCCCTCTCCTGCACACCGCCCATGCCGGGACCCCCCAGGATGCGGTCGATGATGCCGAAGGCCAGGGACAGGCTCATCTCCATGACCACCGGTTTCTCCGGCACGTTCAGGTTGCACACGCAGACCAGGGTGGGCGAGGGCAGGGAGCGCAGGAACTCCTCGTAGGTCACCTGTTCCACGGAATTCAGGACACAGCGCGCGTTGGTCCTGAGATAACCGGCCAGGGAGCTGGAGAGCTGCCGGGAGAAGGTCTCATGCAGGAAATGCAGGGTGCGCAGGTTGTCCTTGGAGAACTTGGTGGGGCGGCGGAAGTCGTAGGAGCGGTAGGTCTTGCGATCGTGGGCGTCCGCCTCTATCTCCCCCTTGCTGATCCCCTCCAGAAGGGCGTCTATCTCCGCCTGCGAAAGCACCTCAGACACTTCGACCCCACCTCCTTCCGGTATATTCCATGCCGGCGCCGCTCCCCTGCGGAAGGAAGCCTTTCTCCGCCTGCCAAAGCACCTCAGACACTTCGACCCGACCTCCTTCCGGTATATTCCATGCCGGCTTCGCTCCCCTGCGGAAGGAAGCCTTTCTCCGCCTGCCAAAGCACCTCAGACACTTCGACCCGACCTCCTGCCCTTATATTCCATGCCTTTCTTTCCCGCTTCGGCTCGTGCCGCTGGGCCCGCCGGCGGTCATTCGATGAAGCGCCCTCCCTCATCGCGTTCTCTGCCCTCGCTTTCCCGCGTCCCCTTTTCGCCTCCCCCGTCCTTCGGGCCCTGGGAGGGTTCCGCGCCCTTGCCTTTCTCCGCCGCCCTCCATTCCCGGTATTCCGTCCTCATGTCGCCCAGGGGCTTGATGACGATCTCCACCCTGCGGTTGAGGTAACGGTGCTCGTCGCTGTCGTTGGGGAAACGCGGCTTGGTGTCGGCATAGCCCGCCGCCCGCATGCGCTCGGGAGGAAGGCCGTCGTTGCCGATGAGGTGCCGCACCACGGACGAGGCCCTGGCCGTGGAGAGCTCCCAGTTGCTGGGATATTTGTAACCCGGCTGGATGGGGATGTTGTCGGTGTGTCCCTCCACCCATACCTGGTTGGCGGTTTCCTTGAGGATGACGGCGATGGCGTCCAGGAAGCTTATGGCCATGGGCTTGAGCTCGGCGCTGCCGAGCTCGAAGAGGATCTCGTCCGTGCTCATGCGGATGACCAGGCCCACCTCCTCGATCTCCGTCTGTATCGCCGACTCCAGCCCCTTCTCCAGGATGTACTGGTCTATTCTTTTCTCCAGCTCCTGGAGCTGTTCCAGGGCCTCCTTCCCGCTCATCTGCTCCTCCACCACCTCCACCACTTCCTGGGTTATGACCTCCGCGGGCACCTCTATCTCCTCCGGCAGCGTCGCGCCCTCCGCGCCGAAGGACTCCTTGATGGACTCCGTGAGCGCCTTCCATTTCTGGGCATCCAGGGTGGACATGGCGAAGAGCATGATGAAGAAGCAGAGCAGCAGGGTGATCATGTCCCCGTAGCTGGCCATCCAGCTTCCGCTGAGCTCTTCGAGCTGCCTGCGTTTCTTTCCCTTCATGCTCCCTCACCGGCCTTTCCCGCCCCGCTTGTCGGCGTGGCGGTGATAAGCCTCGATGCTCTTTTCCCGCCTATTGCCTCTTGCGTTCTCGCGCGCTCATCTCCGCCAGTGCTGCTTCTCACGCTGCTCCAGCCGCCGCTCACACCGCCTCTTTCAACTCCTCCTTGCCCTTTTTCTCCGCCTTCTTCTCGCTTTTCTCGGCGCCTCCTCCCTTCTTCTCCCCCTTCCCGCCGGGCTTCGCCTCCTTCTCGGAGCGGCTGCGCGGCGGCAGGAAGGTGTTGAGCTTGTCGGCCACGATGCGCGGGTTGTCGCCGGACTGTATGGACATGATGCCCTCGATGATCATCTCCTTGGCCTTTATCTCCTCTTCGTTGCGCGACTTCAGCTTCTCCCCCAGGGGGATGAAGAGCATGTTGGAGAGGATGACCCCGTAGAGGGTGGTGACCAGGGCCACGGCCATGGCCGGCCCCAGGGTCTCGGGGTCGTTCATCTTCACCAGCATGGCGATGAGGCCGATAAGGGTGCCCAGGAAACCGAAGGCGGGGGCGAGGGCGCCGGCCACGCTGAAGAGCTTGATGCCGTTGTTGTGCCGCTGCTCCAGGAAGATGATCTCCGTCTCCAAAATATCCCTTATCAGCTCGGGGGCGGTGCCGTCCACCAGGAGCTGCACCGCCTTGTGCATGAAGGCGTCGTCTATATTCTTGAGCTCCTTGTCCAGGGAGAGGATGCCGTCACGGCGCGCCTTTTCCGCGTATCCCACCAGCTCCTCTATCACCTTTTCCGATTCCAGCTTGTGCTTGAAAAAGGCGATCTTGAGCATGTGAGGCAGGGATTTGGCGGTGGCCATGTCCGTGGTCATGAGGCTCGCCCCCACCGTGCCGCCGAAGACGATGATCAGCGAGGGCACGTTGATATACTGCCCCAGGCCCCCCGTGCCCATGGCCCCCCAGAGCAGGGTGCCGAAGGCGATCACCGTGCCGATGAGGATGGAGATATCCAACTTTACCCTCCGTTGACGCCGTCGGACGTCGCCGCGCCCGGCAGGCCTTCCGCCTCAGGGATGGAAGCGGCGCTCCCTTCATCCGCGCCGCCGCCCGGTATAACGTCCAGCGGGCACACCTTGGCGGGGCAGTTCAGGGGCAGCACGGGCGCGTTGGTCCTGATGATGGGCCGGATGGCCTGGCGGTACTCTATGACCCTCTGCACCAGCTCCTCCACGCTCTCGGTGACGATGATCTTGCGTCCCGTGGTCATGGTGATGATGGTGTCTGGGCGCGCCTCGATCATCTCGATGAGCTCGGCGTTGATGATCGCCGGTTCGTCGTGGAACCTAGTTACCTCTATCAACCTCTCCACCTCCCGGTGCTGGGAGGGGCGCGTGCCGCCCCTCCCTCCGGTCCTTTATTCCTATCTCTTGATGTTCACCAGGTCCTGCAGCATCTGGTCCGCCGAGGTGATGATGCGCGAGTTGGCCTGGAATCCCCTTTCGGCGATGATCATGTTGGTGAACTCCTGGGCCAGGTCCACGTTGGACATCTCCAAGGTGCCCGCGGTGATCACGCCGCGGTTCCCGGACCCGGAGGTCCCCACCAGGGGCTCGCCCGAGTTGTTGGAGACGCGGTACATGCTGTCCCCCACCTTGATCAAGCCCTCCGGGTTGTTGAACACGCAGATGGCGATCTGCGCCAGCCTGAGGTTAAGGCCGTTGGAGAAGAACCCCGCCAGCACGCCGTTGTCGCTGATGGTGATGCTCTGCAGGCTTCCGGTGGCGTAACCGTCCTGGTAAACCGCGGCCACCGTGGAGGCGGAGGCGAACTGGGTGACGCCGTCGGTGGACCCCACGGTCCCGAAATCGGGGGTGATGCTCACCGTGTCCGCGCCCGCGGGCGTGAACTGGATGGGGCCGCCGGTGGATCCGGAGAGGAGTCCGTCGGTGTCGAAGGTGAGGGTGCCGGTGTTCCCGGATATGCCCGCGGGGCCCGTGGCTGTCCAGCTCCAGGCGTTCACCCCCGTCTTGGTGAAGGTCATGGATACGGCGTGCGCCTGCCCCTGGGAGTCCCGGGCGTTTATCTCCGTGACGAAGGAATCCCCCACCGCCGCGTCCGAGGGCAGGTTGCCCTGGTATTTTATGGTGGTGGTGGCGCTGGGGGGCATGGTCTGCCCCACCGGGATGCTGATGGAGGTCACGGCGGTGTTGGTGTCGATGTTCCCCGCGGCGTCCGCCATCCACCCCTGCACCACGTAGCCGTTGGAGGGGTTGATGAGCTTGCCTTGGGAATCGAAGCTGAAATAGCCGGCGCGCGTGTAGTAATGGCCGCCCCCGTCGGAGAGGATGAAGAACCCGTCTCCCTGAATGGAGAGGTCGGTCATGCGGCCGGTGTTCTGCAGCGAGCCCTGGGAGAAGTTGGTGCTCACCAGGGCCAGCTTGACCCCCAGCCCGATCTGGATGGGGTTGGTGCCCCCGGTGTTCGTGCCCGATGACTTCGCCCCCCTTATGGTCTGGCAGAGGGCGTCCTGGAAGCTCAACTGGCTGGACTTGAAGCCCACCGTGTTCACGTTGGCGATGTTGTTCCCGACAACGTCCATCATGGTCTGATGGTTGCGCAGCCCGGAGACGCCGCTGAACATGGAACGCATCATCTTTCATCTACCTCCTTCGCTTAGCCGGGAAGCCCCCTCGGAGGAGGTCCGGCCTCCCGCCTTCGTAACCCCTATGTGCGGCGCCGCTTCGGCGCCATGCCGTTCGCTTGCAGGCCTCCCTGCCGTCGCCTGTCGCTTTGACATCTACCAACCGTCGCCGCGCACGATCACCGCGCTGTCTATGTTGGTGAAGACGCCGTCGCGCAGCGCCTCCCTCTCGCAGGCGGTGACCACGTTGCGGGTGGCCACGTTCACCACCAGGGCCAGGCCGTCCATGAGCACCAGGGAGTTAACCGCCCCCTTGCCCTCCGCCGTCTTCACCGCCTCCTCCAGACGGGCAATGTCCCGGGCGTCCAGGGTTATGCTCCGCCTCTGTAGCCTCTCCTCGGCGTGGCGCGTGAAACGCAGCGCGCTTTTCCGCAGCTCCTCCTGGAAAGACGGTCCCGGCGTGCTTCCCGCCGCCCCGGCGCGCGATGGCGCCGCCGCGGCGTTCCCGATGGCGATGTCGCCGCCTATCCCCATGGCGTTCATCCCTGAACCTCCTTCTCAGACGCTTATCCTCTCCACCTCTTCCAGGTACAGTTCGCCTTCCTCCAGGCAGACCACGATGTCCTTGCCGTCGAAACGCAGCGCCTGCACCGTCCCAGCCAAGCTCTCGCCGTTGGCGCCGGTGCCCTCCACCCTCTTGCCTAGGAGCCCGATGCCCTGGTCCACGGCCATCATCATGGTCATGGTGGTGATGGCGCCCTCGAGGGTCTGCAGCTGCTCCAGGCTCCTGAACTGCGCCAGTTGCGAGAGGAACTGGGTGTTTTCCATGGGCTGGAAGGGGTTCTGGTGCTTGAGCTGCTCCACCAGCAGGCGCAGGAAGGCGTCCTTCCCCAGCTCGTTGGAGACCCCACCCGTGCCCGCGGACCCTGACGCTAAATAGGAAGATGCGTCCGCGCTCGCTCTCACCTGCATTTTCTTCCCTCCTTTCACGCCTCGATGTCCAATATCCCTTCATGCGCCGGCCTGTAGGCGGCGATCGTCGCCCTCGAGCCGGTATCCTCTTGACGCGAGCTCGGCATGACGCGTGGCGCCGTGTTCTCCCGGCGCGCGCTCCCGTCGCTCTCCATGCCGAGGTGAAGCCCGTCGAGCTCGAGCCCGACCGCCGTGAGCGCCGCTCGTAGGTTAGGAAGCTCCCTCTGCATGGCCTCCAGGGCAGCGTTGTTGTGCACCGTGAGGCGAACCGTCACCCCGCCGTTGCATTCCACCTCCAGCTCCAGCTTTCCCAGGGATTCCGGGACCAGCTTTATCTGCGCCTTCACCATCTCGCCACGGTTGACGGTCCGCGCGGAGACCACGATGCGGTCAAGTACCTCCGGCATGCCGCCCTCAACGCCGCGGCCGCCAAAGCTCACGGTCCTCGGCGCCGGCCTCGAGGCGTCCACGCTTCCGGCTTCCTTCGCCTCAGAGGCCGCGTCGGCATTGGAGCGAGTTGCGGCCACCGCTCCGGCCCCGGCGCCCACTTTGCGGATCCCCGCGCCCTTTTCCCGGACCCCCGAGACGCCGCCGCCACGGGGCGCGCCTTGACGCATTAGCTCCGCGCGCGTACCTTGGTCATCGCTCGTATCGGCTTCCCCGGCGGCGCCCCCATGGGATCCCTTCACGGCGACATGATTCAGCCTCTCCGCTCCAAAGCCAGATCCGGCGGGCGCCGTGCGCAAGCCCCCTCGTCCCGTTCCCAGGGTCCTCATGCCTCCTTCTTCTCGACGATGCATCCGGAGATCTGCCGGCGATGCTGCCCCGTCATGCGGTTTATCCGCCATCTTGCCCGTGAAGGATCCGTCAGGCGCGCTTGAAGGCTTGCCGCCCTCCACCTGAGCGGCGAGCAGTCGCGGGCGCGCATGGGCGGTGAACGACGGCTCGCGTTCCGCTCCGCCCGCAGCGAGGAAACAGTTCGCGCCTTTACCCTCGACGCCATCCGCCCCCTCGAGTGTTGCCCCGGCATCGGCGACATCAAGCGCATGGAAGGATATGTCATCCGTCCTCGCCGCGCCGTGGAGCCACGCCGCTTGCAGCCCAGGGGTCTCCGGCTTCCCCAACTCAACGCTTATCTCCGTTTGCATAGACGTGTGAGTCAAGGCCGCGGCGCCCGCGAGCAACCCGGTCGGACCCTGGGCATTCACGCCCATGGCTCCCCCGGTCGCGCCTCCGCAATGCGCCGCTGAAGCGGCGTGGACAGCGGCAAGCGGCAGGCCCTTTCCCTCCTCACAGTCGCGGATAGCTTCGACGCCACGCGCGAGAAAGGGTATCGCCGCTCTGACTCCGCCCTCACCTTCCGGGAACACCAGCCCTTGCAGGCAGCGGTGGAAGGCGGTGGGGCATGAGGCGGGACGACGCGAAGAACGGCTGTTGCCCGGCGCGGGCGCCGTGGCCGTCTTGTTTTCCGCCCCCGGCATGGTCATCGCTTGCGTCAACTCCATCACCTCCTTTCCTGCGGGCCGAAGCCCTTTATGGCGCGGCTCCCCGCAGCGGACCGCCGCCGGCGGCGACCCCCGTCCGCGGCCTTCCGCCGTGAGCCGTTAAATATACCTGCGCGCGCAGGCGTAATTGGCATCGTACTTTCCCTCCAGCCTGGAGATCTTCACCACGTCACCGGTGTGAGGCGCGTGGATGAAACTGTTGTCGCCCACGTAGATGCCCACGTGGTAGAGAAAGCCGCTCCCCCCGTTCTCCCCGAAGAAGATTACGTCGCCGGGTCGCAGCTCTGCGCGGGAGACCGGTCTGCCCGCCTGGGCCTGGGTCACGGTGTAGTGGGTGAGGTTGACGCCGAACTTGCGAAAGACGTACTGCACCAAGCCGGAACAGTCGAAGCCGTTGGGCCCTCCCCCGCCGTAAACGTAGGGCACTCCCAGGTAGCGCATGGCCTCATCGACCACCGCCTTGCCCCGCGATGCGCCGGCCCCCGACAGCAGGGAGGCGAAGGAGAAACCCGCGTTTTCCGCCTCGCGCGGGGAAAGCGGAAAGGGGGCGCTTCCGAGCCTCTGCAGCCCGGCCTCGATCTCCGCGATACGCGACATCACCCTGGCAATACCTTCCATATACTCCGGCTCTCCCCCGTCACATCCGCTGCATCTCCCCCAGCACGGTGTCGATATATCCCTCTCCTCCGGTGGGGTTGTATTTCCTCAGGATGGCCCGGATGTCGTTTCCGAAGCCGTAGCTGCGCACCAGGCGGTTCACCTCGTAAACCGCCTCGCGGAAGGAGGAAAAGTCGCGCCCCATTATCCCGAAGGGGTTGTGGGGCCGGAAACACTCCCTCCCCCCCGACGACTCCACCGCCGCCAGGGCGGTGGCCAGCCTCCAGTCCATGCCGTAAGCGTCCGCCGCTTCCACGAAGCTCTCCGCCTCGGCGGCGAGGGCGGGGTTGAAGTTGTGGGAGCGCATGTAGGCCGCGAGTCTTTCGGACCTTGGCGAGCCGGAGGTACGTGTCGCCGCTCCCACCCCCGCCGTGGCCGACCTGGCCGCGCGCGCCGTCTCCAGCACGGCGGCGAAATCGCGCCGCGCCAACGCCTGCAGGCGGCTCTCGATGACCGCGATCCTCGCCTGCACCGCCTCTATGCCGCCCGTCAATTCCTCATCACTCCTCCACCTGCAGCTTGCGCAGCACGAAGCGGCCGCCCGCCACCTCGTCCAGGAAACCCTGCTCCTCTCTCCCCGCCTCGTAGAGATAATCCTCCCACCTCAACTCGCGCAGCCGGTCCATCACCTTGCGCTCCCTGGAGGCCTCCACCAGGGCGCCGCGCTTCTCCTCCATCCGCCTCTGGGCCGCCAGCACCCTCTCCTCCTGCAGCCGAATGCGTTCGCGCAGCAGATCCAGGCAGGCCTCGCCGCTCCTCACGCGTTCGGCGTCACATCCGCCCATGAGCTCCCTGCGCAGCTCCTCCCCGACCCTCGCATGGTGGTCGTGCAGCCTGCCGAGCTCCTCCGACTCCCGCATGTAGGCCGCCTGGGCCTCCGCGAACTCCCTTTTTCTCTCCTTCTCCACCCCCACCCGGTAGCGCCTCACCGGCTCGAGGCGGAACTCGAATCTCCTCACCGCGCCTCAGCTCCCTTCGGCAGCCCCTTCAGGCTCTCCACCGCGTCCCGCCAGGTGCACCTCTCCTCCACGCCCTGGCGGAGGTAGTCCTCTATGGATCGCATATGGGCGATGGCGTGGTCGATATCCGCGTTGGATCCGTGCCTATATGCCCCGATGTTGATGAGGTCCTCCGCGTCGCGATAGACCGCCAGGGTCCTCCGGAGCCATTCCGCGGCGGCGCGGTGCTCCGCGTCGATGACCTCGGTGGCAAGCCGGCTGACGCTGGCGAGTATGTCCACGGCCGGGTAATGGTTCCTGGCCGCGAGGTCCCTGGAGAGCACGATGTGGCCGTCGAGGATGGAACGCGAGGTGTCGGCGATGGGCTCGTTCATGTCGTCGCCCTCAACCAGGATGGTGTAGAGGGCGGTGATGGTGCCGCGGTCCCCGCATCCCGTCCTCTCCATAAGGCGGGGCAACATGGCGAACACCGAGGGCGGGTATCCCCGCGTGGTGGGCGGCTCCCCCACCGTGAGGCCCACTTCCCGCTGGGCCATGGCGAAACGCGTCACCGAGTCGAGCATGAAGAGGACGTCCAGGCCCTGGTCGCGGAAATGCTCCGCGATGCTGGTGGCGACCAGCGCCGCCTTGAGCCTGATCATGGCGGGCTCGTCGCTGGTGGCCACCACCACCACCGAGCGCTCCAGGCCCTCTTCCCCCAGGTCGCGCTCTATGAACTCCCTCACCTCCCTGCCCCGCTCTCCCACCAGGGCGATGACGTTCACGTCCGCCTGGGTATAGCGCGCGATCATTCCCATGAGGGTGCTCTTGCCCACGCCGCTGCCGGCGAATATCCCCATGCGCTGCCCCTTGCCGCAGGTCAGCAAACCGTCGATGGCCCGCACCCCCAACCCCAGGGGCTCACAAATGCGCCTTCTGGCCAGGGGGTGGGGAGGATCGTTTTCCACCGCGCGCATCTCCAGGCGCCCCTCCAGCGGCCTGCCGTCGGCCGGCCTGCCCAATCCGTCCAGAACCCTGCCCCTCAGCGCCTCACCGGCGGGCACCTGCAACGGCCTGCCCAGGGCGAGCACCTCGCAACCCGGGCCTACCCCGCGGGGGTTGCTCAGGGGCATGAGCATCACCTTGCCCTCCCTGAAGCCCACCACCTCCGCCATGAGCAGCGTCCTTCCCTTGCGGTCCCTGATGGTGCACAGCTCCCCTATGCACCCCTCGGGCCCGCTGGCCTCGATGACCAGGCCCACCACCCGCTCCACCCTCCCCAGGTGGAGCAGGGGGTCGGTCTCCCTCACGCGCTCCAGGGCCCGCCTGATGCCTCCGCTCAGGAAGTCCACCGCGGAACGGTCATACATCCGCTTCCTCCTCGCCCATCACCGAGGACCTCAACCTCTCCATGCGCCTTTCCATGCGCGCGTCCACTATCCCCGAGGAGGTCTCCACCACGCAGTCCCCCGCCTCCAGGCTCTCGTCCTCCACCAGGTCGAGCTCGCCCACCTCCACCAGGCTGGCCATGAGCTCCTGCCTGCCCTCCCTCAGCCTCCGGCAGTCCTCGGGGCTCAGACGCACGCGCAGCGACCTCTTCTCGCCCGCTCTCTCTATGACCTTGCGCACCAGGTTGCGCACCGCCTCCGGGTTGGCGTTTATCTCCTGGAGCGCCAGCTTCTCGGCCACCTCCAGCGCCAGGGCGGTTATCTCGCGCTCCAGCTCGCGCAGCATCTCCGACCGGCTGTTCTCCATGCCCCTGCGCACCGTCTCCAGCGCCCCCACCAGGCCGCGCAGCTCTCCCACCGCCTGTTCCCTTCCGTCCCGGTAACCGGCCTTAAAACCCTCGTTCCACCCCGCCTCCCTGGCCTTTTCCTCCGCCTCCCGCAAGATGCTCTCGTGCTCTTCCTGCCCCTCTACGAAGTCATGGACCAAGTCCCCTAGCGTCCCCCCATCCGCCAGCACGGGCACGCGCTTCACCCCCATGACCTCCACCCGGCGCAGCACCCTGCCGTGGCCGGAGGCCACCTTATCGGTAAACCATCCCCGCTCCCCTTCCCATGCGCCCATGGCCTCGCTCCTCACACCACCACCTCGTCATCCGCGCCCCTGGCGATGATGATCTCGCCCGCTTCCTCCAGCCTCCTTATGATGGCCACTATTCCCTGCTGGGCCTCCTCCACCTGCTTGAGGCGCACCGGGCCCATGTATTCGATCTCCTCCTCCAGCATCTCCGCCGCGCGCTCCGAGAGGTTCCTGGTTATCTTCTCGCGCACCTCCATGGAGGTCCCCTTCAAGGCCAGGGCCAGCTCCTTGGTCTCCACGTCCTGGAGCACCTTCTGCACCGCCACGTCGTCGAGGGTGACGATGTCCTCGAACACGAACATGAGCTTCTTGACCTCCTCCGCCAGCTCGGGGTTCTTGTTCCCGAAGGCCTCGAGGATGGTCTTCTCGGTGGCGCGGTCCACGTTGTTGAGTATCTCCACCAGCGCCTTTATGCCTCCGCTCACCTCGTCGTCGATGCTGCGCATGAGCGAGCCGGCTAGCTTTTTCTCCAGCACCCGCTCGATGCTGTAGACCACGTCCGGCGCCGCCTTGTCCATGATGGCCAGCCGCATGGCCACCTCCACCGAGAGCTCCTGGGGAAGGGAGGAGAGCACCGCCGCGGCATGCTGGGCGGAGATGTTGGCGAGCACGATGGCTATGGTCTGGGGGTGCTCGTTGAGGAGCAACGCGGCCACCTGTTTGATGTCCACGTCCTGGATGAAGGACATGGGGGTCACCCTCACCGAGGTGCTGAGCTTTTCCAGTATGTATTGCGCCTTTTTCGGCCCCAGAGCCTTTTCCAGCAATTCCCTGGCGTAGTTGAACCCGCCCCCCGCAAGCTCGCCTTCCGCGAGCGCCCGCTGATAGAAGGTCTCGATGACGTGCTCTCTCTCCTCTTTGGAGACGCGGGTCAGGTTGGCTATCTGCAGGGTGAGGGTCTCTATCTCCTCCTCGGAGAGGTGCTGCATGACCTTGGAGGAGTTCTCGGGGGAAAGCGAGACCAGGAGTATGGCCGCTTTCCTCTCGTTGCTCATGGAATGATGGGTGGACACGTCCATGCTCGCATCACCTCTCGTGCAGGAGGGACTTCAACAACCGGGCCATCTCGTCCGGCTTCTGCGAGGCCAGCAGCTCCAGGGAGCCCAACATGGGAGACTTCGCCGTCCTGCCCATGAGCGCCCGCGCTCCCTCCGCGGCCTCCTCCAGGGCGTAGGTGTCCCGCGCCTCCAGCTCGGGCAGCTCCTGGAGACGTTTCTTGACCTTCTTGAGCCTGCGCAGCAGCAGCACCGCCGCCGCCAAGGCCGCCAGCGCCAGCAGGGCGGTCTTGATGAGCTTCCACAGCTTTTCGCCGCTCTGCGCCTTGGCCAGCTGCGCTTCCATCTCTTCCTGGTAGGAGGTATCGAAGGGAACCGCCTGCACGCTTATGGTGTCGCCCCGCCTCTCGTCCAGGCCGGCGGCGGCCGAGAGCGCCTCCTGCAGGGCGTAAACGCTGTCGGCATTCACCGCTTCGTCCACCAGCACCGCGATGCTGATGCCGGTGATCTTTCCCGGCGGCTCGCTCTCCTCGGTGATGATGCGGTTGTTGTCGTAGGTCACGTTGCTTTCCCTCTTCGCGTAAGCGGCGTTCTCGCCTCCCGGGGTCACGGTGGTGTAATCCGGGATGTTGGATCCCGTCCCCGGCACGCCGGCGGCGTTCCCGGCGCCGTTGTTGTATATCTCCTCGCTGGTCTGCTGGGAGCTGGGCAGCCCTCCCTCCTGGGGGAGGGTGTATTTCTCCGTTTGCGTGGTCCGCGACGCCAGGTCCAGCTCCAGGTTCACCTTGACCACCCCTTTGCCGTTGCCCACCACGCGGTTGAGTATCTGCTGCAGCGAGGCCTCCATGTAGGACTCGTAGCTCCTCTTGGTCTGCAGGCGGTCGGCGGCCAGGGAGGCCCCGTCGTCGCCCGCGAAAAGGGGGTTGCCCGCGCCGTCCACGATGCTCACGTTCTCGGGATCCAGTCCCTCCACCGCCCGCGCCACCAGGTTCCTGATCCCCTCCACCTGTCTCTTGTCGAGAGAAGCGCCTCCCCGCAGCGAGAGCAACACGGAGGCGGTGGCGGAGTTCTCCTGGGAGGCGAAGATGCTCTCCTCCGGCATGGCGATGTGGACCACCGCCGACTGCACCTGCTCGATGGAGGAGATGGTGCGTGAGAGCTCGCCCTCCAGGGCGCGCTGGTAGTTCACCTTCTGGGTGAAATCGCTGGCGCCGAAGCTGGACTTGTCGAAGACCTCGAACCCCACCTTGCCGCCGGAGGGGATGTTCTCTCCCGCCAGCTGCACGCGCAGACGGTCCACCTCTCCCACGGGTACCAGCACCGAGGACCCCTCCAGTTTGTAGTCCACCTTCAACTCGTCCAGCTTGGCGGTCACCTGGGCGGCGTCCCGGTCCTCGAGCCCCGAATAGAGCACGCGGTACTGGGGCCTGCCGGCATAGCCCACGAGGAGATAGACGCCCGCGGCCAGCAGCACGAATATGAGCAGGGCGGCCGCTTTCTGTCCCGCCGTGTAACGCGAGGCCGCTCTCCTGAGCTGTTCGATCAGTCTCTGCATCTACCGTCTCTCCCTCCCAACCGTGGTGTGGTCGCCAGGATCTTCCTCTACCTCTCTCCTTCTCCCCAAGCGGTTCGCAGGGCCGGCCCGCCTACACCTGCATGTGCATGATCTCCTGGTACGCCTCCAGAACCTTGTTGCGCACCTGCACCGCCAGCTGCATGGAGAGGTTGGCCTTTTCCACCGCCAACACCACCTGGTGGATGTCGTCCACCTCCCCCGTCACCATCTTCGCCACCATGTCGTCGGCCTGGTTCTGCACGCGGTTCAGGCCGTCGATGGCCTTGTTCAGCCCGGCCTTGAAGTCTATCCCGCCTTCCCTGGCTTTGGCGCTTCCCTCCGCCGCGGTCCTCGCGACGGCATGCTGCGGGTTAACGGGAGCGATCTTCACGGCGTCATCTCCTCCTTACCTCAGGATGTCCAAGGCGCGGGAGAGCATGGCTTTGGCCGCCTCCATGGCCGCCGCGTTGGCCTCGTAGGCCCGCGAGGCCACCAGCATGTCCACCAACTCCGTCACCGCGTCGATGTTGGGCATCTCCACGTACCCGTCCTCACGGGCGTCCGGATGCTCGGGGTCGTAAACCAGCCGCGGCGGGCTTTCGTCCTCCCTTATCTCCACCACCCTCACGCCCTGCCCGCCCTCCAAGCCCGGCTGCGAGGCGTCCTGGAGGCGGGTGGAGAAGACCACCTCGCGCCTGCGATAGGGACCGCCCTCGGGGGTATGGGTGGTCTGGGCGTTGGCGATGTTGGAGGCGATTACGTCCATCCACAGCCGATTGGCGGTGAGCCCGGACGCGCTGACGTCGAAGGATGAGAATATTCCCATTTCCTACCTCCTGCCCTCGGAGATCACGTAGCGGTACATCTCCAGCTTCTTCTTCACGATGGAGCTCGCGCCGGCGTAGCGGATGTTGTTCTTGCTCATCTCCGCCACCTCCTGCTCCATGTCCACGTTGTTCCCGTCCTCGCGGCTCTCGGTGAGCTCGTCCAACGAGGCCGTGAGCTCCATGTCCCTGAGGCCCGTGACCAGCTTTTTCCTGTCGCCGCCGCTCTTCCTCACCACCTCGCCCAGCTCCCTCTCGAAGGACACGTACGACCTCTTGAAGCCGGGCGTGGCCGCGTTGGCGAGGTTGTTGGCGCTCACGCGGTGCCGGAGGGAGTAGGCGTCCAGCGCCTTCCCCAGCACCGCGAAGGTGGCGTCGCCGAAGATGTCCAGGGTCATGGCCTGCACCCTCCTTCCCTTATCCGCCGTCCCCGCCGCTCCCGTAGCTGAGCCAGAAGCCGATCTCCTCGCCGATCTTGCGGTTTATCTCCACCAGTTCCTGCAGCACCTCGACGTCCTCGAGCTGCAGCGCCTGCAGGGCTTCCCGGTCGAACAGCAAGGGCGCTTGCGCCAGCTCGTCGCTCTTGAGCAGCCACGCCGCCACGCCGTCGGCCACGTTCACCAGGGCCGCCGCTTTGGGGAGGTTGGGGGCCTCGCCGGGCTCGTGGTGGTAGCGGATGATCTCCTCGAAACGCGGCGAGAGGTTCCATCTCTCGGCGATCATCATCCCCACCTCGGCGTGGTCGACACCGCACAGATCGCGCTCCAGCTCCAGGGCCTCCGCTCCCCCTACGCTCAAATCCAGGCGCGGTTCCTGACCCATAAGCTCCAGAAGAAAGGGGGATAGCACCACCTTGCCGATGTCGTGCAGCAGCGCCACCATCCTCATCTCCTCGCTTTTCCGGTACCCCACGCACTCGCACAGGTGCTCGGCGGCCACGGAAACGCCGAGGGAATGCGCCCACAGCTCTCCCTCGGCGTGGCCGTAACCGCCCAGCCTCTGGTTCATGATGTCGTAGGTGGAGACGCTGAGCGCCAGGCGCCGGATGGTCCTTATGCCCAACAGCGGCACCGCCACGCTCACCGCCTCCACCCGCCGCGGGAGGCCGTAATAGGACGAGTTGGCGAGGCGGAGGATCCTGGCGGTGAGCGAGGCGTCGGAGGCTACGGTCTCCGCGATCTCCTTTACCGTGCAGTCCTCATGACCGCTTCGCCGCAGGATCTCCATGACCACGGCGCTGGGCGCGGGGAGGTTCTCCACCCTCTCCCGCACGCTTTCCTGCAGTCTCGTCGCGTCCATAGCCCTACCTCCTCCCGTAAGCGCGAAAGGACAACCCGCCAGTTGTCCTTCCTTGAACCTTGGGACGGGATCCCTTCCCGCCCATGGATATGCTTCAAGCCGTGCCGTTCAGAAACGCCGCTCCGCCCGTGGGAGGCCGTCCCCCATACGCGCGCATCGTCCTCCTCCTCGCCCTTATCCCCGCCAGCTCCTCTCCCAGGCGCGAGGAGATCTCGCGCAGCAACGAGGCGTTCTCGGCCTGCCTGGCGCTAAGCGCCTCCAGGGCCGCCAGCGGCTCGCTAAGATCTTCCCGCATTCCCTGCATGTCCATATCCCTCAAGCGGGCGATTACCGCATCCTTCCGCTGCGTGGCTTTCGCGGCGCCAGCCAGGTCCCCGCTTATCAGGGCCCCTCGCTCCTCCTCCAGCAAAGCCTCGTATTCCCGCAACAGGCGCATGCACTCCTCGACCCTCACCACGTTCACGCCCTACCTCCCAAGGCCATGCCCTCCGAGCCGTTACGGCTTTTTCCCACCTTGCGCTCGGCCTCCTCCCAGGCCTCCTTGAGCTGGAGGACCAGTCCACGCACCTCCGCCACCATGGCGGGGTCGCGCCGCAGGTTGGCCTGGATGAGGCGGTAGTTCATGTACTCGTACACCCGGAAGAGGTTGCGTGCTATCTCCCCCCCTTTCTCGAAATCAAGCGAGCCCATGAGCTCGCAGATGATATCCTGGGCTTTCTTGAGATAGCGCGCGCTGTCCGCCCCGGGGGACACGGCCAGCGACCTCTCGGCCCTGGCCAGGTTTACGGCCAACCCGTCGTAGAGCATGACGATCAGCCCCAGGGGCGTGGCCGTGGACACGCTGCTGCGCTTGTATGCTTGTTCCACTTTATATCTCACCATACCCGGCTCCTTACCTCGTCCCCGCCCAGTTGCGGTTGAGAACGGTCACCTGGTTGGTGAGCCACTGGCTCTGCGCCATCATCTGCGAGAGCAGCGTCTCCATGGCGGTGTACTGGCGGATGAGCCTGGCCTCGTAGGCCTCCAGGCGCCCCTCGAGCTTTTCCACCTGTGCCCGGATACCCTCGATCTGCTTTTCCGCGAGGTCCTCCATGTTGGAGAGCAACCCTCCGGAGGCGGTCGCCTTTCCGAGGTAGGTCTCCAGGGCCTTGAGGACGCCGGTCTGGCTCTCCTCCTTGGCCAGGTAATCCGTCCCCGCCGCCAGCGCCGACTTGGCGTAAAGGGTCACGCCCCGGATCAGGGTGGTGTTGCGACCTCCCGCGGTTATGGTCCCCGAGCCTATGTACTCCTCGGAGCCCCCGCTGGGCGTGAAATACGCCTCTAGGTTGCCGCTGCCGTCGCTCTCTACGCGATAGGTGCCGGCGCGGGTCTCGTCCGCGGGCCTCCCGGATACCGCGGAAACGCTCCCGCTCCCTCGCGGCCGAAGCGAAACCTCTCCCAGGAACCCCCCCACGATGCGGTAAACTCGTTCCGGGTTTTCACGCAGCGCGGCGGCGAAGGCCGCCTTGTCCAGCGCCAGTTGCCCGGAGACGAGGTCGGCGGTGCCGGCGCCTGCGCCCCCCACGCTTATGCCTATCTCCCGCAGGGTCATGGGATACCCGTCCATCCCCTGCGCGGCGTATCCCACCATGGACTTGAGGCGGCGCAGCAGATCCCTGGCCTGGGACACCCCGTTCAGTATCCCGGCCTGCTTGGTCTGGGTATCGTACTTGGTGTACTCGGTCAGCTTGGATACCAGGTCGTTATACGCGGTTATGAAATCCTGCACCGCTTTTACCGCCGTTTCGGTGTCCTGGGTCACGGTGACGGCGGTGGGCACATAGGCACCGCGTTCATCCCTCTCGCTCACCTGCTTCAGGTTCAGGGTCACCCCGCCTATGACCCCGCTTATGGTGTTGCTCGCGGAGGTCATGACCTGACCGCCGTTGACGGTATCGATGGAGTAACGGGCGTTCGACCCAAGCTCCTGCGCTCCCGCGCCGGTCAGGTTCAAGGCCTGGAGCAGGTTTCCTCCCACCTCCTCGAGGGCGATGGAGGCCGAGCCGGTCTGCGAGGCGGTGAGGCTCACTCTGTCGGCGACGGAGTCGTAGACCGCCCTCACCCCGGCTCCCGCCGCGTTGATGCGGTTGATGAGGGAATTCAAGGTGTCGCGGTACTTGTCGTAGGTAACCGACACGCCGTTTACGGTGAACAGCCCTTTGGCCTCCGCCCCTTGCGAGCTCGCCAGGGCCAGCCCCGAGGGGGCGGAGGTGAAGGTAAAGGAGACCTCCTCCCCTCCCGTGGGGCTCTGGTCGCTTATCACCAGGCGCGCGTTGCCGCCGCCGTCGGGGTCATAGACCCTTACCGATACCGAGCCCGCCGCGCCTAAAGCGGCGTTCATCTTCGCCTCCAGGTCCGCCGCCACGTCCCCGAGGTCCGTCACCCCGGCGGTCACGGAGGACAGGGCCGCGGTGACGTAATCCGTGCCGTGATAACGGAAGGAAACGGTCTCCGTGCCGGCGAGGTCGAATCCCGCCTTGCCCTCCGCGCTGGAGCTCTCCACGTAGCCCGAGAGCCAGGCGTCCTTGAGGGTGGTGACCAGGCGAGCGTCGTAGAGGTAAGCGCCCGCCAAGGCCGTCCCCAGGTTGGAGACGCTCACCACCGTCTCCCCCGAGGTCGCTCCCGAGGCCGCCAGAAGAGGCTGCAAACCCGCGGTGGTGGTGCCGGAAAGCGAGGTTATCGCTATCTCGCCGCCGCTTATGTCGTCGGTGATGATAAGCCTGCCGTTGGCGGTACCGGATGGATCCCGCACGCTCACCGTAACCGATCCCACGCCCGCGATCTCGGCGTTGATGGCGTTCTGGAGCGCCGTCGCGAGGGCCTCCAGGGTGGTGACATCCGCGGTGGCGGCGAGAAATCCGGCTTCGGTGGTGTAACTGCCGCCTCCGTAGCTGAAGGTCATCGTGGCGTCCGAGGACACGTCTCCGCCCACCGTCCCCGCCACGCTGCCCTCCATGACCCCACTGGTCCAGGTGGAGTAGGGATCGGCGCCATAAAGCCTCGCCGCGGTGAGAATATTACTGGTATCTTCCCCGCTTCCCATGGCTATGGAGCCATCGGCCTTGTAAAGCTTGAGCAGGTTGTAGCGGCCGCTTGCGTCCATGGCCATGGAGGCCTCGATCCCCACCCCCGCCCCGTTGATAAGCGCGGTGACGGAGTTCGCCCCGCTGTCCAGGGTGGTGGAGGAGTCGATGGTTATCCTGGTCCCGTTGAGGGTGAAATAACCGGTGGTGGGGATCACGGCCATTCCGGACTCCGCCAGCGCCGCCGCGGTGTCCACGGCCGAACCGATGCCGGCGGTGGAAACCGCCCGCGTGGCCGTGGCCAGGCGGTACACGGTCACCTTGTGGCTTCCCACGGCGGCGTCGGGAGAGGCGGTGGCGGTCAGCGCGTCGCCGTTGACCCCCGCCGTCCTGGCCATGATGTTGGCGCGCAGGGTGAGCGCGAATGCTTTACCCTTCAAGGATACGGCCATGGAGTTCACGTCGCGGACCGCCGCGAGGCGCGCGTTGAGGTTGGCCTCCTTCCGCTGCAGGGCGACAATCGGCCTTCGCTCCACGGCCATCAGGGAGTCTATTATCTCCCGCCAGTTGACCCCGCTGGCGAGGCCGGAAACCCCTCCCAGCGAGCTCAGATAGGCGCACATGTCTCCCCTCTCCTCCTCCGAATCATATTGCGCTTATGGTGTTTTCCTCGCCTCGCAAACGCCTCGGCGCGGCTCAGCATATCTCGTCCAGGTTCATACCGTGCACCCGGTCCAGGTTGGAGAGAAAGCTCGCCACCATGTCCAGGTAGCTCTCGCGGGGGATCTCGTTGATCACCTCGCCCGTCTCCGAGTCCGTTATCCTGATCATCACCCGGTTGGTGGCCTCGTGCACCGAGAGCTTCACCCTGTGGTCCCTTCTCTCCATCACCCGGTTGAGAAGGCTCCACATGGGCTTCTGTTCATCCGCCTCCCGTGGCCTTTCCCCCGCCGTCGGCGCCTGCGCCGGTGACTCCTTGGCCTCTCTCTCTTTCCTGGTGACCTGTTGAGGCTCGCCGAAGCGCGATCCGTAGGTCGCTCCCAGCCTGCCGACATCCATGTCCATCACCACCGACGGTCCCGCACCTCATGCCCGGGACCCATATCGTTTTGCGGAGGGAGGGCGCGAGCGCCCTCCCTCTCCCTTATTTCTTCTATGACAGCAACTGCAGCACCGTCTGGGGCACCGCGTTGGCCTGGGCCAGCATGGCCGTGCCCGCCTGGATCATGATCTGGTTGCGGGTGAAGGAGACCATCTCCGCCGCCATGTCCACGTCGCGGATGCGCGACTCGGAGGCGGCGAGGTTCTCCTGCGCCACCCCCAGGTTGGAGATGGTGTGCTCCAGGCGGTTCTGCACCGCTCCGAGCTTGGACCTCTGGGTGGACACGGCGTCGATGGCCATGTCCAGGATGGAGATGGCCGACACGGCCGTCGAGGTGGTTCCAACGTTCACTGCGTTGATGCCCAGCCCGCCGGCGCTCATGTTCCCGATGCTCACGGATATGTTCTCTTCTGCGTTCGCCCCGATCTGCAGGGGCATAGACCCCGAGCTCACGGTGAAGCCGCCGCTGCCGCTGGCGATGTCCTGGTTGCCGATGGCCGAGTTCACCGTGACCTTGATGCCCAGGGAGGCGAAGGTCACCACCGCGGTGTTGAACCCGGAAGGCGGGGTGATGACCACGCTCTCGGTGGTGGTCCCGTTGGTGAGGCTCAGGGTTTTGTCGTCGCTGGCGTAGGAGAGGGCGTATCCCGACCCCGGGGTGGCCCCCACCGACTCGATGCTGGCGATACCCGAGGCGGCCACCAGCGAGTCTCCCAGGACGGTGATGGAGGAACCCAGACCTCCCTGAAGCAGTTTCTGGTTGTTGTAGGAGGTGGTATCGGCGATGCGCGTCACCTCGGTTATGAGGGCGGTCACCTCCTCCTGGATGGCGTTGCGGTCCGTGTCGGTGAGGGACCCGTTGGCCGCCTGCACCGCCAGCTCCCTCATCCTCTGCAGGATGGAGTGGGTTTCCGCCAGCGCTCCCTCAGCGGTCTGGATGAGGGAGATGCCGTCCTGGGCGTTGCGGGACGCCTGCTGCAGGCCCCTGACCTGGCTGCGCAGCTTCTCGCTGATGCTCAGTCCCGCGGCGTCGTCGGCGGCGCGGTTGATGCGCAGGCCGGAGGACAATCTCTCCAGGGACTTGGAGAGGCTGTTGTCCGTCTGCGTCAGGTTACGGTGCGCGTTGTACGCGGCGATGTTCTGGTTGATCCTGAGACCCATAGTCGATCATCCTCCTTGATGTCCTTGCGGCCGGTTCCCCGGCCCTTCGGCCTCATGCCTTGCGCCGGTCTTTTTTCGGCCCCCGGCCGGGCCGTTCCCCTCGCGTGCGTTCATGTCCGTCTCTCTCCCCGGCATCACCGTCCTTCCTTGAACCATGGGTAGCCTCCTGCCTACCGGAAAAGCTGCTGATCCGATTTGAGCATCGGAAAAAGGGCACGAAACCGCATCCTCCTTTCGTGGGAGAGAAGGGCGATTTAGGGTTGATTAGGATTCCCCCTCAAGGCCAGCCTGCCCATACGCCGCAAGCCTGCTTGCCTTTGAGCAAAGACAGCGCCCGGCACGGGTGCGATTCATTATGATGGACTCCCTGCCCATCGAGACCGTGAACATCCAGGCGCCTTGCCGAACTCGAGTCCACCAGACGCGCCAAGCGCTCCCGCTTCCGCCTCCACGGGCAGGGGGTTTATGGCAAATACGGAAGGGGGTCAAAAGGGTAACTCGAAACCGTCGAGAACACTCGCCTCCCGCCCCGGCAATCAACCCCTTAGCCGCCTCCCATACCACCGACCGGTTGATTGACCGCATGGCGGGACGGGTTATAAACGTCTCGCGAAGCGGGTAGCAGAAAATGAGAGAACGCCAGAGGGGGCCGGGGATGAGGATCCTTTTCCTGTACGCGAACCTGCAGGGCTCGGGGCATTACCGCTGCATCTACCCCGGGAGAGCCCTGGAGAGGCTCGGGCACCGGGTCCACTTCACCGATCATCTGGAGACCTGGAGCGAATCCTCCCTTCCCCTGGACCTCGAGCACGACATCTACGTCTTTCAGCTCTCCCAGGACGAGGGGACCCTGCGCTGCATGCGCGCCCTGGGGGAGGCGGGCAAGGTGCGCGTGTACGAGATTGACGACTATTACCACGCCGTTCCCTACTACAACCCCGCCTCTTCCAGCTTCCGCGGCAAGTCCAGCGCCAAACTGGAGATGATGGAGGAGTGCATGCGCGAGGCGGACGCGGTGACGGTGACCACGCCCGAGCTCGCGGAGAGGTACTCGCGCTTCAACGCCATGACCTTCCCCCTCCCCAACTGCCTGGACCCTCGCGATGCTTCCTGGCGGGTGACGCGGGAGAAGCGGGAGGACAGGGTGGTGGTCGGCTGGGCGGGATCCCCCACTCACCTGGAGGATTTCCGCCTGGTGGTGGGCAGCCTGGAACGCCTGTGCCGTAAGTATCCTCAAGTAAGGGTGGCCATCGGGGGGGCGGCGGAAGTCTTCCACCTGCTGCAGGGCATACCCGAGGAACAGAAGATGTTCCTCCCCTCCGTGGGCTTCAGGGACTACCCGGCCCTGCTGGCCAACTTCGACATCGGCCTGGTGCCCCTGGTGGAGAACGAGTTCAACCGCTGCAAGAGCGACCTCAAGGGCCTGGAGTATTCCCGCCTGGGCATCCCCGTCCTCGCCTCCCCCACCCCGTCATACCGGCGCTTGATCGAGGAGGGGGTCAACGGGTTCCTCTGCGCCGGAGCGCGGGACTGGCTGGGCAAACTCACCTACCTGGTCGAGGACGGTGAGGCCCGTAGGGTTATGGGCCTGGCGGCAAAGGAGCTTGCGGCCTCCAAAATGGTGGAAGAGGTGGCGCCGCTCTGGGAGGGCATTTACTTATCCCTGGTAGCGATGAAAAGGCTCGCCTCTTCCCTCGCCGCGAGGAGGAATTGAGACCGAGGACAGGATAAGGGCATGCTGTATTATTTTATCCCCTACACGCGCCTTCAAGAGCTCCTCACGGGAGCGGGCCAGGAGCTCGTGCGCGAGATACGCGCGCTGGTGGATGGCGAGACGCTGGTGGAGTTGAGATGCCCGTTGTGCGAAGGGTTCTACATAGGTCGGTATCTTCCAGGGTCCCTCGACAAGCCCTGTCCTTCCTGCCGCTTGAAGCTCGCGCATGACGGCCACGACCCAACCGCAAGCGACCGGTACGGCAGCGGGTCGCCGAGCGAGGTCATGGAGGGTGTTTATGCGGGAGAGGACCGGGCTGATGCCGAGAAGATAAAACTGGTTCGCGCAAAGATGTCGGGGAGAGGGCTGTGAGCGTCGAGCGCAAGAAAGGGCTCTTTGAGCTTCACCGCGGCTTCGCCCTGCAACGAGCGGAGCAAGGTGATTGGGAACGCTTCCTGGCGCACGCGAGCCTCGCGGCGCACGTAGCCTGGGAAAACCACCTCAGCATCCACTCATCCCTTTGGAGCGACCCGGCCCTGGAGGAAGCGTTACGCAAACTCGGGGAAGCCGCGCGCCCGAGAGCCGCTTCCCCGAGGCGCGTGGGCGGCGAAAAGCTGGTCTTCGTGGCCAGCACCCTCTACGACATCGGCGGCCACTCCGAGACCATGCGCTTGTGGTCGAAGATGTTGCGCGATTCATAGGCCAAGTCCCGTCAAGTGGTGTATTAAGAACCATCATGCCATCCCTCTCTTGATGACAGGCTAGACGGCCGCCGGTACGAGCTCCCTCACCTCCTCCT
>JACVJD010000035.1 GCA_015711825.1 Candidatus Solincola daggyaiensis
TTTCGCTTCCGCCAGCGTCGACTCCGCGGGCGACTTCGTCTCCACGGGTTCCTCCGCGGCGAAGATCTCCTCCTCCAAGGCGGCGAGCTCGCTTTCTTTCGCTTCCGCCAGCGTCGACTCCGCGGTCGACTTCGTCTCCACGGGTTCCTCCGCGGCGAAGATCTCCTCCTCCAAGGCGGCGAGCTCATCTTTGAAGGGGGATAGGTCAAGCTCCGCCAGCTTCTCTTCCGCTTCCAGAATCTCTCTTTCGAGCTCCTCTATCTCCGCCATCAACGGGCTCGCGATCGTTCCGTGACCTCCGTCATTCCCGGGGAGCGCCGATGCGGAAGCCGTTTCCATCTCGAAAAAGGTCTCCGTTTCGCGTACTTGGAGACCCGCGTCCACCGGCTCACCTTGCACACCCTCCTCCAGCTTTAGGACGGTCTCGACCGGCGGCACCTCCTCCAGCATAACGCTTTCCAGCACATCGATACCCATAGCCGCGCCACCAGAGTGCACCTGTTCCTCTCCGGCCGCGAAAGCCGAGATATCGCTTTCCATGCTCGAAAGCGGCGCGAGCTCCTGCTCAGGCGCCGCCCCCTTCGAGAAACCGGGAATATCCTCGAGCATGACGCTCTCAAGGACATCCAGGCCCGTCGTCTCCGCGTTTTTTCCCACTGCTCCGGATCCTACTCTCTCCTCGAGCTTCTCAAGAGGTAGTCTCAAGGTCGCCGCGTCTGCAGCTCCCTCCAATGTCCCCTCGGCAGGCATCGACTCCGGCGCAACCACCGACTCACCTCGGCGGAAAGCGCCGCCCAATATCTTCTCGGGGTCAATAACCGGGCGCTTCGGAGCCTGTACACCCGTTTCCTCGCTGCCGCCTCTATCCTTGGGAGAGATCTTTTGAAGATGTGTCCTCCACTCCTCGGGGATCTCCTCCGGCTCGAGTTCCGCGATCTCCTCGTCGCGGGCCAGCCTCTCTATCTTTCCATATTTCTTTTCCAGGTAAGCCCGCTTGGCCGCCCTTGCCTCCACGCTTTCGCGCGTCATTAGATCATCGTCCGGGCGCATATGCGTAGAACTCACGCCACTGACCGCCGTTCCCTCCTCTTTCTCCTCATCATCCAGACTCACTCCCTCGGGCAGAAGCTGGCTGATCTTTCTCTTAAGCTCCTCCAGCTCCGCCTCCTTGCTCTCTATCTGGAGTACCTGCTCGGCCTCCAGGGACTCCTCCATTGCCGCTTCCTTCATCTCCCGAATGCGCTCGGATTGTTTTTGTATCTCCTCCTCGAGCGCACTTCGCGCTCGTGCGGGATCCGGCTCGGAGGTAGGCATCTCAAGCTCCGGTGCGGTCTCCTCTTCCTCACCTTCCACAATCTCCTCAGCGCCCGTTTTAGCCTCCATGGCTTCGGGGGCCTCCCCCTTTTGCAGCGTAACCGCCTCCTCCTCCACCAGTATCAGCGGCTCGCCCTCGTCCCCGATTTCTATCACCACCGCTTCGACTTCTCCTTCGGGTGCACCCTCCTCCGTCGCGAGCGGGTATAGAAGCGCCTCTCCTTCAACCGATCCAGGGGCGGTTGCGCCCCGCACCTCGTCAACGATCGCGGCGGCATCCGCATCGCCCCCGGCAAGGCCCTCCGCTTCCTCGCCCGTTCCTCCCGCCTCAGATGCGGACTCAGCGATTTCCTCCTCCCGCGCGGCCGCCAACACCGTCTCCCCGGCCAAAGGCTCTTCCAAAACGGCCGTTTCCGCCGGCAAATCCTCCTCTCCCGTCGGCAAGGAGAGTGTTATCGCTTGCTCATATTCCAGGGCGGACTCCAGCTCCATGGCCCCCAGCGCTTCTCCCACCGCGTCAGCTATGCGCGACGTCCGCTCATCTTCGGAACCCGGCGCTCTCGCCGACTCTATCGCCACCGCTTCCGCCTCTCCTCGCATCAAAGAGGATACGTCTTCGTCTGGCGGCAATTCCTTCGCCCTTGTCTCGCCCCCATAAACATCAAGCTCTTCCCCGAGTATCTCCGCCGCAGGTTGCCGGCTCTCTGCTTTCTCGAGCTCCTCAGCGAGCTTCTCCAACCTGCGGTCAGCCTCTCTTTCCTCTTCCTCCGGAGTCACGTTCTCAAGCAAGCCCGATCCGATGAGGCCGTAGAGGATCTTGCAGGTGTGCAAGGTGCTCATACCCGTAAGCTCCACGATTTGACGCACCGTCTTCTCGCCGTCAATGTGGGTGAGCACCATCCACTCCTCGGGGGTGAGGCTTATCTGAGCCGCCTCCCTTCCCTGCATAGAGGTCATTTTGAACACCACGTTGAGGTTAGGGATCTTTTTCTCGATGCGGTTCCACTCGTCAAGGCGACGCGATCCCTCCATTATCAGCTCTTCGGTGCTTATGGAAAGACCTATGTCCTCCTCAGGGAAAACCACGCCCGGCTGGAAGTCGAACTCGCCGTCGGTCCACCGCAGCATCTCGAAAACAGCGTCCTGGATCTGCTCCTCGACGAACACCTCGAGCTGCTCCTTGCTTATATAGCCGAGCCTGATAAGAAGCTGACCTAGCCTCTGCCCCCTCGCCGAGGTTCTCTGTAGTTGCAGCGCTTCCTCCAATTGTGCCTTGGTGATTATCCCTGCGTTGAGGAGCTTAAGCCCCAGGGACTGCCTTTTCCAGTTGGTGGTAGCGAAGAAAACCTCGCCGTTTCGGAAGCAGATATAACCCCTGGCCTGACCTCGGGTAAGGTTAAGTGTCCCGTTCTTCTTGCCGAAGTTGAGTAGCTGGAAGAGGTCGGGGATGCTGAAATCCTTCAGGCTTCCCTTTAGCGCCATTTTCCCTTCCGTCTATGCATGTCCATCGCCATCTCGTTGCCGTCGGCGTCCCGCATTGTTTGCGATACACCCGATATATATATTTCGATAGCTGCGCCGCTTTTGATTACTTTACTTCTCACGGCTATCCTCTCCTGGGTCGATTCGCCGCCAGGGAAAGGCCGTTTCAACTGTTATCTTTGACCCATCATTCGTACTCGATGCGGAACTCCGACTTAATGATCTCGGCGATTTTTTTCGCCGCTCCCTTTACGTCGTAAAGCACCAACCCCAACTTGCTTCCTTTGCGCACCAGCGCCGTCAGCACCGCGTCTTCTCCCGCCGCCATCAGGAAAACATACCCCGAGTTCCCCTCCACGAACACCTGCGCCAGCTCACCCCGGCCCAACTCCTCAGACGTGCGCTCTCCAAGGCTTAGCAACGCCGCCGACATGGCGCCCAGCCTGTCCTCCTCGAGGGTGTTGGGAAGCACCGAGGCCATTACCAGGCCGTCCATGCTCACAACCGCCGCCGCATCTACCTCCGCTGATCTGGAGACCAGCTCGTTCAAGGCGTTGCGAAGTCTTTCCTCCCTGGATTCCGCCAAGTACCAGACCTCCTACCCTAATATCCTCAGCGATCTAGAGCCGACCTTGTGCGCACGATAGCTTATTCGAACAGCTTCGCCAGCTCCTCGGCGGTTCGCTTGCCCTCCATAAACACCACACCCATCTTAGCCTCAGGCTTCACAAGCAGCGAGAGGAGGGCATCGGGCCCGCACTGTACCAGCAACAAGTATCCCTGGTCTCCCTTAATATAGACCTGTTCAAGATTGCCGCGTTTGAGGTCGCGTGCCGCCCTTTCTCCCATACCGAGCACGGAAGCCGAAAGGGCGCCGATCATCTCCTCGTCCGCTTCGTCGGAGATATCGGACGCCAAGGCCATGGCATCGGAGCTTATAAGCACCGCCGCCTCGATCTCCTGGAGGCTCGATCTCAGGTTTCTAAGGACGGCGTTCATCCTCTCTATTCTTTCCGAGGCCAACCTTTCCTCCTCATAGAACACTTACGCGCCGACGCTGTCGGCGCCAGGTATATCCGCCCCTCGCTCACAGCGCGGCCTCTATGGCCGGGAGGTATTTGCGTATGTCGTACCTGGCTTTTCCAAGATTGGCTCCCGCAGGCAAGATGGAAACCAGTATGGCATCCGCCCCCACGGCGCTCATCAGTATGGCTCCTTTTTCGAACTCGAACATCGCTTGGGCCATGGGGCCCTGCGCTAGCTCAAGACCTATCACCTCCGCCGCCCCCAGCGAACTGGGAGCGATGGCACCAACGGCTTCCAGGTGGCTGGCGTCCTCGCCGGCGGTCTCGATTATGAACCCGTCTCTTCCCACCACCAGCGCGGCGCGCACGGTGCCGGTGGCCACGAGTTCCTCCAGGACCTTTCTCAGATCGGGCAATCCGCATCACCTCCTGCCCCGCGGAGAAGAGCTCGCTCTCCTTCTTCCATCATCGCGCTTTCCTTCATGCGGAAATCGGAACCTCACTGCACCTTGCTGCGCGCCATCGGCGCCGGATTCTCGCTAACGCAGCTCTTCCGATGCCTGCAGCGCTCTAATGCATACATATCGTCATTTCGGGTATTTCCTTGACCCGCAGCGAGGCCTTGGAGCGGAACGGATAACCGCTCCCACCTCATATTACATGTTTAGGCCCTTTCTTTTCCACGTCGGCGTCTCGCATGCCCGAAGCCCTATCCATGACTATCCCATCCATAGAGCGACCGAGCATGATAAGCGCGCCTACTGCGATTGATTTGGAAATGCGGCCGCATAAAGGCCCTCTTTAACTCCGCCATGCTTCGGGAAGTCACATGCCTAAAAGATCGCCCTGCACTTCATCTCGGCCCTGGGATCACCGCTGATTCGCCATCCAGCGCTTTCTTTCAGCCTCACCGCAATGGCCCTGGCGCGGCATCCCACCTGGCAGGTCAGGCACCCTATGCAGCTTTCCGGGTTTGCTACCTGTGGATAGCCGTTTTCTCCCCAGACATAAACCGGGTACTCGGCACCCCGGGTCTGCGGACAGATCTCCAAGCATTCCCTGCAGGATACGCATCTCTCCTCGTCTATGCCGATATGCGGCAACGTCGTTCCCGTATCCTCCACCACGTACCTCCTCATGCCGACCTTATTCAGTGCAAAGCGCAAGGGATGCAGGGAGCATAGGAACGCGCCGCCGTCTCCAGCAACGCCCAAGTCCTTGCTTGCCCATCCATCCCCGTACCGGCCGAACGCGCACCCGCAAGGAGACATCCCTCGAGGGAACCAAGATTGAATTGCAGGGGGGCGGTGATGGTAAGCCTCTTTACCAGCCCGTCGCCGCCCATCTCCAAGTCGTAGGTCAAGACACCCTCCGGCGCCTCAACCGTTCCCGCCCCCCTTCCCTCCTCAGGCGACGCCGCAACCCTTAAATCGCCCCCGGGCACGCTGTTGAGCAGCTCCATGATCATCTCCCAGGCATGCATCATCTCCAGAATCCTCGCGGCGTGAGCCAGCATACTATACTTGAACGGGAACCCCCATTGCGTTTTGAGCTCCTCGAGCTCCGCGTCAGCCAGCTCGCTGCCGTAGCATCCGTTTACGTTGAGCCGTGCCAGAGGGCCTACTTGTACCTCCCCAATGTCCTTGATCTTGGCCGAGCGGATGTGGGAGTGCCCGCTGTTGCTCTCCTCGATGGAGGCTCGAAGCTCCCGGGTTGACAGCAAAACCGTCTCGCCGCCTTCCCCTCTAGCCACGGCAGCCTTCTCCCCGCTCAGCCTTATCTTCCCTTCCCCTTTAACCGCCAGGCAGGGAGTCGCTACCTCGCCCAGGGAAACGACCACCTCCTCGTTGCGGCGCAGCAGGAGTTTTATCAACCGCGCCGTCTCTAACAGGAGGGAGCGAGCCTCGCCCAGCTTCTCCATCAACTCTCTCCTCTCTGCTTCCCCGATGTCCTTGACCACTCCCCCCGGCACTATATTGACGGCATGAACCGCCCTCCCTCCCGCTTCCCGCAGCACACGTGTACCGAGCGACTTAAGGGACATGAACCTGCGCACCACCTCCTCATCCACACGATGGATGCTTATGATATTGCGCAAACCCGGGTCCGACGAAGGCAGAAGGAGGTCGGGGAGGCTGTGGACGGTGAGCGATACCGCATGGCGCTCCATCAGCTGGCCCCACATGGCCAACTCACGCAGACGGATGGCCGCATCGGGCAACTCGATTCCCAAGGTCTCTTCCACCGCCGATGCCGCAGCCGCCTGGTGAAAAACGGAGTCCCCGCCACATATGCGGGAAACCAGGGATACCAGGTTATCCAAATGAGAACCCCTGGCGAAAAGGTCGAATCCACGATAGCCGAAAGCCAGCAGCCTCGCCTCCACGGGGTCTCCGGCCTCGTCCCTTTTCACCCTGATGGAGGCGTTGCCGCTTATCCTGGTAACCGGGTCAATAATCAAATCTTCCACGCGTTTACCTCCCCGGCCGGCGACATCGAGGCGGCCATGCCCTCGCCGACCGGACTGCAAGCGTCGCCCTTTCCGTCATGAAGTCCTTTTCCGCCTAACGCCTTTCCTCTTCTCCCGCGCGGCGAACCAGCCCGGCCGTGCCCCCCGGTCTCCTCCTGCGCAATAGGGGCTCCGCAAGACAGTAGCGGAAGAAGGTATGCGCGGGGTCTTCGATCCTCTCCCTTAGCTCCGCCGCCTTTTCGCCCGTCGACCTGGCCAGCCTGCGCAGCGTCTCTTCCCGAAGATCCTGAAAAGGCGGGAGTAACGCCTCGTCGCACGGCCCCCTGCAACCTCCGCATGGAACACCGTACGAGCTGGGACACAGCGCCCCGCAACCGTCTCTGGTAAGAGGGCCCATGCACACGAAGCCCTGCTCCAGAAGGCACTTCCCCTTTTCGGGAAGGGCGGATATGAGCCTGCGAAAGCCTTCCTCGGGGGAGGGAGCGCATACCACGTCACACTCGGAACACACCGTGGCTCCCAGGCGAGACGGTATGGTGCCCGAGAGCGCGAGTCTCAGGAAGCTTTCCAATAGCTCCTCCGAGGGGGGACAACCTGGCAGGAAAGCGTCAACCCCCACGTAAGCATCCACAGGCAGTATCCGCTTAACCCCCGGCGGCGCGTGCTCGAAAGACGCCCCCTCGCCGTAACGCATCCTCATCATCCTCTCCTCGGACATCTGGTCCGCAAGGCCCGGCACCCCGCCGAAGCAGGCACAGGTACCCAGGGCCACCAGTCTATCCGCCCTCTGTCTCGCCTCTCTCAGCTTGCGGAAATCGTCGCCGTTCCTGACCGTTCCCTCCAGCAACAGCAGGTCCACCTCCGGAAGCTCCTTCTGATCGAGCAGAAAGGGTGCGAAAAGGATGGCGTTTTCCCCTATAAAGCTGTAAAAATATTCGCCGAGGCTGAGGAGCACATACTGGCAACCCAGGCAGGAGCTCAGCGAAAGGACCGCAACCCGCATCTTTCACTCCAGCGTCGTCTTGAGCATAATCAGGCATGAGCCCGGACCCGCATGCTCGGTATGTAGATCCACCTTGCGCCCGAAAACCCGCTCGAACATGCCCGCAGCGTATCCGTGCACGGTCTGGCACGCAACTCCCCCCAGCGCGACCCCCGCGCTCAGGCATGCCGTCCTTATGGGACAGCGTTCGAAAAGAAGGCGGATGAACATCTCATCCACCCCGTAAACCCAGAATTCCTCGTCCTCCTTGTTCTTCCACAGGGTCACCTTCCACACCTCAGGCGATCCGCGGAACACCCATTTCAGGGCCCTCTCGATATCGTCTGTGGCATCGTAGGCGGCGGCCTCTCTCTTGCCGAGATCCTTGCCGGCGAAGTACATGAGTTGGGGGGTCGATCTTCCCGTGACCTCCCCTCCCGCCTGGTCGAAAACGGCTAGCGCCTCGGAAAGAGCGCGCAGGCGGTCTATCAATACCTCCACGTCCTCCAGCATCTTCCACCTTTCACGTGCGGGACCGGGGCAGTCGCATGGTTACGGGGAGGCGCTGCGCGCTGCGACCGTTGCTCCCGACGCCGGCCACATCCATCTCCCATGATACACTTCCCGCTTTTCCTACCCTACTGAAACTACTTTATCGAAAGCGATGCACGCGACCTCATCCCATCTCCCGCAATACGTTTCCCCGGCCCAACTTTACGCCCCACCTCCCCTAGAAATCTTCGGCTTATTAACATTAAACATGAACGGCTTTTCCCCCGCCAGTTCGTTTAACGGCAACGGTGTCTCATTATCCTTTCGGCATGACCCGCCCTGGAGCTTTCGTTGCTGTTGCGAACCGTTATTCGCCGCCCAATGTGGGTTTATCAGACGAGAGCATACATAGGGGAAAGGACCTGGCACGATAAGAATCCGCGCAAGGGCTCACGCGGCTTTTCCTTGCCTGCTCGCAATGATCCCCGCTCGCGACACCACCGTCCGAGAGGCGTCGATGAATAAATACCGGAACGGATCGTCCGGGGGCAGGATCCGGGAAGGCGCCGCAAGCCCGATCCTTTATCTAGCAACAAACGGCTCGCGGGATTTCCGCCACCCGGCTCATTTGCCCTGAACCTCCTTCTTCACGCGCAGGAACTCGTTGTAATCGGCGGTGAAGAAATGGCTCCCATCGCCCGTGGCCACATAGAAGAGATAATCGACCTCGGCGGGTTCCAGAGCCGCTTTTATGCTCGCAAGGCCGGGGCTGCATATAGGGGCGGGAGGAAGCCCCTTGTTGAGGTAAGTGTTGTAGGGCGAGGGGACTTTCAGGTCCTCGTAAGTGAGGGCCTCCTTCCATTCCGGAAGCGCGTATTGCACCGTGGCGTCGATCTGCAGGAGCATGTCCTTGCGCAAGCGGTTGTAAACGACCGCTGCCACCAGCGGCCGCTCCGCGTCCAGCACCACCTCGCGCTCGATGAGCGAGGCCACGATGACCGCCTGGTACGGAGTTATGCCCAACACCCGCGTTCTTTCCCAGTCCAAAGCGGAGGTCTCCGCCCTGAACTGCGCCAGTAAGGTCTCCACGACCTCGCGCGCCCGCGTTTCGGGCTGGAATTCGTAGGTCTTGGGAAAGAGAAACCCTTCCAGGTTGCCGGCGTTCTCGGGGGGGATGAAGGGGCAGTCGTAACCTCCTTCTGCGGCCGTGCGCCGAAACTCCTCCGCGCTCAAGCCCATGGCTTCCTCCACCCTACGCGCGGTCTGGGACACCGTCAAGCCCTCGGGCAAAGTCAAACGCACCCGGTTTTGCGGCCCCGCCTCGAGCATGTCGAATACCTCACCGTAACGCATCCCGGTGAAAAAGGTGTAGATGCCCGGCTTGAACTTGCCCTGCTTGCCTTGAATCCAGGCAAGGGCCCTGAAAATACCGGCTGAGGTTATCACTCCCTCCCTATGCAGCTTTTCCGCGATGTTCGCCGCGGAATCGCCCTCTTCGATGGTCACCTTGATGGGGATATCGCCGCGAGTAGGGAAAAAGTAATGCGCCACCAGCACCACCGCAAGCGCCGACAGCGCGATCACGGCGCATAATGTTATGATAAGCGCTCTTCGCCTGCGAACAAAGCTATTGCGGGGATGGCTTCTTCTTCCCGCCTTCGTATGCAACAATATCCTCAACCCCCGCCTTCACGGCGCGCTCGCTATCGAGGAAAGACTGCAGAATCACCGCGGCGGCCTCGGCATCCGCTCTCCCACGTACCGAACTGCCGGCCTCGCGAAGTCTTCGCCTCGCCTCCACGGTGCTGAGGCGCTCGTCCCAAAGCACCACCCTCACGCCCTTTATTCCCTCCAGCTCGTCGGCGTAGCGGCGCGTCAATCGCGCCTGCTCGCCCTCGCGCCCGGAAAGGGTCAACGGCAGTCCTACCACCACCGTCTTTACCCCTTCGTCCTCGGCCTTTTTCTCCACATAGCCACGCAGGCCTTCGGGATCCAGGTCATGCAATACCTCTAGCGGTGACGCGCTTATGCCCAGGGGGTCGGATATGGAGACCCCGATGCGACGCCCACCGATGTCAAGGCCTATGCTACGCATCTCTTTCCTTCGGAGCCTTCTTGACCTCCTCCAGGAAGAGTTCCAGCGCCTCCTCGACGCTTTCCGTGCGGCTTCCTCCCCCCACGGCCATATCCGCTCTACCACCTCCGCCTCCTCCTAAGAGGCGGCCGGACTTCTTGACCAGCTCAACCGCGTTCAAGCCCCCTTCCAGGGCTCTCTTCCCCAGAGCGACCACCATGTTTGCCTTGCCGCCCTGCAAGGATACTATCCCCACCGCGGCAGCTCCACGTGCGCAGAGGGTATGTTCGGCGAGCTCCCGCAGCTCCTGGGGATCGAGATCCTGCGCTTTGGCGGTGAGCACCATTCCATGAGCTCCTTGCTCCTCGCGCCAGTCCAAACCCTCTCGGGCAAGGGCGGACAGCTCGCCGCGCTCGCGTCTTCTCAATTCTCCTTCGAGCTCCTTGACCCTCAGTTGCAGCTTGCCCACACGCTCGGCAACCCTCCCAGGCTCTGT
This sequence comes from Candidatus Solincola daggyaiensis, assembly GCA_015711825.1. GTDB lineage: Bacteria > Actinomycetota > Geothermincolia > Geothermincolales > RBG-13-55-18 > Solincola_B > Solincola_B daggyaiensis. The sequence continues at coordinate 10,336 of JACVJD010000035.1, forward strand.
CCTCAGAGCGGCGGCCAAAGCTTCCAGGGTCTCCCTTCGCTCGCGAAAGAGACGGTACGACTCCATTCCCGTCACCGCCTCCAACCTGCGCATGTTGGCGCCGATGCCGCTCTCCGCCGTAAGCACCAGCAACCCTATCTCGCCCGTCCTTCCCACGTGTGTGCCGCCGCACAGCTCGCGGCTGATCTCGTCCACCTCCACCACCCGTACGTGATCCTGGTATTTCTCACCGAAGAGCGCTATGGCGTTGATGCTGGTGGCGTACTCGTAGGTGGTTACGTAGGCGCGCACCGGCAGGTCTTCCAAGATCTTGCGGTTTGCCAGCTCTTCCACGCGCGCGAACTCATCGCGCGATAGAGGCCCGAAATGGGTGAAGTCGAAACGTAAGCGGCGCGGCTCCACCAACGATCCGGCCTGCTTGGCATGTTCCCCCAGCACCTGCCGCAGCGACCAGTGCAAGATGTGGGTGGCGGTGTGGTTTCTGCGGATGGCGTCGCGCCGCTCCACGTCTATGCGCGCCTCGACCTCCGCACCCGCTCGCAGCACCCCGCGCTTAACCCGGCAGAGATGCGATACCACGCCCGGCGCCGGCCGCACGGTATCCTCCACCTCAGCCTCTCCTTCCTCTGAGATGATGACGCCTGTGTCACCCACCTGCCCGCCCATCTCGCCGTAGAAAGGGGTATGGTCCAGGACGATTTCCACCTCTTCGCCCTCGGCGGCCTCGGAGATCACTCGGCTTCCTTTGACCATGGCCACCACCTTGGACCTATCCACCGATTTCTCGTAACCCGTGAATACGCTTTCCCCGTATTGGTCAAGTATCTCGGCATAGACCTCGGGCACCGTAGCGGAGTATCCCTCCTCCACCCGTGCCGTACGCGCCCTCCGCCGCTGTTCCTCCATGAGTGCTTCGAAGCCTGCTTCATCCAGGGAAAGACCTCTTTCGCGCGCGAGCTCCCGGGTCAACTCCAGTGGAAACCCCAGGGTGTCGTGGAGGTGGAATACCACCTCGCCGGAGATCGCCTCGTCACCTCCGCGAGCGAGCTTAGCCACGGCTTCCTCGAAATAAGTCAGTCCTGTGCGCAGGGTCTGGGAAAAGCGCTCTTCCTCGCTGCGCACGATGGCGGTGATAAACGCGGCGTTCTGCTTTAGGTCCGGGTAAGCCCCGCCCATGGTTTCTATCACCACCTCCACCATGCGCGGCAGAAAGATATCGCCTATGCCCAGGAGCCTGCCGTGGCGCACCGCCCTGCGGATTATCCTTCTCAGCACATATCCACGGTCCTCGTTGGATGGCAGCACGCCGTCGCCCACCAGGAAGGTCATGGCGCGAGAATGGTCGGCGACGATCTTGAGGGAAACGTCCCCCTCTCCGCCGTAGGCGACTCCGCTAAGGTCCGCCGCAGCTCCCAGGACCGCCGCCAGGGTGTCGGTCTCGAAATTGTTCGCCGCTTTTTGCAGCACCGATGCCAGCCGCTCCAGACCCAGTCCGGTGTCGATGTTCTTTGCGGGTAACGGATGCAGTCGTCCCTCCGCATCGCGGTCGTACTGCATGAAGACGAGATTCCAGAGCTCGAGGTAGCGATCGCAGTCGCATCCCGGCCTGCAGCCCGAACCGCCGCACCCGAACTTCTCGCCCTGATCGTAAAGCACTTCCGAGCATGGACCGCATGGCCCGGTGGTGCCCATGTCCCAGAAATTGTCCTTCTCCCCCAGGCGCACCAGCCGTTCCTGGGGGATTCCTACCACATCTTTCCATATATCGTAGGCCTCGTCGTCCTCCTCGTACACCGAGCAATACATGCGCTCAGGGTCAAGCCCCATCTCGGCGGTGAGGAATTCCCATGCCCAGGGGATGGCTTTTTCCTTGTAGTAGTCGCCGAAGCTGAAATTTCCCAGCATCTCGAAAAAAGTGAGGTGTCGCGCGGTATGCCCGACTTTCTCTATGTCGGTAGTGCGCACGCACTTCTGGCAGGTAGTCGCACGCGTGAAATCCGGGCGCGCGCTTCCCAGGAAATAGGGTTTGAACTGCACCATCCCCGCGTTGGTCAACAACAGAGTGGGATCATCGGGCACCAAAGAGGAACTTTTAACCACCCGGTGCTGCCTTGCCTGGAAAAACTCCAGGAATCTGTTTCTTATCTCCTCGCTTTTCAAGTCGGCACCTTCCTTACGGCGACCTTCAACCAACCCCTCATGCTCCCGCGACGCCTCCTCAAGCCGGCGAAACCCGGGGTGATAACGAGATCGCGGTTTCTTCCTCCGCACTCACCCCCATCTCGCCAGGGGGTGATCCGGCAAGGAATCCTCGCTTAACGTACGGGCTTTTCGACCCACTCATCGGTAGAGAGGTCATTCAACAGAGATGTCTTATATTGCGTTAAAATCCCCGAACCCGGCCAAACCCTTTATGCGTCCCCTTCCGCATGCGCCCGCATCGCCTTTTCCCCTTTGCCGTTCCCCGGCTTTCCGAATGCCTTTCTTGCCCCCACGCCCAGGGTCAACACCTTTACCAAGGGAGAGCTGAACAACGACTGCGCCGCTTTGGTCATGGAGTCGGCCCGCTCCGCCAGTTTCTCCACTGCGGCCAGGACTCCATCCACATACCCCATCTCCGTATTCACGTGATCCATGGTGGTCTGCAGCTTTCCCATCAAGGGAATGACCTGCCTGCGGATATCGTCGAGCATGCGGTTGGTGATGCTCATGGTGCGGGCCAGCTTAAGGGTTACCAAGGCCGCGGCGAGCATGAAAAGCCCGAAGGAAACGGCGCAGATGAGGGCAGCGGTCCCGCCCAATTCAGCCCGCCTCCCCGGCCGCTCCGGTTCCTCCGCCGGCCCGGGAGAGATAGTCCTCGATGGCCGCCCTGATGCCGTCCGCCGCCAAATTGGAACAGTGCATCTTCTCCTCAGGCAGCCCGTCCAGGGCTTCGGCAACCTGCTGGTCGGTGATGCTCAACGCCTCTTCGATGGTCTTTCCCTTAACCATCTCCGTGCCCATGCTGCCCGAGGCCACCGCCGCCCCACACCCGAAGGTCTTGTACTTTATATCCGCCAGTCGTCCGCCCTCGACCTTGATATAGACCTCCATCATGTCCCCGCACACGGGGCTCCCGACCCTTCCCATACCGTCGTAGTCCGGTATCTCTCCCACATTGCGGGGGTTCTGGAAATGCTCGATCACCTTGTCGCTATACATCCGTTTCTCCTGGTTATGCAGGTCATTTCAACGGTTTCGAGAATAGCACCCGCTCTTTCAGGGTGTCAATAAAAGGGCGCAGCGGGCCGGCAAACATACCGGGAACCGATGCTTTCCCACGCCCCTTATCCATCAGGGCCCTCTCTTGCGACCATGCCAGCCGTGAGTGAAGCGGAAGGCGCGTCTTCCGCGCTACCGTTACCCTTAATCCTCGCCGTTTATCCCATGCGCGATATGGTTATGATCGCGCACCTCTTTCTGCCCTCCGCTCTCGTCCCCAACCCCGTGCGAGCGCTCGATCCATTTCTCCGCCAGGGAGAGCTCCTCACCCTCTCTTCCCGGGTGGTAATATGTCCTTCCCGCCATGCTTTCCGGAAGATAATCCTGCCTCACGTAATGGCCGGGGAAGTCATGCGGGTAAAGATACCCCTCGCCATGCCCCCACGCGGCAGCACCATGGTAGTGTGAATCCCTCAGGTGTGCGGGCACCGGCGGCGTATCTCCTTTTTCCACCTCTCGTGAAGCCGCAGCTATGGCCCTCGTAGCGGAATTGCTTTTAGGCGCGAGGGCGAGGTAAAGGGCGGCATGTGCCAGGTTGAGCGCGCATTCCGGCATGCCCACGAATTCCACCGCTCGCGCCGCGGCGTCGGCCACCATCAAGGCGCGGCTGTCCGCAAGCCCCACGTCCTCGCTGGCGAAGATGACCATGCGGCGTGCTATGAAGCGCGGGTCCTCGCCCGCCTTGAGCATGCGGGCGAGCCAGTAAACGGATGCATGGGGATCGGAGCCGCGCATGGACTTGATGAAGGCGGAGATGGTGTCGTAGTGAGAGTCGCCCCACTTGTCATAGAGCAAGGCCCTGCGCTGCGCCGCCTCCTCGGCAGCCGCCAGATCGATGCGCCCCTTGCCCTCGCTTTTCACCGCAAGAAATGCCGCCGCCTCCAGGGTGTTGAGAGCGGACCTCGCGTCACCCCCGGCCGTGCGAACGATGTGCTCAAGCGCCTCTTCCTCCACCTCCAACCCCAGATCCCCCAATCCCCTTTCTTTATCCGAAAGCGCCCGCTCCACCACCGTCCTCACCTCTTCCTCGCTGAGGGGCTCCAGACGGAAGATCTTGGAGCGCGAGACCAAGGCCGAGTTGACCTCGAAATAGGGATTCTCGGTGGTTGCCCCGATGAGCACGATGATCCCCTGCTCCACCGCGGGCAGAAGGGCATCTTGCTGGGCCTTGTTGAAGCGGTGGATCTCGTCTATGAACAGTATGGTCCTGGTCCCCTCCATGGCCAACCTGTCCTCGGCCTCCTTGATGATCCCCCGCACTTCCGCCACGCCGCTGGTGACGGCCGAGAGGCGGCTGAAGTTGGCGTGGGTAAGATTCGCGATGATGGCGGCCAGGGTGGTTTTTCCCGAGCCTGGGGGACCCCAAAAAACGGCGGTCTGTAGGCGATCCTCCTCGATGGCCTTCCTCAAATAGGTGCCCTCGCCGACCACTTTCTCCTGCCCCACGAACTCCTCCAGGGTCCGCGGTCTCATGCGCATGGCGAGAGGCGCCTGTCCCCTCCTCATTTCCTCCCTGCGATACTCGAAGAGGTCCATCTTGAAACATCCCCCTCGGGCCTTTCGGAACCCTTGACCATACGGCCAGCAACGTTATTATAAGCGGCTCCGGTGACTAGATGAGGGCGAAGACATCTTATGTCGTGAGAGCCGTTCCCGACCCTCCCCTTATACCGCAAGGCATGCGCGGGTCCGTGGAACGGCGAGCCCGACAAACGGGACGAAAGGGCTGCGGAGGCGAAAATCGCATACCGTTTTCCCTACGCCTGGACGCAGATCCGCCGGTCTTGGGTGCTCATGCAAAACAAAGAAGCGGAGGTCACGGACAATGAGAAGGGCTCCACCCTGCCGTCCCCACCGCTATCTATGAACCTGCGCCCTCGCAGGTGGGCACCTACCTCGGACCTTCGCAGTCCCCTTCCCGGGACCGGGGCATTGCGTCCGCCCTCGGAAAACGGTTCCCTTTATCGAAGTGTTGGCTCAACGATAACGCACGGCTTCGACGCACAGGGTCGGGCCCGTCTTTTCCTTCCTGAAACTTATCCTATCACAATACCGCCCCTCCTTCACCGCCGCGCCGAGGGCAGTTGCGGAGGCCGGCGCCACGTCCGCCATCTCACGCCATGTACGCATTCTCAAGCGCGGCAAAAGCACGCTTGCGCCCTGCGCAACGGCGGCATGAGGGGTTGCGGATCTAGCGCTTGGAATGCGCTGGAGCGCCCCATTGCGCTCAGAGATCCTCCGGCCTCTTGTAGCTCTCCTTCTCCCCCGCCGGCCAGATGGGGAAAAGCGTCCTTCCGTACATCTCGTTGAGCAGTTCCGCAACCGCCAGGTAAGCGGCAAGTGAACCGCAGATTATTCCGATCACCCCCGCCAGCTTCAAAAGCCCGCTGTTACCCCAGCCGAAGGATATAGCCAGGAGAAAGAAAAGGACGATGAGGGTAGCGAACACCGCCTGCAGAACCCGATTGACTTTGAAGGTGCCGATAAAAAGGAAAGAGGTGAAAACTCCCCAGATAAAAAGGTACCAAGCCAAGCCCTTGTTGCTCGCCTCCAGGCCCAGGCGCTCCCCTATGTATGGCCGGGCGATGATGATAAAGACCAGGGTCAGCCAGAAGGAGCCGTAGGCGATAAAGGCGGTGGTGCCGAAGGTGTTGCCCTTCTTGAACTCCATGACCCCGGCGATTATCTGTGCCAGGCCGCCCAGGAAGATGCCCATGGCCAGGATGGCGGCATCCTGCTTGAAGATACCCGCGTTGTGCAGGTTGAGTAAGATGGTAGTGAGGCCGAAACAGGTCAGCCCCAACACGGCCGGATTCGCCAGTTTCTCATCTGCCATTGTTGCTCTCCTTTAACTCCCTGCCTTGCTGTTTACACTGCTGCGTCGCGGCCTCTACCTTCTCCCTATTGCTTCCCTCTTCCCTCCACCAGGCTCTCCACCACGGAAGGATCGGCCAGGGTGCTGGTATCGCCGAGGTCGTCTCCCCTGGAGCCCTCGGCGATCTTGCGTAGGATGCGGCGCATGATCTTGCCGCTGCGCGTTTTGGGAAGGGCGGGCGCGAACTGTATAACGTCCGGTGTGGCGATGGGCCCGATCTCTTTGCGGGTGTGCGCGATAAGCTCTTTTCTCACCTCCTCTTCTTCCAGTTTCTCGTACGCCGCCTTGAGGGTGACAAAGGCGTATATGCCCTGTCCCTTGATCTCATGGGGCACCCCCACCACCGCCGCCTCGGACACGTAGCCATGCCCTACCAGCGCGCTTTCGACCTCCGCGGTCCCGATACGGTGACCGGAAACGTTGATCACGTCATCGATGCGGCCTTCCATCCAGAAGAACCCCTCCGCATCGACTCGGCATCCGTCTCCGCTGAGGTAAAGACCGGGAAAGGTGCTCCAGTAGTTCTTCACGAAAAGCTCATGGTTGCCGTAAACGGTTCGCATCATGCCGGGCCAGGGCTTGCGCAGGCAGAGGTATCCGCTCTCCCCCGGCGCGCACTCCTTTCCGTCTTGATCCAAAACCACGGGGTCGATCCCGAAAAACGGAAACCCCGCCGATCCCGGCTTCATAGGCGTGGTCCCGGCGATGGAGGTGATGAGAACCCCGCCCGTCTCCGTCTGCCACCAGGTGTCGATGACCGGGCAACGGCCACCCCCGATGCGCCGGTGATACCAGAGCCACACCTCGGGGTTGATGGGCTCCCCCACCGATCCCAGCACGCGCAGTGACGACAGGTCGGCGGATTGCGTCCATTTATCTCCCTCGCGGATGAGCGAGCGTAGCACCGTAGGGGCGGTGTAAAACGCTGTTACACCGTATTTATCCACTATCTTCCAATAACGGTCAGGCGCCGGATAGGTGGGGACGCCCTCGAAAACGACCTGCGAGACACCGTTGGCGAGCGGCCCGTAGACGATGTAGCTGTGCCCCGTCACCCAACCGATATCCGCCGTGCACCACCAGATATCGTCGTCATGCAGGGCGAAAACCCAGCGGTGGGTGAGCGCCGCGTACAGCAGATATCCGGCCGTGGTGTGCAGGACGCCCTTGGGCTTGCCGGTGCTGCCGCTGGTGTAAAGGATGAACAGCGGGTCCTCGGCCTCCATCTCCTCGGGCGGACAGTGCGCGGTTACATCCGGGGCCTTCATCTCCTCGTGCCACCACAGGTCACGACCCGCGGCCATTTCCACCTCCGCCCCGGCGCGCCCCACCACGAAGACCTTTTCCACCCCCGTCGCCTCCCGCAGGGCCTCGTCGACATTGCCCTTCAGCTGGATGGTCCTCCCGCCTCTCCTTACCGCATCGCCGCAGATGAGAATGCGGCAATCGCTGTCCAGGATGCGCCCGCGCAGGGCATCCGAGGAAAAACCCGCGAAGACCACGGAATGAACGGCACCGATGCGGGCACAGGCGAGCATGGCCACGGGCAGCTCCGGCACCATGGGCAGGTAGATGCACACGCGATCCCCCTTGCCGATGCCATGCTTTCTCAACACGTTGGCGAACCTGCATACCTCTTGGTGCAGACGGTGGTAGGTGTAGACCTCGCCTTGCCCCGGTTCGTCGGGTTCCCAAAAAATAGCGGCTCTCTGCCCCCGCCCCTCTTCCAGGTGGCGGTCGAGGCAGTTGTATGACGCGTTCAGCCTGCCTCCCTCAAACCACCTGCAGAGGTATCGCTCCGGATCCCAGGAATACACCTCTCGCCAGCGCCTGAACCAGGTAAGGACCTCGGCCTGCTGCGCCCAGAACCCCTCGGGGTCCTCTAGAGACCGCCGGTGCATCTCCCGGTATGCTTCCATGTCTTTTATATAGGTCCTGGCGGCGTTCACCGCGTCAGGCATGATCGCTCCCGTCATCATCTCGCCTCCGAGCCAAGGGTGCCTTGTCCGTCCAACCCGTATCCTTGCCAGGCGCAGATATACCGCCTTTACCCGCTGACCCGTTTCATGTCCGCCCTCAGGTCTGGGCCCCTTCTCAACCCCGCCCCTGGGGACGCCCTGCTACAAATGCTTTGGACATCGGCTGCTACCGTGAGGACAGACGGTCACGGACCTCCTCCACGATGGACAAAGGCGTGGATGCGCCTCCCAGCACCGCCACGCGTACCGCCCCTCCGAGGCGCGGGTCGCCCAATTCCTCCGCCGTCTCTATTTTCAACACCCGCGTGCCGGCCATCTCGCAAATACGGCGCAGGAACTCGGTATTGGAGCTGTTCCTGCCCCCCACCACCACCACCATATCGTTAACCAGCGCTAGTTGCAGCGCTTCCGCCTGGCGGGCGAGGGTGTTACGGCAAAGGGTGTTGATTATCTTCAGCTCCATAACCTCGCGGATGAGCTCAGGCACCTCGTTGATGAGGCCATCTACCAGGGACCTGAACATCAGTAGGTCCACGGTGGTCTGGGCGATGAGCCCCACCTTGCGCACCTTGCGCGGCCATCCCTCCCACCAATCCTTGAGTTCCTGGATCTCTTTTATAACCACCGCATCGCCCCCGACGTGTCCCAGTATGGCCTTTACCTCCGGGTGATCGGCGTTTCCGACAACGAAAAGCTTGTAACCCTCTCCCACTAGGCGCATTGCCGCCCGCTGCGCCTTTTTTACCGTGGGGCAGGTGGCATCGACCATAGACGCCCCCATGTGGCGCAGGTATTCCAACTGGTCGGGGGGTATGCCATGGGAGCGCACTATCACGTGAGCGCCGGTGAGATCCATACCCTCCCATGCGGCGCCGTCTTCAGGAAGCGTCTTCAACCCTCTAGCCTCAAGGCTCGCAACCACCTGGGGATTGTGTATCACCGGTCCCAGGGAATAGACCTCGGACTCCACGTTTTTAAGGGTCTCCTCCACCATCCTGACGGCGCGCTTGACCCCAGGGCAGAACCCCGCGTACCTGGCGACGGTCACCTCCACATCCGCCTCCGCATACTTATCGCCGCAGCCGATACTCGCCTCAATATTTTACCCCCCGCAGCCCCGGACTTCTCCTTTTCGTTTTCTCCCGCCCCCTCGACAGTCCAGGTATTATACCCCTCGCGTCCTGTACCTCCGCGTATACATGTATTCCTCCTCGTGGAGGCGATGTCTTTACGTCCTCCGCGCCCAAGCACGTCTTGTTGCATGCGAAAGCGCATAAATAAGCCGGCGTCACCTTTGCCGGCTATCCCTAAAGCGGCCGCAAGCGCAGCTCCCTTAATTGCCCGGGATAGACGGCATCCGGCGCACCGGTAAGGGGATCGCTCCCCGATTGTGTTTTAGGAAAGGCGATGACGTCGCGGATGGAGTCCCTGCCCGCCATGAGCATCACGATACGATCGAGGCCGTAGGCGATGCCCCCATGGGGAGGCGGACCATAGCGCAGGGCCTCGAGGAGGAAACCGAACTTGTCCTCCGCCTCTTCTCGCGAAAGCCCCAGCACCGAGAATACCCTCTCCTGCACCGCGTGGTCATGGATGCGGATGCTCCCGCCCCCCAGCTCCACGCCGTTAAGCACCATGTCGTAGGACTGCGAGGTCACCTCCAGAGGTCTTTCTTCCAGCAGATCGATTGCGTCGGGAGACGGTGCCGTGAAGGGGTGGTGGTTGCTCTTGTACCTTTTTTCCTCCTCGTCCCAATCGAAGAGGGGAAATTCCGTAACCCAAACGAAAGCGAACCTGCTGCTGCAGGGGAGGTTGAAACGGCGTGCGCAGTATTCACGCATTCCCGCGAGCACAGGGCCTATCTCCGGTCCGCCCGCAGCCAGCAGCAGGACCTCGCCCTCCCGCAGGCCAGAGGCCTCGGCCAAGGCCTCAACCTCCTCCCGGGATAAGAACTTCGCAACCGGCGACCTCAAGCCCTCGCCCTCGCGCACCATCCACACCAATCCCGAGGAGCCAAGCCGCTTTGCTTCTTCGACCAATTCGTCGAGCTCCCGGCGCGGCGGCGAAACCAGGCCGTCGATCTTGAAGCCGCGTACGCGCCCACCGTTCTCGACCGCGTTTCGGAAGACCTTGAACTCGCTGCGCGCGAAGGCGTCGGTATAGTCGTGTATCTCCATGCCGTAACGAAGGTCCGGCCGGTCGCTGCCGTAGCGCTCCATGGCCTCTCGCCAGGTAAGGCGCGGGAAGGGGGTAGGAAGCTCGACCTCCAGGAAGAGAAGGAAAAGGCGCGAGAACATCTCGTCCATAAGCGAGATGACGTCCTCGGGCTCCACGAAGGACATCTCCAGGTCTATCTGGGTGAACTCCGGCTGGCGGTCCGCCCTCAGATCCTCGTCGCGGAAGCACCGCGCTATCTGGTAATATCTGTCAAGCCCTGCAACCATCAGGAGCTGCTTGAAAAGCTGCGGGGATTGGGGCAGGGCGTAGAACTTTCCCGGCTGCAACCGCGAGGGGACCACGAAATCCCGGGCTCCCTCGGGGGTGCTTTTGGTGAGTATCGGCGTCTCGATCTCCAGAAAACCCCGGGAGGAGAGGAAATCCCTCACCTCTCCGGTGACACGGCTGCGCAGGATGAGCGCCTGGCGCAGGTCCGGCCTTCTGATATCCAGGTAACGGTAACGCAGCCGCAGGGCCTCATCAACCCCGCTTTCCTCCTGTATCTCGAAGGGAGGAGTGGGCGACTGCGAGATTATCCCCACCTCCTCGGCTATGACCTCCACCTCGCCCGTGGGCAGCTTGGGATTCACGGCTTCCTCGGGACGTGTCCTCACCGTCCCCCGGCAATAGATAACGTATTCCCCGCGCACGCCCTCCGCGGCGGCATGGGCCGCGGCGCTGACCTCCGGGTTGCAGACCACCTGCACCAGCCCGCTGACGTCCCGCAGGTCTATAAAGATCACTCCACCGTGATCCCTGCGCCTCTGCACCCAACCGTTTAGAACCACCTCGCTTCCTGCGTCCTCCCGTCGCAAATCCCCGCACATGCGGCTTCTTTTGGCCCAGTATCCCTTAAGCGTGGTCATCGACTCATCTCCGTTCCGCTTCCGCTGTGGTCTCGTCCTCTTCGGCGACGGGTTCCCCGGCTTAAAAGCGTCCTCGCTTGTTCCGGTATCCCTTAAGCGTGGTCATCGACTCATCTCCGTTCCGCTGTGGCCTTGTCCTCTTCGGCGAGTCTCAAAGCCCGGGCCACAATACAACGCGATCGGAGCGTTTCCTTCTTCGGTCATCAACGTGCTCTACTCCTCGACGCTCTCGCGCCTTCGCCGCTACGCCCGCAACCCTCATGCGCCACCGGACGCATAGCGCAATCTCTCCTCGACCGCCTCCAGAAAGCGGGACTCTTCGAGCCTCTCCTGCCATCCCCCCTCTAGATCCCGCAAGGTCACGAAACCTCCCGCCAGCTCCTCCTCTCCGAGGATGGCCACGAGGCGGAATCCCTCCCTGTCGGCCTCGCGCATCTGCGCTTTGGGGCTGCGGCCCAGGTGGTCCAGGTCGGCGCACACCCCCGCTCCCCGCAATCCCTGCGCCAGCGTGAACGCCTTCATCCGCGCCGCCTCCCCTATGGCGATGACGTATATCCCGCCCCTCCGGTCATCGCCCACGTCGGGCCCGGCCAGCATAACCCTTTCAAGGCCGATGGAGAAGCCCACAGAAGGAGTGGGTTTTCCCCCCAGCTCCTCCACGAGATGGTCGTAACGCCCGCCCGCCGCCAGGGCGTTTTTGGCTCCCAGCTCCGGATCCTGGAATTCAAAGACGGTGCGGGTATAATAGTCCAGTCCCCTCACCAGCCTGCCGTCGCGGCGGAAGGAAACGCCGGCCGCCGCCAACAGCCTCTCCAACATGGCCTGGTGTTCCACGCAGCCGCTACACAGGTGATCACGGATTTCCGGCGCCCGCTCGATCACCGAGGAGCACTTATCGACCTTGCAATCCAGCACCCGCAGCGGGTTGTCGACCATGCGCCTACGGCAGTCCTCGCACAAGCCCTCCCGGTTCTCCTCCAGGTACGCCCTCAGCGTCTCGACATAAGCGGGACGGCATTCTTGGTCTCCCACGCTGTTGATCACCAACTCCGCCTTCACGCCCAGACTTGCGAAAAAAGCGGCGCAAAGCGCTATCACCTCGCCATCAGCCACCGGCAAAGGTGAGCCCATCAACTCCACCCCCAGCTGGCTGAACTGACGCAGACGCCCCGCCTGGGGTCTTTCGTGGCGGAACATGGGCCCCTGATAATAGAACTTCGCCGGCAGGCCCCGGGTGTCCAGCCGATGCTGCACAAAAGCGCGCGCCACCCCCGCGGTGGCTTCAGGCCGCAAGGTAAGGCTGCGTCCCCCCTTGTCCAGGAAGGTGAACATCTCCTTCTGCACGATGTCCGTGCCCTCCCCTATGCCGCGGGCGAAGACCTCGGTATGCTCGAAGGCCGGCGTCTCGATCTCGCGGTAACCGTAGGCGTTGAAAAGGGAGGTGGCCTTCTCCACCAGCTTTCTCCTTTTCGCGCTCTCGGGGGGGAGAATATCCATGGTCCCCTTGGGCGCCCTGGCCTCGATACGGGGCCGCTTTTCCTCTTCCCTCAAGTCCTTCCCGCTCCCCTCGTACCTAAACCCCTCAGGAAGGGGTTGTGGGCCTTTTCCTCTCCCAAGGTAGTGGCGGGACCGTGACCCGGCATGATGCGGGTTTGGTCGGGTAGCCCCCAGACCTTCTCCTCCACCGATCTCAGCAGGGTCTGCAGCGAACCGCCCTTGAGATCCGTGCGGCCGATGGAACCCTGAAAGATGAGGTCGCCACAGAAGAGATATCCGGGAAGGTAAAAACTGAGCCCTCCCGGAGTGTGCCCCGGGGTATGTAGGACCTCAAGCACCAACTCGCCCGCCTCCACCCTGTCGCCATCCTCCAGGTAGCGAACCTGGCGAGGCCGGGTGGAAAGCACTCCTCCCGCAAGCCCGATGAGCTTGGTGCGGGGGCTGGCAAGGGCGCCGGCATCCGCGGCATGGATGAACACGGGAGCTCCCACGGCGTCGCTGAGGGGCCCGGCGCCCGCCACGTGATCGACGTGGCCGTGGCTGCAGAGGATGGCCACACACTCCAGCTCCGCCTTGTGCAGGCGCGACACTATCGACCTCACCTCTCCCGCCGGGTCGATCACCACCGCCGGGGTGCGCTTGTCGGACGCAAGGATGTAACAGTTGGTGGCCAGCATGCCCACGCTGAGGGTATCAAGGAACATGGACCGCCTTTCCCTCCGTTTTTCACGACATTATAACCCGCCGCGCACATGCCGCTCCATATCTCCGACTTCGCTCAAAGGGCCACCCTGCCCCCTAAGTCACTCTTTTTGCGCTTTTTTCTCCACGCGAATCTTTTTTTGTTGGGTCGCGGATTAAGCCTATCGGCACGGCGACAAAGCGGCGCGATCATGAGAAAGGTGACAGCGCCTTATAAGGATTTCAGGAATACGTGACCCCGAACGCCTTCGGAAAATTACCATGGTGGAGAAGCGTCCTTGGCCACGGCGCTGCTATGGGGAGTGCGTGGTCGGCGAATCCAGGATGATGGTCACGGGGCCGTCGTTTACCAGCTCAACCTCCATGTGGGCCTGGAACAGCCCCCTGGCGGGGGGGAAGCCCGCGCGTGCGAATGCCCGGCAGGCCATCTCGTACAACACCTCGGCCTGCTGTGGCGGAGCCGCCATGGCGTAGCTCGGCCTGCGCCCCTTTCGCGCGTCCCCGTAGAGGGTGAACTGTGACACCACCATCAGCTCCCCTTCCACGTCCTGCAGGGAAAGGTTGAGCTTGCCCTCCCCGTCGTCGAATATGCGCAGGCCGACCACCTTGTTGGCGATGTAATCCACGTCCGCTTGCTCATCGCCCCTGGCCACTCCCAGCAGGACCAGCAGGCCCTTGCCGATGGCCGCGACCTCTTCCCCTCTCACGCGCACGCGGCAGGAGGAGACCCTTTGCACCACCGCCCTCATTTCATCCTCCGAGGCACCACGCGATAGGCGTTGTAGACGGAGTCGATTTTACGGATGTTGCGTAGGATATCCTCTAGATGGGCGATGTTGGCGAGCTCGAAAGAGAAACGGCTCACGTTCACCCGCTCGCGGTTGATGTTCATGGTGGCGGAGAGGATGTTCACATGGTATTCTCCCATCACCGTAGTGATGTCGCGCAACAGGCGCGGTCGGTCCATGGCCTCCACGCATATCTCCACTTGGAATGAGGTTGGCTGCTGGGTGTCCCAGCCCACCTCGATGCTGCGGTATTGCTGCTCGGTCATGTGCTGGGCGTTGGGGCAGTCGGCGCGGTGCACGGAAACGCCGCGGCCGCGAGTGACGAAGCCTATGATGTCGTCGTAGGGCACCGGGTTACAGCAATGGGCGATGCGCACCAGCACGTTGTCCACTCCCTCCACCCTTACCCCCTTGGTATAGGCGGGCGGCTTGCGTCGGCGGGCGGGCGCGGGGCGCTCCGGCTCCTCTTCCACCGGGCCCAGGCGGGCGGTGATCACGTTCACCACCTGCTGGGCGCTGGTCTTACCGGCCCCTATGCTCGCATACAGGTCATCCAGGGAGACAAAGCCGTATTCTTCCCTGGCGATGGACTCCAGGAGGTCCGAGCCTTGTATCTTCTGCACGGGTAGTTTAACCTTGCGCATGGCCTTGACCAGCGACTCCCTGCCCTCGTGGGCGTCCTCCTGCCTCCTCTCCTTCGAGAACCATTGCCTTATCTTAGTGCGGGCGCGCGCCGTCCCCACCATGTTGAGCCAGTCCTTGGAGGGTCCGGGTGAGGTTTTGGAGGTGATGATGCTCACGATATCGCCGTTGCGCAGCTTGTACTCCAGCGGCACCAGGCGGTCGTTAACCTTCGCGCCCACGCAATGGTGCCCCACCTCGGTGTGGATGGCGTAGGCGAAGTCCACCGGCGTCGATCCTCTAGGAAGGTCTATGACGTCCCCCTTAGGGGTGAACACGAAAACCTCGTCCTGGAAAAGGTCGATCTTCAGGCTTTCCATGAACTCCTGGGGGTCGGAGAGGTCGCGCTGCCATTCCACGATGCGCCTTATCCACGCCAGGCGTTCGCGTATACGCTCCTGCGAGCGCTGCGCCTCCTTGTAGCGCCAGTGCGCCGCTATGCCGTATTCGGCCGTGCGGTGCATGTCATGGGTGCGTATCTGGATCTCCAGGGGTTTCCCCTGGGGCCCGATGACCGTGGTGTGCAGGCTCTGGTAGATCCCGAAGCGGGGTTTGGCGATATAGTCCTTAATGCGCCCGGGGATGGGATGCCACAGGGAGTGGATAATGCCTAAAACCGTGTAGCACTCCTCCTTGGTCCCCACGATGACCCGCACCGCGAAGAGGTCGTAGATCTCGTCGAACTGCTTGCCCTGCTCCTTCATCTTGGAGTAGATGCTGTAATAGTGCTTTACCCTGCCTGCGATCTCCGCCTTGATGTGCGACTGCCTCAATACCGCACCAAGCTCTTTTTCCACCTCTTTTATGTATTCCTCCCGCTCCGGACGGCGCTGGTTGACCATCTGAACGATCTCCTGGAAACGCAGGGGATAGAGGGTTGCGAAGGAAAGGTCTTCCAGCTGCCATTTGAGCTGGGATATGCCCAGGCGATGGGCTAGGGGAGCGTATATCTCCAGGGTCTCCCGCGCCTTTTCGCGTTGTTTGTTTTCGGAGAGATGCCCGATGGTCTTCATGTTATCCAGGCGGTCGGCGAGCTTGATGATAACCACTCTGATGTCCCGGGCCATGGCCACGATCATCTTGCGGAAGTTCTCCGCCTGCTCCTCCTGGCGATTGCGGAAGGTTATGCGATCCAGCTTGGTGACGCCGTCGATGATCTCCGCCACCGTGGGGCCGAACCGGCGTTTGACCTCCTCAAGGGTGATATCGGTGTCCTCGACCACGTCATGGAGCAATGCCGCCGCCAGCGTGGTCTCGTCCATCTGCATATCCGCAAGGATATGCGCAACTCCCAGAGGATGGAGGATGAACTCCTCGCCGCTGCGACGGAGCTGGTCGGCATGGTGCAGGCGTGCGAACTCGTACGCCTCGCGTATGAGCTTAGTATCTACCTTGCCGTTATATGATCTGACCTTCTGCAAGAGCGATTCTACGGATTGCGACAACGCCTTTCCTCCATATGTGCCGGCATACCGCGGCGCTTCTCGCGCCTCCTAAACTGATAGTGCCATATATAAAGGCCAGGATGCCAGATGAGAACCCTCCTTCATCACGGTCGGAGATCTCATCATGGGACTTCCGGCAGTGGCGTAACGGCCCCATACTCTACGGCAAAGCAAAGACCACCGCGCCATCCTTTTCCGGAGCGCAAGCCGAGATTCAAAGGAGGAGAGCCACGGCCGACCTTTAATCGGGCCTTCTGGAGTTTCTGCGCAGGCAGCCTGTAGAGGCGGATGCGCAACGCCTCATGGAGCGGCTTTTTCCTCAGCGGCAATACGGTGATGGCGTCCTCGGGGAGCGGCGCTCACTTTTTCTTTTTCTTCTTTTTCTTTGCGGCTGAGGGGCCTTTTGTAGTGGCTTTTTTGCGTTGAGTGGAGGCGGGCTTTTTCGCGGTCGCGGGGGCGGAAGCGCCCTTGCCGCTGCCCTGTCTCGCGCCTTCGTCCAACGCCTTTTCGGAGTCCTCGCCGCTCTTGGTATCGCCCTTCCCCGCCCTGGCGGCCTCGGCGACACGGTTGGAAACCACGGCGTTCTTGGGCGAGGTGACGAGGATGGCCGCGCGCGCGCTACGTGTCTCCATCTTCTCACGCACCGCGGCGTAGCGCGGCTCCTTCTCCTTCCACAACGCCAGCAGCGGCGAGGCGATAAAGATGGAGGAATAGGCGCCCAGGAACACCCCCAGTAGGAGGGCGAAGGCGAAATCCTTGAGGGTCTCGCCCCCGAAAACAAGGATGGTGATGATGGGCAGGAGGGTGGTCAGCGTGGTGCCGATGGAACGCATCAAGGTCTGGTTGACGCTCTCGTTCACCATCTCGGCATAAGAGATCCTGCCGGAGCGCGCCATGAGGTTGGCGTTCTCCTCCACGCGGTCGAAGACCACGATGGTGTCGTACAGGGAATAGCCCAAAATGGTCAGGAAGGCGATAACCGTCACCGGGGTCACCTGCCTACCCGAGAGGGCGTAAATGCCCACGGTGATGATGGTATCGTGCACCAGGGCCGCTATGGCGGTGACCGCCATCTTGAACTCCAGGCGCAGGGTGATGTAAATGAGGATGACCACCAGGAACACCCCCAGCGCGATGAGGGCCTTGGTGGATACCTCGCGCCCCCATTCCGAACCCACCTGCTCCTCCTGCAGCGTCTCCTCGATACCGTACAGCTCTTCGATACGCGAAGTGACCTTGGCGATGGTTTCCTTGCGCGCCTGGGTATCCTCTATATATGGCATGCGCAGGATCAGCAGGGGCCCCGCGTCCGACTCCCCGATCTGAATAATGGTCTTGTCCAGGCCCAGCTCGGAATATCGGCCGAGAACCCCGCGCACCTCCTCCACATCGGCTGGTTTGTCCAAGCGAACCTTGAGCAGGTATCCGCCTTTGAACTCTATACCCAGGTTAAGCCCCATGGTGAACATCACCACCAGGGAAACGACGATCAGGGCGCTTGAAAGGGCGAACCAGTAGAGATTGGGGGGCGCGAAGGGGCGCGCGCCTATAAGGTCGAACTTCACCTCTTTACCGCGCACGAACATCAGGTCTCACCCCCCGCTACCTCCCTGCC
>JACVJD010000036.1 GCA_015711825.1 Candidatus Solincola daggyaiensis
GCTTGGAGATGTCCTCGGGGCGGGTGGCGGGATCGATGACCGTCTGGATGGTAACCGCCCTGTCGTAGGCGGAGATGCCGGTGGTTATCTTTCCCTTCGCTCCTATGGAGATCGCGAAGGCGGTCTCGTGGGTCGAGGTATTGTTGGTGACCATGGGGTGAATCTCCAGCTCATCCAGGCGTTCGGCGATGCAGGGCATGCATATCAGCCCCCTGCCGTGTTTGGCCATGAAGTTAATGGCATCGGGAGTGACCTTTTCAGCGGCCATGAGAAAATCGCCCTCGTTCTCGCGGTCTTCATCGTCAACCACGATGATGATCCTGCCGGCGCGGATCTCCTCGATGGCCTCCTCTATGGTGTCGAAGGGGCTTTCAGCTGCCGCCGCCTGCGCCGTCTCCACCCTCACATCATTCTCCTTCATACGAACCCTCCCTCGGAAAGCTTTTCGTAAAGCGTATGCATACGATCTTCTCGGCCCCCGCTCTGGACGCCGCGTTCAAGGTAGCTCTTTACATATTTTGCGATGATATCCACCTCCAGGTTCACCTTATCACCCGGCCTCAACCCCCTGAGATTGGTCTCGGACACGGTATGCGGTATGGCGGCTACGCCGAAACTCCCTTCGCTCAGCGAGCTTATGGTGAGGCTTATGCCGTCCACCGCAACCGAGCCCTTTTCCACCAGGTATGACCTTATCTCGGGGGGACACGAGATCTCGTAATTCCTCCCCACACCCACTTTCCTAACCGCCTCCACCATACCCACACCGTCAAC
Source organism: Candidatus Solincola daggyaiensis (assembly GCA_015711825.1). Lineage (GTDB taxonomy): Bacteria > Actinomycetota > Geothermincolia > Geothermincolales > RBG-13-55-18 > Solincola_B > Solincola_B daggyaiensis. The sequence continues at coordinate 775 of JACVJD010000036.1, forward strand.
GTGCCCCTGCACTATGTGGCCACCCAGTCGCGAGCTGGGAGTGAGCGCCCGTTCAAGGTTCACCTCTAAGCCGCGGTGCGCACGTCCCAAGGTGGTACGGGCCAGGCTCTCCTCGGATACGTCGGCGGCGAACCATGCCTCCCCTGCGGCGGTTACGGTGAGGCATACCCCGTTCACGGCCACCGAGTCGCCCAGGGCAAGGTCCCTCCATATTTCATGGCAGGACACGATTATGGACGCTTCCCTGCCGAGGCGTCTCAGCTCCTTTACGGTTCCTACTTCCTCCACTATGCCGGTGAACAATCTTTCAACGCCTCCCGATCTCGGCCTCCAAAAGCAAGTCCTCTCCCATTCTACGCACCCTCCGCCATCGCAAAGGGATCGCCTCTTCCAGATCGAGGAGCGTTCTGCCCTCCATCCATGCCCTGGCCTCCCGGTCCCCTAGAACCCTGGGCGCCAAGAAAAGCGCCAACCTGTCGGCCAGCCCCTCCTCCAGCAGTGAGCCGACAAGGGTGGGCCCTCCCTCGACCAATAGGCGCGCCACTCCCATGCCTCCCAGCAGCCGCAGCAGCTCCCCCAGATCCACGCGTCCTTCTTTTTCCGCGACCTCCAGCACCTCCACCCCTCTAGCTCGCAGTCGCTCGCCTTTTCTGCGGTCATGCCCTGGTATGGAGGCCACCATGACCTTGGGCTCTCCTCCCCTTGCCAGCCGCCTGTCCTCGGGCAAGGAGAGCCGTGAATCCACCACCACTCTCACCGGAGGGCGGGCCCCTCCCAAGGAAACCATGCGCACGGTGAGCTCCGGGTCATCCTCTTCAACCGTGCCCCGGCCCACCATAACCGCGTCGCTTCCCCTTCTCATGCGATGGACTTCCCTCCTGGACTCCTCACCGGTTATCCAGCGCGAGGCGCCGGTTCTTAACGCCACCTTCCCGTCAGCGGTGGCCGCCATCTTCACCACCACCAGGGGCCTTCCGCTCAGCACCAATTTCTCGTAAGCCTCGTTAAGGCGCCTCGCTTCCCTCTCCATCAAGCCGGTCCTTACCTCGACCCCCGCTTCCACCAGCCTTTCGGCCCCTCCTCCTCTTACGTGCGGGTTGGGGTCTTTTGCGGCTATGGTCACCCTCCTTACTCCCGCACGGATTATCGCCTCCGTGCAAGGAGGCGTCCTACCCTGATGATTGCACGGCTCGAGAGTGACGTAGAGATCGGATCCCTTCGCCGCGTCACCCGCTTGTGCAAGGGCTTCCACCTCGGCATGGGGGGTATAAGGTCCCTTATGATATCCCTTCCCCACCACCCGGTCGTCTTTCACCACTACCGCACCCACCATCGGGTTTGGGTGGGTCATTCCCTTGCCCCTAGCCGCAAGGGCCAACGCCATCCTCATGTATTCTCTCTCTTGCGCCTTTTCGTCCACCATATCATCCCAACACGTAAAAGGGCGTCGGGAGAAAACCCGACACCCGAACTCGGCTGCCTGGAGGTCTTCTCCCATCCGGACTTTCACCGTCGGTGCCGGAATTTCACCGGCTCTGCCTATGGCTCGCGGACTTTTACCGCCGGTCGGGGTTTTCACCCTGCCCCGAAGACCTTTTTCAACTCTAATATTATATGAGCGCTAGTGGCTTGTGTCCATAACAACCGACCCGATGAATAGCGACGCGCGAGGACAAGGCGTAGAAAGCAATAGGGACTTCAGATATCTTCAGCATCGCCGTTAAGGTTTAGCATATGTGCAACGACCGTGCCATCTGCCGTCATTCCTGCATATGCCCATGGAAGCCGTCCAGGATGTCGCGTATCTCCCTCATCACAGCGCGGGGATCGGGCGCAGCGAAGATCGAGGAGCCCACCACCACGATATCCGCTCCCGCATCAAGCACCTGGCCCAGGTTCCGGGTTTTGACGCCTCCGTCCACCTCCACCTCAATGGACACTCCCTGACGTTCCGCCTCACTTCTTATCTCCCCTACCTTGGCGAGAGCCTCGGGTATGATCTTCTGCCCCCCGAATCCGGGCATCACCGTCATAACCAACACGTAATCCATGATGTCCAGGTAATCGAAGACGCGCTGGGCTGGAGTCTGGGGGTTCAGCACTATTCCGGCTCGCTTTCCCAGATTGTGAATGAGCCCCAGGATCTCTCCCGGGTGCCTGGTGACCTCGGCATGAAAGGATATCCAGTCAGCCCCCGCCTGCGCGAAATCCTCCACGAACTCCGCCGGATGGGCGATCATGAGGTGGACATCGAGGGGCATGTCCGTCAGTTCCCGCACCGCCTTCACAATCAGGGGCCCGAAGGTGATGTTTGGGACGAAGTTGCCGTCCATGACATCGAGATGTACCGCGTCAGCCATGCCCTCGATACAGGATATCGCACTCCGTAGGTCTCTGAAATCCGCGTTTAGAATGGAAGGCGCCAGTTTAATCCTTTTCACCCTCGCCACCTCCCAGGACAAACTCGCGCAGCGGGGTGTAAGTCGGTCCGGAAGGACCAAGGACACTACGGTACAGCGTTATAACCTCGACCCTGAACGGCATACCGCCGAGGTCCCTCATGCCATGGGCGAGCTCTTCCATCAGCATCCTGCAGTCCACCGGGTTTTTAAGCCTGGCTAGTGTAAGGTGCCCCCGGTATTCCCTCCCCTCTCTCCTCACCCCCGCTCTCTCCAGCCTCGCGTCAAGCCTTCTCGCCAGCACGGCCGCCTCCTCGCCTCCCTCCGTCATCCCCACCCACAACACCCTTGCCCTCGCGGGCGAGGGAAAGGCTCCGCAATCTCCCAGACAAACCACGAAGGGCACGCTTTTTCGCGTTGCGGCCAGTATGTGGTTCGACAGCCGCTCCAGGGCCTCCTTCTCGTATTCTCCGATGAACTTCAAGGTGATGTGGAGGTTTTCCGGCTTCACCCACCTTCCACCCGGAACTCTCGCCTTGAGGGGTTCTATGACTCCGGCGACGGCTTTCCTTATCTCGCGCGGTATATCCGCGGCCACGAAAAGCCTCAGCCCGTCAGCGCACATCGCCTATATTCCCATCTCTCACGTACATCAAGAGTATGGTCATGGCAACCGTGACCGCAAAACGGCGCACCCTTTCGCGATCACCAGGTAGACGGTATTTCCAAGCGAAGTCCCTATGGCCATCGCTGAGGCCGAACACCACCGTGCCCGGAGGCTCGATCTCGCCTCCCGAACCTGGTCCCGCCACCCCGGTAACCGCGATTCCAAGGTCGGCCTCGAGGCGGGCTCTGGCTCCTCGCGCCATGGCCACGGCGACCTCTTCGTTAACCGCCCCCCTGGCATCCAGTAATGAACCATCCACGCCCAGTAGCCGTTCTTTGGCGCGGTAGTCATAGGCTATGATCCCTCCTCGGAAATAATCGGAGCTGCCCGGCACGGAGGTTATCGACTCTCCAAGCATGCCTCCGGTGAGGGATTCCGCCACTGCCAGAGTGAGGCCTCGTGATCGCAGCGCCCTGCCCAGGTTCCCCTCAAGGGTCTCGTCGCCCTCGGCCACCACCCATCTGCCCAGCTTTTCCTTCACCCTTTTCTCGGCCTCGGCAAGCGCGCCGCTTTCCCCGCGTGTTGAAAGCTTCACCTCGATCCTGCCTTCGGCAACGCGGAAAGAGACGGTGATCCCTTCCAAGCCCTTTACGGCATCGCTGACCTCCTCCCCCAGCTCGGACTCGGGGCGGGCTGCGACCAGCATGGACACGCTTCTATACTCCTGGGCCGGAGCCAATAGCGATAGGCGCTTGACGACCTCGTTATCCACCATATCACGCATCTCGTAAGGCACGCCGGGCAGAAGCACAACCACCTTATCGCCGTATTCGACCCATTGCCCGGGCGCCGTTCCCAATCTCGCCTCCAGCGGCTCGGCCCCTTGCAATAGATCCGCCTGTTTGAGGTTGCTGGCGGACATCTCCCTCCCCATGGCCTGGAAAAAAGCATGCAGCTTTTGGGCAATGGAATGGTCTCTCGACAAGGAGACTCCCAGGGCCTCCGCCACCGCTTCCCGCGTCAGATCGTCTTCTGTGGGCCCCAGACCTCCCGTGATCAAAATAAGATCGGACATCAACAGCGCCAGGCCCACCACGCTTTTTATGCTCTCCGCGTCGTCCCTAACCACGGCGCGCAGAACCACCTCGATACCGAGGTTAAGGAGTCTCTCGGAAATGAACGCGGAGTTGTTTTCCTCCACCCGGCCGTCAAGGAGCTCGTCTCCCACCGCCAGGAGTGAGCAGGTCCTAATCTCGCGCATCCTTCGCTTCCGCCAGGTAGCTTTTCGCCTTGAGCATGTAATCGACGCCGGAATAGATGGTCAGCGCCACCGCAAGAGCTACTGCGGTCTTTTCCAGATCGGCATAAGGCTTCTCATGCCTCTCCATTATCACCAGCAGCAAAGCCAGCAACTGGGAGTTGGTCTTCAGCTTTCCCCATATGCTTGCAGGCACCGACGATCCCCTCGCCCCGGCATAGACCCGGAAAACGGTAATGAGAGCTTCTCTCCCGATGATCACCGCCGGCATCCAGGCCGGGATCCTTTTACGCACCGAAAGCATTACGAAGGCTGTGGATAGGCATACTTTGTCCGCTAGGGGATCAAGAAACTGCCCGAGTCTCGTCTCCTTGCCATGCTTTCGCGCTAAGTGACCGTCAAGGAAATCGGTCACCGCCGCCGCCAGCACCGCCGCCGCCGCAGCGGCGTTACGCGCGCGATCGTCGTCCCGGAGAAAATACGCTATCAGCGGCGCCAGCAGCATGCGTGATACGCTCAACCCGTTGGGGAGATTCCAGTTGCTGACTTCCGGGGAGACGCGTTTCATCCGCTTATCCTTTGACCACGCCGACCAGGTCGATCCCCTCCGTGGACACAATGCTCACTTTCCGGCAAGTCCCGGGCCTCAAGCTCTGTGAGTCGTGCACGAAGATGACGCCGTCCACTTCCGGCGCCTCCCTCCAGGATCTCGCCTCCCAGAATCCAGGGGCCTCGGCGCTGATCCCCTCCACCAGGACTTGGAGTTCCCTTCCGACCAGCTCCGACGCCTTCTGCCTCATGATCTCATCCTGGATCTCCGATAGCTCTTCGACCCAGGCACGAACGGTGCCTTTCCATGCCGAGTTTTGCAGGGAAAACGCCGGCGTGCCTTCCTCATGAGAATAAACAAAAAGGGCGAGCCAGTCAAAACGAGCCTCCTGCACGAATCCCCGCAGTCTGGCGTACGCTCCATGGTCCTCTCCAGGAAACCCCAACATGAGCGTGGCCCGCACCGCCACCTCGCCCAGACACTTCCTCGCCCGCTCCAACAACTCCAGGTGTGAGCGGGCGTCGCCCCGTCTTCCCATGGCTCGCAATATTTCCGCGTCCGCATGCTGGAACGGAAGATCGAGGTAGTTGCAGACCCTGGGGCTTTTCATGGCCTGCATTATATCTTCGCTCAAACCTTCGGGATGCAAGTACATTACGCGCAGTCGGAACTCGCCTTCGAGGCACGTGAGGTCCTCTATGAGACGGGCAAGATGGGGTCGGCCATAGACGTCCCTACCGTACTGAGTGCAATCCTGGGCTACCAGCACCATCTCTCTCGCCCCGCGTTCCGCGAAAAAACGCACCTCCTCGCGTATTTCCTCCATGGGCCTCGATCTCAATGGTCCCCTGATACGCGGTATGGTGCAGAAGGAGCATCGCCTCGAGCAACCCTCGGCTATCTTCACGTAAACGTAGCCTTTGTCCAGGGTGCCGGAAAACAACCTTTTCCCGCGCAAGCGATCCGCGGGCCCGTCTTTTATGCTTTCGGGCACGTACCCGGCGATCGCGAAGCCCCTCTTCTTCCATCCTTCATCTATCTCGTCCTCTGCGCGGGTTAAATGCTCGATAAGATCCGCGATCCTCTCATAGCCCTTGAAGGCCAGAAAGGCGTCCACTTCCGGTAGGAGTTTCCTGAGATCTCGCTCTCCGTATCGCGCCACCATGCATCCCGCCACCACCAACTTCGCTCCGGTTTCGGCCCTGAGGTCGGCGAGCTGCAGGACCTCCTCTATGCTCTCCTCAAGGGCCGGTGCGATAAAGGCGCAGGTATTGACGATTATCATCGACGCCTCGCGGGGGCTTACCGTTTTACGCCATCCCGCTTCGGCAAGCCGTGTCTCGATTAGATCCGAATCCACCTCGTTCTTCGGACATCCGAGGGTAAGAAGATAATAGATGCGTTTATGCTTTCCTGGACCCGGGGCACCTATCGAGCGCATCTCCGCTCCCTGCTTAGCGGAGCGCAGGTAGGATGAGTATGGTTGTCATCTCAAGGTCAGATCTTAATGGCCTTTATCTTCTCGGCCACCCCGCTCCCGACATCTTTGCCCGAAAAGAAAGACACCGATTTCTCGATTTTCTCCGCCAACGCCGGCAACTGGTCGGCGGTCAAGTCGTCAGGGGTGGTGCCGATGAGTTCGCAGTTCTTTTTCACCGTGGCCTTGGCGATAAAATCCCCCACCGCCGCAGAGAGTATTTTTTCCACCTCTTGCGCCAGCCTATTGGCCACTTAAACCTCCTGCCCAGATACCCTTTGGGGTAGATTATACCAAAGTATTCTTGTATAAGTTAACGTCGTTTTTCGATTCCCTGTATCCGCTTCAACTTTTCATGGTCATGTATCGATTCATCTCAAGCCTTGTTCTCGTTCCTTTCGGACTCGCGTCTTTTTCTCTCCTCCAGCTCCTCCACGCTCATGAGAACCGCCCTGGGCTTGCTTCCCTCGTATCCCCCCACTACCCCGATCTCCTCCATGAGGTCCACAAGCCTGGCCGCACGCGCATAACCAACTCTGAGCTTTCGCTGCAATAGCGAAGCCGAGGCTACCCCCGACCGAACCACGATCTCCACCGCTTCCTCCAAGAGGTCGTCATCGCGCGTCTGCTCCTTCTTCTCGGCCGCCGTCTCCTCCATGATCTCGTCGCGATAATCCGCCGGCTTTTGCCTTTTTATATAGGCCGTTACCGCGGTTATCTCCCTTTCCGAGACGTAAGCTCCCTGTACCCTCATGGGTTTTGAGCTGCCGGCGGGAAGAAAAAGCATATCCCCGTGGCCGATCAGCTTCTCCGCGCCTCCCATGTCCAGGATAACGCGCGAGTCCGCCTGGCTGGCTACGGTGAAGGCGATGCGGGAGGGCATGTTGGCCTTGATGAGACCGGTTACCACGTCAACTGAGGGCCTTTGCGTCGCCACCACCAGGTGTATTCCCACCGCGCGCGCCATCTGGGCTATCCTGGCTATTGAATCCTCTACCTCGGAGGGGGCCACCATCATCAGGTCGGCCAGCTCGTCGATCACCACCAGGATGTAATACATATCGGGGAAAGCCCTTTCGCCGCGCTCGTCCTTCTCCTTCTCCAGTCCCTCCTTAAGGGCAGAGCGATAAGCGAGGATGTTTTTCACCCCCGCTTTCGAGAGCACCTGGTAGCGCATCTCCATCTCTCGCACCACCCAGGCCAACGCCGCCGAGGCCTTTTTGGGATCCGTTATCACCGGCGCAAGAAGATGGGGTATGCCGTTGAAGTGCGACAGCTCAACGTACTTGGGGTCGATCATCATCATACGAACCTCACCGGGAGGCGAGGACATAAGCACGGAGGCGATCATGGCGTTTATGCAGCAGCTCTTCCCCGTCCCCGTGGCCCCAGCGAGGAGGAGGTGCGGCATATCGCGCAAATCGATCACCACCGCATGCCCCGCGACATCCATGCCCAGGCCCACCTTTAAGGGGGACTTGGAACGCCGCGCCTGCTGTGTGACCAGGATGTCGCCTAAGGTCACCAGGTCTCTCTCGCGGTTCGGTATCTCGATCCCTATAGCGGATTTGCCGGGAATCGGCGTTATGATCCTTATATCCGGTGATGCCAGCGCATAGGCGATGTCGTCGCTCAAGTTGAGCACGCGATTCACCTTTACCCCCGATCCCAACTCCACCTCGAACCTGGAAACGGTGGGCCCCCGGGTCACTGTGGTCACCGCGGCGTCAACGCCGAAGTCCTGCAACGTCTTTTCCAGCACCGCTATGCTCTCGTTCACGCTGCGGTGGGATATGGAGCTCCGCTCTCCCGACCTGGCCAAAAGCTCCAGGGGAGGCAGACGGTATCCCTTGGAGGCTTCCGTGGGGACCTCAATGGCCAGCTGCCCCCCCTCCTCCACCAGGACGTGCTCGGGTGCGCTGTCCCTTTGCGCAGGCAGGTCGGGGGAGCGCAGCGGCAGTGGTGACACGGAGGAAGGTTCCTCCCTCGTCATCGCCTCAGTTACGGCAGCGTCCGGCTTGACCTCAGGCTTTTTCTTTTCCTTTTTCTCTGTTGCTCTCCCTGGCTTGGCCTCCAGGGATTGCGCGATCCTTCGTTGCGCGCGCTCACGCCGCCTTCTCTCCACCCGCTCTTGAAAATGCCTGGAAACCATGAGCCCCGTGAGCAGCAAAAAGCCCACTACGAACATGGCCACCAGCAACACATAGGCACCCGCCCTGCTGAACAGCTTAACCAGCGGCCATGCCATCACCGCGCCCATCAGCCCCCCACCGTCCTCAAGATTCGCGCGCGTGAACATGGTCTCTGGAGACCCCGTGCGCATGTGCAACAGTGCGCATATCGCCAGTCCCATAATGGCCAAGCCCGAGAGCTCGACCCAGGTTATGCGCCAGCGCTCCACGCCTTCCATATCTCCCATGCGCCCCAGCAAAAGCGCCAATCCGAGGAGGATGGCAACCACGGGCAAAGCGAAGCGCACCCCTCCCGAGAGGTATGAAAAGAAAAGGTCTATACCGCGACCAACCGGCCCCAACGCTCGGAAGAAGAATGCCAGCATCAGCAGGACCCCGATGGTCATAACGCTGACGCCGTAGATCTCCCTTAGGTTGCGAGGGAGGCCTTTGTCGTGGGAAGAAGCGCGTTTTCTCCCCGACCTCACTGCTGATCGCGATGTTTTTTTCGCATTACGTGCGGGCCTTTTATTCTCTTTGCCTCTTTTTCCCCCGCTTGATGCAGACATCCCTATACCTCGACCATCGCATGCTAAGGTTGAGTCCCCGTTCGCCTCCGCTCATGCCCGCGGCGCCCGCCAAGTGTTTCTTTGCCGACGGGCGCCTTTATCACAAGACTGCAATATGACCCTTATACACGCGCGTGAAAGCCATAGGCAGCCTTCGCTCGCCTTTCTCGCTCCCTCAAGCTTGCAGCCCCATTACCTTATCCAGTCCCAGCACCAACCCTCGGTACTCTCTTATTCTCCGCAATGCAAGCATGACTCCGGGCATGAAAGAGGTGCGGTCGTAAGAATCATGGCGTATGGTAAGGGTCTGTCCCTGATCCCCGAAGATTACCTCCTGGTGCGCAACCAGTCCCGGTAGCCTCACGGAATGCACGTGAACGCCGTGGACACTAAAGCCGCGGGCTTCAAGGTTATCGCGGCCTTCTCCTTCCCCTTTTGCCTCTCCCGCCACCAGGCGCGCCGTCATGCGTGCCGTGCCGGAGGGGGCGTCCAGCTTTGCGGGGTGGTGAAGCTCGATTATCTCGCAGGCCTGCATGAAACGTGCAGCCCTGCGGGCAAAATCCATCATCAGCACCGCTCCCAGCGCGAAGTTCGGCGCTACCAGGCATGCCACACCTTTGCCTTCCGCCCGCGAGGCGAAATCATCCAGGTCCTCCTGTGAGAGGCCCGTGGTCCCCACCACGCAAAATATGCCATGGGAGAGGGCGAAGATGACGTTCTCCCTCGCCGCTTCGGCCACCGAGAAGTCCACCATCGCCTCCGCCCCGCTCTCCACCAGTCCCGCCACATCCGCGGTTATAGGGAGGTCCACCGAAATTCCGGGAACTATTTCCTCCAGGCGCTTTCCATCCCAGGCCGGGTCCACGGCACATACGAGCTCGAAACCGGCTTCCGCCGTAACCGCCTTGCATACCTCACGCCCCATGCGCCCGGCGGCCCCACAAACCCCTACCCTCATGATCTCTTACCTTCCCACCCAGAACGCCTCGTAATCTCTCAAGCCGGACCTGCACATTCGGATATCGCTTATTATTATCATGCACCTCAGATCGAGCTCAGAAAAGATGCCCCTGAAGCTCTTTGTCGCCGAAAGGACCAATCACCGTCGCCACCAGTTTCCTGGATCCGAAAAGCTGTTTCGCGAGCCTCTGCACATCCTCGCGACTGACGGCATCGATGCGGGCGAGAAGATCGTTCAGGCTGAGGATCTCCCCGCCGCAAACCTCGGCTTTTCCGATCCGCGTCATGCGGCTGCCGCTGTCCTCAAGACTGAGGACCAAGCTGCCCTTGATATGGTCCTTGGAGCGGGCCAATTCCTCTTCGCTCACGCCTTTCTCCGTGAGGCGGGCTATTTCCTCCTTTATCAGCTCCATCACCGCCGAGACGTTTTGCGGACTGGTGCCGGCATATACCGCCACCAGTCCCGTCTCCACGTACATGGAATGATAGGAGAAGATGGAATACACCAACGCCCTCTCCTCCCTGATCTTTTGAAAGAGGCGCGAGCTCATGCCTCCGCCCAGGATGTTGTCCAGCACCGCCAAGGCGAAGCGGGATGGATGCTGCCTTGGCAGTCCCTGGGTTCCGAGCACGATATGCGCCTGCTCGGTAGGCCGGTCGTAAACCACCGTATGCGGCCTGATCTCCGGAACGAAGGAATGGCGCGTGTTGATACCGCTGCCGCCCTCACAATCCATAAGGCGATCGACGAGCTCAACCACCCTGGAATGATCGACGTTGCCGGCCGCCGCCACCACGATATTGCATGGCCGGTAATGCGTGCGGTAATACCCCGTTATCTCGCCACTCCCCAGGGTACGGATGACGTTCTGGCTTCCCAGCACGCTCTGGCCCAAGGGATGGGACTCCCAGAGGGCCGAGACGAAGAGATCGTGGATAATGTCGTCCGGGGAGTCCTCGTGCATGGCGATCTCTTCCAGGATGACCTTCCTCTCGGCGTCCACGTCCTGCGGACGCATAAGGGAGCGCAGGAGCATGTCCGCCATCACCTCGAAGGCATCGTCCAGCCTTTCATCCAGCACCTTGGAATAAAAACAGGTATATTCCTTGGCGGAGAAGGCATTGAGTTCGCCGCCCATGGCGTCGAATTCCTCGGCGATTCGGCGCGCGGTGCGTAGAGTAGTGCCCTTGAAAAGGAGGTGCTCTATAAAATGGCTTATGCCCGATAACTCGCGAGGCTCATCGCGGGATCCCACACCCACCCAGAGGCCGGTGGTCACGCTGCGCAGGCTCGGCATCCGCTCCGTAAGAATGCGGATGCCGTTTTCGCGTTCAGTGCGTTGGAAACCGTTCTCGCGCATATGGGCCGGACCCGCTCTCGGCTCCTCAGTCGCGCCGCGGGCGGAACTGGTCCCCTTTACCGCGGTCCCTGTCTCCTTGCCTTCCCGGCTGCCCCGAAGGGTTTCTGTTCGGCTGCCTGGAGTTTCTGCGCTGGTCGACTCCCCGTGCGTCGTTACGGCGTTCTTCGCGCAACGGGGCCGCCTCCGCAATATGTTCCGGTACCTCGACATCGAGGGCCTTCAGGTTCACCCTTCCCAGCTTGTCGATCTCCGTTACCTCCACCTTTACGCGGTCCCCGACGTTTATCACGTCTTCTACCCTCGGTATATGGCGTTCCGAAAGCCTCGATATATGCACTAGGCCTTCTTTTCCGGGCAAATACTCGACAAAAGCGCCGAAACTGGTGGTGCGGGTCACCGTGCCCTCGAACTGCTCCCCGGGACGCGCTTCCCTGATGATCTGCTCCACCATGAGACGCGCGCCCTGCGCGCTTGCCAGATCTTTGGCGGTGATGAAAACCCGCCCGTCATCCTCGATGTCCAGCTCGACGTCATGTTCCGCAACGATACGGTGGATGACCTTTCCGCCGGGGCCGATGACCTCGCGTATCTTGTCCACCGGCACCTCAAAGGTGACCACGCGAGGCGCGTAAGGAGAGAGCTCCTTGCGCGGCTCAGGTAAGGCCTCGCGTATCTTGCGCAGCACATAAAGCCTTGCCTCACGGGCCTGGGCGAGGGCGCGCTGCATGGTCTCAACGGTGATCCCCCGGATCTTCATGTCCATCTGAAGGGCGGTCACACCCTCTTCGGTTCCCGCCACCTTGAAGTCCATGTCCCCGTACTTGTCCTCGAAGCCCTGGATATCGGTAAGCACCGCCACGCGGTCCTCCTCCTTGATGAGCCCCATGGCGATACCCGCGACCGCCCTGTTTTCTTTCAGCGGCACTCCGGCGTCCATAAGGGCCAGGCTGGAAGCGCATACCGAGGCCATGGACGTGGACCCATTGGAGGAGAGTACCTCCGAAACCAGCCGTATGGTGTAAGGGAAACGGTCTTCATCCGGTATGAGATTCACCAGCGCCCTTTCCGCCAGGGCCCCATGCCCGATCTCGCGGCGGCGGGGCCCTCGCAGGATACCCGTCTCGCCCACCGAGAAGGGCGGAAAGTTGTAATGGTGCAGGAACCTCTTGCTCTCCTCGGGGGAGAGGTCGTCGATCCTCTGCATATCGCTTATGGGGCCCAGCGTGAGCAGGGTCAGGACCTGGGTGAGTCCACGCTTGAATAAGCCGGACCCATGGGTGCGGGAAACCAGCCCCACCTCGCAGGTTATGGGACGGATATCCTCGGGGCGCCTGCCATCGATGCGCGTTTCCTCCTCGATCACCATGCGCCGCATGGATTTTCCGACCAGTTCGTCGAAATACGCTTTGGCCCCCTCCAGAAGCTCCTCCGGCGCTCCCTCCATCTCCACCGGGAGCAGGATCTCGTTGAGGAGGTTCTCAAGGGCGTGATCCCGCTCCGGCTTCTCAAGTTGATTGCCCGCGATATCCCGCACCGCCTGTTCCACCCGCCTCTGCATGTCGGGAAAGCGCGCGGCCACCGCCTCGTAATCATGGGTCTTCAGGTTCACGCTGCGTTTCGGCTTACCGATCTCCGCCGCCATCTGCTGCTGGATGCGGATCATCTCACGTATGCCTTGTTTGGAGAATTCCAGCGCGTCCACTATCTCTTCCTCGGGAACCTGCGAGGCTCCCGCCTCCACCATGATCACGTCAACCTCGTTGCTTTCGGGGTTGAGCACTCCCGCCACCACCAAGTCGAGCCTGCTTTCATCCAGCTCCTGCAAGGTGGGGTTCATGACCAAGCCGCGCGGTAGCAGGCCTACCCTCACAGCTCCTATTGGGCCGTTGAAGGGGATGTCCGATATGCAAAGGGCGGCCGAAGCCCCGTTTATGGACAACACGTCGGGAGGATTGGTCTGGTCGACGGAGAGCATGGTCGCGATCACCTGCACCTCAATGCGCATGCCCTCCGGGAAGCTCGGTCTCAGGGGGCGGTCTATAAGCCTGGCGGTGAGGATGGACTTCTCCGAAGGCCTGCCCTCACGGCGGAAGAAGCCCCCGGGGATCTTTCCCGCCGCGTACATCCGCTCCTCCACGTCGACCACCAGGGGGAAGAAATCCCGGTCGACCTCGTGCCTAGAGCCCATGGCCGTCACCAGGATGTCCGTGCCCCCGCACGATACCATCACCGCCCCGTCCGCCAGCAGGGCGAGCTTTCCGATCTCGAATTCTATGGTTTTTCCGAAAACCTCGACCGAGTAATTTTTCGTCTCTTCGGTCATCTCCTATCTCATCTCCATTCTGGTTGATCTACACCGGGCTCTCCGGCATGTCGTCGCTTCTCAACGCCGCAGACCCAGCCTCTCGATAAGCTCGCGATAGCGCTCCACGTCCTTTTCCTTAAGATAGTTGAGGAGCCTTCTTCTCTTTCCCACCATCTTCAGGAGTCCGCGCCTCGAATGATGGTCCTTCTTGTGCACCTTGAGGTGTTCGGTGAGGTCCTCGATACGCTTGGTAAGGATGGCGATCTGGACTTCCGCGGAGCCGGTGTCCTTGTCGTGGGACCGGTATTCCTCGATGATCTCGAGCTTACGCTCACTGCTAAGGGGCATGCCTTTTCACCTCCTTTATCCCCTTAAACCCAAGATAGGGGACGGCACCCTCCCATCCTAGGCTTAGGTTAAGGCGGCCTCAGCCGCCATCCGTAGCCCGCTATCCACGCACGGGTCTTGCAAGAATATTATCATATCAACATGAGGGCATAGAAGGGCTGTCCTGCTCGAAGCTACGGAGGAACCACAAAGCGATAACCGCGTGACCGCCGGGGAGAGAAAAGCAGGCACCTTGCTCTCATTCCAGGGCGGCCTTGACGTCGCGAGCGATCTGTTCCGCAAGGGCCTGCGCATCCGGGAAGGTCATGTCCCCTCGCAGCCTTTTTTTAAAGGATACCCCCAAGTAGCGGTCGTACAGGATCTCCTCCCATCCGGGTATGTGGACCTCGATACGCCTCCTCGTCGAGGATCCGTGCGCAAAGGTCCTGGCCTCGCCGATATAGATAACGGCGGGAAAGGAATGGTGTTCCAGGTGAGCCTCTCCGGAATAAACGCCATTGGCAGGGACGCAGCGGTTGTCGTGAACCTCGAGGTTGGCGGTGGGAAACCCCAGTTCCCGCCCCCTTGCGTCGCCGCGCACCACCACGCCCTCTATCATGTAATCCCACCCCAAGCGGCGGTTTGCGCCCTCGATGTCGCCCACCTCCACCAGTCCCCTGATAACGGTGCTTGAGATCGCCTCGCCGTTGGCCCTCAACAGGGGCACGGCGTTAACGGTAAGATTGAAACGCTTCCCTATTTCGGCCATAAACCCTGTGTCACCCTCGCCGCCCCTTCCAAAGCGGAAATTCTCGCCCAGGACGATCTCTACCGCCCTCAATCGTCCCGCAAGCAGATCCTCAACGAAGCTTCTCGCGGTCACGTTGGAGAAAGCCCGGTCGAAATGCACCATCAATACCATGTCCACGTCCATCTCCTCAAGCAAGCGGAGTTTTTGCGCGCTGGACGATAGAAGCTTGGGGTGCTCTCCCGGCTTGAGTATCTCCAGGGGATGGCGATCGAAGGTGAGCACCACGCAGCGCAGCCCCAGTGCGCGCGCCTTCTCGTGCGCGATGGAAATGATACGGCGGTGGCCAAGGTGAACGCCATCGAACATCCCCACCGTGACCACCGTCTCTCCCATGTCGGCCGGGATGGCTTCTATGCCCGGTATTACCTCCATCAGCCTTTCACCTCGTCACCGCCAAGATCATAGCCGATAAGGCATGCGTCCAAAAAACGATCGCTTCCCCTCGATGCAAGGCTCGTCTATGCCTCATATTACTACCGATGACCAGGCGGTTTTTCAATTTGCCCTTGCAAGCGCGCCTCCGTTCCCACCACTCGCAGGGGACGTGAGGAAAACGGCTTCGCCATCGTGACCTCGTGCACGGCCAACAGCTCGCCATTCCCCATCACCGCTACCATGTCTCCGCCTTTAAAATCCTCCTTCGTTATAAGGAGCTTGCTTTCGTCGAGGTTACCTCCGTTAACCACCCCCGGCACGGAGTCCGCCTTCACCTCCACCGATTTCATGCCTCCGAGCGCCATGTGCATGGGCAGAAGCACCTTCTCTCCTGCCTTTAGGCGGCTTTTAAACTCCTCCAAGCCCAAGGCATCCTCCACCTTGAAGGGTCCGGACGCCTCCCTGCGCAGGCGCGACAGGGTGCCGCCGCATGAAAGCTCACCCCCTATCCTGGCCGCAAGCTCGCGTACATAGGTGCCGGGAGAACACTCCACTAAAAAATCCACTTCCGCCTTATTCCCAAGCCGGCGGAAAGCGGTCACCTCCACGCGATATATCCTCACTTTTCGGCTCGCCAACTCCACGCGCTCTCCCTTGCGTGCGTAGCGGTATGCGGGTTTGCCGCGGTGTTTCACCGCCGAATATGCCGGGGGCGTTTGCTCCCATTCGCCCACCAGGCTCGATAGCGCCTTCTCGACCTCCTCACGCCTTCCCGCATATCCTCTATCGCTCAGCACTTTACCCTCCAGGTCCATGGTTTCCGTCTCCATCCCCAGAAGCATTGAGGCGGAATAGCGCTTGGGGTCCCCGGGAACGTAGGGGGCCAGCCGGGTCGCTCTCCCAACCAGCATTACCAGCAGACCGGTGGCCATGGGGTCAAGGGTGCCGACATGCCCTACCCTGGCGCCTCCGAGCGCCCTTCTAACAGCGTCCACCATATGGTGGGAAGTGGGGCCCTTCGGCTTGTCGATCAGAAGCAGCCCGCTGAGCGAAAGGTCAGGCATGGCGGTCTCGCAATGCATCCTTCAACTCGACGATGCTATTCTCCAAATCCTTGCTTGTCGTATAACCGGCCGCCATGGCGTGCCCGCCACCGCCCAAAAGCCTGGCTATAGGGCCCACCTCCAACCTATCGCCGGAACGCAAGCTCACCCGCACCGAACCGTCCGCGAGTTCTTTGAAAAGGGCCACCACCGCAGCGCCCTTGACACGTCGCAGGTGGTCGATAAGATCCTCCGTCTCCGCCAGCGTCGCGCCGGTCTCCGCCAGGTCGGCCTGGGTGACGTAGCTGAAAACCAGCCGCAGGTCATCCTCCCACTGGGTGCGTGTGAGTGCGATGCCGAGCAGCCGCGTATACGGCAACGATTGGGACTCGTATATCTCTCTGGCTACGCCCTGCACATCCACTCCAGCCGCCGCCAGCTTTGCTGCCAGCATAAAGGCTGACGGGGTGGCGTTACGGTGCCGGAATCCGCCTGTGTCCGTCACCAAGCCGGCATACAGGCAGGTGGCCGCACGCCCGTCCAACCTCCATGACGCAGCCTCTGCGATGCGGTAAACCAACTCCGCGGTGGAGGAAGCGGTTGGATCCACGTAGTTCACGTCCGCGAAAAAAGTGTTGTCCTCATGGTGGTCGACATTCACCGTGAGGGCAGCGCTTCTGAAGGCCTTTTCGAGCGGCTCCAACCGCGATAGGTTGCTGCAATCCAGGGCTAAGAAAACGTCGCAGCTTTCCGGAAGCGCCTCGGGCTCTAACAGCGCTTCCCTGCCCGGAAGGAACTCGTATTGTGGAGGATATTTACGGAGGTCCGGCAGGCACGAAAAGACCGTCTTGCCTGCATCTTGAAGAAAAACGGTTGCGGCAAGCAGTGATCCTACACCGTCGCCGTCCGGGTTGACGTGCGAGGTAGCTATCACCTTGCCGGCCTTCTGCATCGCCTGCGCCACTTCATCAGCCCCGCTCATCCTTCCTCCTCGTCTCCAAGGCGGTTGAGGATACCCTGCACGCGTTCGCTAACCTCCGCTCCGCGGTCCAGCATTATCCTCAGCTCGGGAGTGTACCTCATCCTCACTCTGAGACCCAGTTCACGGCGCATGAACCCCTTGGCTTTTTGCAGAGCCTGCATGCATGCGTCCACTTCCTCCTCCGTTCCCAGGACGCTGAGCCATACCTTCGCCTGCCTGAGATCGGGAGTCACCTCAACCTTGGTGACGGTGACGAAACCCACTCGCGGGTCCTTCACCTTCTCCTGAAGAACCTCGCCGAGAGCTTCCCGGCATGCTTCATTTACCCTCTTAAGGCGGTCGGGGATCATTTCGTATTCCTAGCTCGCGCTTGCCGTGGATCAGGGCTTGAATATGAAAAGGGGAGAATCCAGTACCTCCGCCTTGTCCATGGCCCTAACGCTGCGCTCGACGTGGCTGAGGGTCTCGCGCACAGCGCTCTCGCTGTTGCTCACGCAGGTTATGCCTATGGTACAGACCTGCCAGAGGTCATGCTTGTCCACCTCCGCCACACATACATTGAAGCGATGACGGGTACGGTCGATGATGGACTTAATAATCTGGCGTTTTTCCTTCAAAGAACTGCATTGGGGCATATAGAGCTCCATCCTGAGCGCGCCGACGAACATGGGGCCCTCCTCAGGATTCCGCCCCCGTCTCGCCCCTTGGGACCTCCCGCATCTGGACCACTTCTATAACGTCTCCCTCCTTGATGTCCTGGAAGTTCTCCAAGCCCACTCCGCATTCGTATCCCGCCGAGACGGAACGCACGTCGTCCTTGAAACGCCTTAGAGAGGCTATCCCTCCCTCATAGACGATCGAACCGTCCCTCACCAGCCTTACGCGTGAGTTCCGGTTGATCTCTCCCTGCTTAACGTAAGCTCCGGCTATGCTGCCCTGGCGAGGAACGCGGAAAACCGCCCTCACCTCCAGCTCACCCACCTTCTCTTCCTCGTAAACCGGCTTGAGCATGCCCGTCAGGGCCGCCTCCAGATCTTCCAACAGCTGGTAAATAACACGATACGTCCTTATCTCCACCTTTTCCCGCGTCGCGAGATCCAGCGCCTTGGAATCAGGCCTGACGTTGAAGCCGACGACCACGGCCCCGGAGGCTTTTGCCAACATGACGTCGTTTTCCGTTATCGCCCCCACTCCGGAATGAATGATCCTTACCACTATATCTCCGACTTTTATCTTGGCTATGGAGTCCCGCAGCGCCTCCACCGAGCCCTGGGTGTCTCCGCGGATGATGAGATTGAACTCCTGGACATCTCCCTCTTGGATGCGTTGAAAGAGTTCCTCGAGGGAAAAGCTGCGCGTAACCTTGCGTTCTTCCTCAGCCCTCTCCCTGGCCAACCTCGTCTCCACCAGGTAGCGCGCTTTTTTCTCGTCTTCCACCACCACGAACTCCTCGCCCGCCTCGGGCACGGCGTTGAGTCCCATTATCTCCGCCGGAAAGGAGGGGCCCACCGCTTCGATGTTCCTGCCCTTATCATCCATAAGTGCCCTTGCCCTACCGTATGCCTTCCCCGCAATAAGCACGTCTCCGCGCCTTAGGGTGCCTCTTTTCACCAGCACCGTGGCCACCGGCCCTCTTCCTTTGTCTATTCTCGCCTCTATCACCACCCCGCTGGCCGGAGCTCCGGGGTTGGCACGCAGGTCGTTCATCTCCGCCAGCAGCAATATCATCTCCAGGAGGTGGTCCAGATTGGTGCCTTCCTTGGCGGACACATCGACGAAAACCGTGTCGCCCCCCCATTCCTCCGGCAACAGGTTGAATTCGGTCAGTTGCTGCCTGACCCGGGTAGGGTTGGCGTCCGGTTTGTCTATCTTGTTCACGGCCACCAAGATCGGGACTCCCGCCGCCCTGGCGTGATCGATAGCCTCTATGGTCTGTGGCATCACCCCGTCGTCGGCGGCCACCACCAGAACTGCAAGATCGGTCACCTGTGCCCCCCTTGCGCGCATGGCGGTAAAGGATTCGTGTCCCGGGGTATCTATAAAGGTAATGATACCGCCGGCGTGCTCCACCACCGATGCACCGATGTGCTGGGTTATGCCGCCCATCTCTTGCTCCGTCACCGCGGTGTTCCTGATGGCGTCAAGAAGCGAGGTCTTGCCGTGATCGACGTGACCCATCACCGTGACCACGGGCGGCCTGGGGAGCAGGGATTCCGGTTCGTCCACCATCTCCGGCAGGCCTTCGGGGGCGCGTGCCTTTATGTCCAGGTCGATACCTATCTCCTCGGCGATCAGCGCCAGGGCGTCATCGGATATCGGTTTATCGATCCCGGCCGCCTCTCCCAACCCCATGAGCATGGATATCACCTGCGACGGCTTTTTCCCTATTCTCTGGGCAAAATCACGCACCGTTATTCCCGAAGGAACGCGCAATTTCTTTTTCATGGGCTTGGTGCCCGATTCTCGATGTACGAGCGGCCTTTCGGTACCCCTGGAAGGATGCTCCCTTTTATCCGCCGCACGCCGTTCCGGAGGCTTAACAGGAGGTCTCGCATGCGGCCTCGGACGCGCTTCAGGATGTTGGCGGCCATCCTTCTCGCGGGCCGGCGTTCTCTCCTTGACCGTTTGAGCCTTGTGGCGATCGTGCGCGTCGTGCTCGGAGGCGGTCGGCTTCTCGACCCTGGTCTCAGCCTCCACCCCCTTCTTCCGCTCTGCTTTCTTCGCCTCGGCTCTCTGCGGCTCTTCGGGTTCCGCCGGCGTTTTCTGCGCGGGTTTCGCGGTTCTCTGGGGTTTTCTATCCGCCGGCATCTTTTTCCCGGCGTCCAACCTGTCGACTCCGGTGGACTTCCTGCTCTCGCCCCTAGCGGCGGTTTTTTCTTTCGTCTTGCTTTCTCCCAGCTTTTTCTTCAGCTCTTTTTCCGTCCGCTCATCGACGGCCGCAAGGGCGTTCTGTATCTCCACGCCCATGGCGTGCAGGGCCTCCAGCAGTTCTTTGCTGGTCATTCCCAGTTCCTTGGCCAGTTGATGGACCCTCTTTCCCGCCATACCTTCTCCCCGCGTTCGTTCCTGCTTTGCCAATATAAGATTATAGTCTTTTAATGTCAGGGGGCTTAATCCTTCTCCATAAACTGGTCATCGGCAACGTGGCCTGTTTCGCCGTCATGGCCGGAGATCATTTCCTCTTGGACCTCGTCCTCTTCCAGATGCGCTCCTGAATCGATGACCTCTTCCCCGTCGCCCTCTTCTTCGGCCACGTCTTCTTCGCCTTCGCGTACATGATGGCTCTCTTCGACCTCAACCGTATACCCCTCGCGCTCGTCACGCAGTTGCGTTTCACTGCGGATGTCGATCCTCAAGCCGGTGAGTTTCGCGGCAAGCCTGGCGTTTTGCCCCTCTTTTCCGATGGCTAGTGAGAGCTGGCTGTCCGGAACCAACACCTCCGCCAATTCCTCCTCGGGGTATACCTTCACCTCCTTTACCTTGGCCGGGCTGAGGGCATTGGACACGAATTCAGCGACGTCCTCTTTCCAGGGCACGATATCTACCTTTTCCCCTTTCAGCTCGTTCACCACCATGCGCACTCTCGAACCGCGTGCGCCCACGCAAGCGCCCACGGGATCGACGTTGCGATCATGGGAAACCACCGCGATCTTTGAGCGGTGGCCGGGCTCTCTGGCTACCGCCTTGATCTCGACATAGCCCTCCGCTATCTCGGGCACCTCCAGTTCGAACAGCCTCTTCAACAACCCAGGATGGGTGCGGGAAACCACGATCTGCGGGCCCTTGCTCGATCTGCGCACCTCCACGATGAAAACCTTAATACGCATCCCATGCCTGTAACGCTCGCCGGGCATCTGCTCCGATACCGGCAGAATGGCTTCCACCTTGCCCAGGTCGACCAGGGTATAGCGCGAGTCCGACTGCTGCACGATGCCGGTGACGATATCTCCAGCCTTCTCGTAGTACTCGTCGAACATGAGGTCGCGCTCGGCCTCCCTTATACGCTGCAGGATCACTTGCTTGGCGGTCTGCGCCGCGATACGCCCGAAATTCCTGGGAGTGACCTCCTCCTCCCTGATCTCGCCCGTCTTTGCATCCGACCTCTCGGCATAGACGTGGATGGTGCCGGTATCGCGATTCACCTCCACCCTGGCCTCTTCCTCAGTGGTATAGTTCTTTTTATAGGCGGAGAGCAGAGCCGCCTCCAAGGCCTGGATGATGGTTTCTGCATCTATTCCTTTTTCGCGTTCTATCTGACGCAATGCCTCAAGCCATTCCTGGTTCAAGGACCTCTCCTCCTCGCGTCTGCCTGACCGCCCCTACCATGGAGACTCGAAATAGAGACTGGTCTTTTTCAGTGCCTGATAGGGAAAGGAGATCTCCTCGCCGTCAATCACCACCGCTATACCCTCATCATCCGCGTGCTTGAGCGTTCCTTTTATTTTCTGTCTCCCCTCAAAGGCCTGGCGCAGCACTATCTCGACCTCCCGGCCCGTGAAACATCGGTACTCACGCGGCTTGCGCAGTACGCGCTGCAATCCCGGCGACTCTACTTCCAGGTGATAGCTCTCGCTGATCATGTCCTCCACATCGAGATGCCGGCTTATCTCCTCACTGATCTCCGCACAGGTGTCCACGTCTATGCCCCCCTCTCGGTCGAGGCATACCGTCACTACCAGCTTTCTTCCCCTGCGTTCAACATCCACCGACACCAAGGAAAGCCCGGCTTCGTCTGCTATGGGTTCTATGAGATCCTCCAGCTTATGCTCTATGTCCTTGAGCGCTCCACCGTGCATATCGTCTCACCCCGCATCCAAATAAAAAGTGGGCGCTCGCCCACTCGGCTCCCGGATTACGTACTTATGTTGATATTGTAGCATAGCTTTTCAATTGCAGGCAAATATCCGTAGGCATTCCAAACCCCCATCTAGCAGGCAATTTCCTTGACCGACGCCCCCATCGACCCCCAGGCACCCGTCGGCGCAAAGAGCTTCAGGCGCCATATAGGCACATCCGCCGGGCTGCTTTTCGCCCCTCCCAGTACCCCCCGGCATCTCCATGCTTCAACTACCACACTGCACGCCGCGCGCTTATAATATATAAACGTTATCGCCGGGACGAGGAAAGGAACGGGGATCTGCATGGATAAGTACGTGATGGGAAAGATACGCAACGTGGCCCTTTTCGGTCATGGGGACGCCGGCAAAACTTCCGTCGCCGAGGCGATGCTTTTCAATGCGGGCACCATTAAACGAATGGGACGGGTGGAAGAGAAAAACACCGCCAGCGATTTTGACCCCGACGAGCAGAAACGCGGCATCTCGGTGAAGGCCACCCCACTCGCCTTTGAGTGGAAAGACCACAAGATAAACCTCATCGATACCCCCGGATTCGCGGATTTTATCGGAGAGGTCATATCGGTATTGCGCGTTATCGACGGCGCCGTTTTCGTCATCTCCGCCGTTGCCGGGGTGGAAGTGCAGACGGAATTGATATGGAAGATGGCTGACGACTACGGCTATCCTCGTATCGTTTTCGTAAACAAGATGGACCGGGAAAACGCGGGTTTCCAGCGCTGCGTGGACCAACTCGCGCAGATCTACGGCTCGCGCATAGTTCCCTTCCAGCTTCCCATCGGTGAGGAGCATGATTTCCGTGGCGTGGTGGACCTCATCTCCTCCAAGGCTTACCTTTACGGCGATGACGGTAAGGCGACGGAGACCGAGATCCCCTCGGAGATGGAATCCCAGGTCTTGGAGGCCAGAGAGAAGATCATCGAGGGAGCGGCAGAGGCCAGCGATGAGCTCATGGAGCGCTATCTCGAAGGGGAGGAACTCGAGGAGGCCGAGGTTCTCTCGGCCCTTCTTAGGGGGGTATCGGAAGGCGCCATCGTGCCGGTATTGTGCGGCAGCGCCACCCGCAACATAGGGGTAGACCTTCTTTCCAATGCCGTCATCAACTCCCTGCCCTCACCTCAAAGGCTGCAAGAGATACGGGGAACGAAAAAGGGCTCCGAGGACGAGATATCGCTGAAGGCAAGCCCCGAGTCTCCGCTGGCCGCGCTGGTCTTCAACACCATCTCGGACCCCTACGTAGGAAAGCTGACCTACTTCAGGGTGTTCTCCGGCTCCATAGCCTCCGACTCCTCCGTTTACAACTCCGTGCGCGACAAGGAAGAACGCGTTGGGCAGGTCTTCTATATATGCGGTAAAAACCAGATACCGGCTCATGAGGTATCGGCAGGAGATATCGGCGGTGTGGCCAAGCTCACCGAAACCTCCACCGGGGATACTCTCTGCCAAAAGGACAACCCCATCGTTCTTCCCTCCATCGAATTCCCCGAGCCCATAATGTCCTTGGCCGTAGAGCCTAAGACCAAAGGGGATGAGGACAAGCTCTCTGTGGCCCTCGCCCGTCTGGGCGACGAGGACCCGACCTTCAACGTGCGCCGGGATACCGAGGTGAAACAGACCATAATCTCGGGTATGGGGGAAACCCACCTGGACATCATGATGGAGCGCATGTCTCGCAAGTTCGGGGTCAACGTAAACACGGAGCTTCCCAAAGTCCCTTACAAAGAGACCGTTCGCAAGAGCGCAAAGGCGGAGGGGAAGCATAAGAAGCAGACCGGTGGCCACGGTCAGTTCGGCATCGCCTGGGTGGAGGTGGAGCCGTTGGAGAGAGGCGGCGGCTTCGAGTTCGTGGACAAGATCGTGGGGGGCGTAATCCCTAAGCAATTCATACCCTCGGTGGAAAAGGGCATCCGCAAAGCCATGGAGGAAGGACAATTGGCGGGATATCCCATGGTGGACCTGAGGGCCACCGTGTACGACGGCAAGTACCACCCCGTGGACTCATCCGACATATCCTTCCAAATCGCAGGCTCCCTCGCCTTGCGCAACGCCGTAGCGGAAGCTGACCCTTATCTGCTTGAACCGATCATGAACGTAGAGATCGTGGTCCCAGAGGCCTACATGGGGGACGTCATGGGCGACCTCAACGCCAAGCGGGGCCGCATCCTGGGCATGGAATCGGAGGGAGGACTACAGCTCGTGCGCGCACAGGTTCCCATGGCGGAGATGCTCAGGTATTCCATCGACCTTCGTTCCATAACCGGAGGTCGCGGCACCTTCCGCATGTCACTCTCCCATTACGAAGAGGTACCTTCCCACATCGCCGCCAAGATCATAGAGGCCGCGAAGGAGGAAAAGAAGGAAAGGGATTAAGCCGGCTGAAAACGCCCCTGAAGAGGAAACCGTCCTCTATGATCAACGGCTTTAATCCGAACCTTCCTCTCCTCTCTATGCAAGGGCGAAAAGACCGCATGGCTAACCGGCAATTCAAGCCGTTTAAAAGCGAATATATAGGATCCGGAGGCTAAGACGACCTGCCCTCCGACAGCACCGCTTCCAGTGCGCGCCGGAGACGTGTATAGTTGTCCTGTACGCTCTCGGGCATCACCTTACATTCCCCCAGCACAGGCATGAAATTGGTATCGCCTTCCCAGCGAGGCACGACATGCAGGTGCAGATGCTCGTCGAAACCCGCTCCGGCAACCTTGCCCAGATTCATCCCGAGGTTGAAACCCTGGGGCTGCATCTCGCGCCGGATGGCGCGGATGGAAAGCGCCGCCAATCTCATGATCTCAGCCGCTTCTTTCTCGCCGAGCTCCTCCAGTTTTCCCACGTGACGATATGGGGCTATCATTACGTGACCGGTGTTGTAGGGGTAGAGGTTCATGATGATGAACGCCGTCTCACCCCGGCAAAGTATCAAAGACGCCGCGTCATCCCCCTCCCTAGGCTTGGAGCAGAATATGCATTCTTCATCCCTGCGGTTCTCGATTTCGCTCAAGTAGGCCATCCTCCATGGACGCCACATTCTCTCCATGCCCTTGCTCCCGATCCTATTCAACCGCCTCGGCTTGCTCTCCCCGATGAAACTGCATCGGGCTCACGACCGCCGGCGTCGATCTCATCGCGTGAAGATATCGGCACGGCCACGCTAAATCGCCTTTTTCGGCAAATCCCATCCTAACCTGGTCTCCACTCCGCGATCGCCCTTCTCTCCGTGGACATCTCCGCAAGCCTCGCCATGACCTCGGGTACGGGAACTCCGCGCACGTCCTTGCCCGAGCGGTCCCTCACCGAAACCGTATTCGCCTCCATCTCTCGATCACCCACTACGAAGGTGAAGGGGACCTTTTGTATCTGAGCTCGGCGGATCTTCATATTCACCGTCTGGCGATCGTCATCCACCTCCACGCGAAATCCCCGCTCCGCCAAGAGCGCCTCCACCTCGCGCGCATAATCAAGATGGCGATCGGCCACGGGCACTACCACCACTTGCACCGGCGCAAGCCAAAAGGGGAACTCGCCCGCGTAATGCTCCAGGAGCACGCCGTAAAACCTCTCGATTCCCGCCAGGACCACGCGGTGGATCATGACCGGGCGGTGTTTGCGGTTGTCGGGCCCCGTGTAAGTTAGGTCGAAGCGCTCAGGAAGGTTGAAGTCGGCTTGTACCGTGGGCCCCTGCCACGACCTGCCGATGGCGTCTTTGAGTTTAACATCTATCTTGGGTCCGTAAAAAACCCCTTCTCCCGGGTCAATAGAGTAGGGCATCTTTATATCCTCGAGGGCGTCCCGCAAGGCGCCGGTGGCCTTTTCCCACAGCTCGTCTCCTCCCACAGATTTCTCGGGACGCGTGCTTAAGAAAACGTCGAAATCCTCGAACCCGAAAGTGCGCAGGGAGTAGAAAGCGAACTCCAGGCATTCCCTCACCTGCTCTTCCAACTGGTCTTCGGCGCAGATGATATGGGCATCGTCCTGGGTGAACCCTCGCACGCGCATCAGACCGTGCAGCACCCCCGACCTCTCATAGCGGTAAACCGTGCCGAGCTCGAAATATTTCAGCGGCAGCTCGCGATAACTCCTTGGTCTGGTCTTGTAGATGAGAAGATGGCCCGGGCAGTTCATGGGCTTGACCACGTATTCCATACCCTCTTTCTCGAAGTAATACATGTTCTCGCGGTAATAGTCCATATGACCGGAGGTGTGCCACAGCTCTCCCCTGAAAAGGTGTGGCGTTATCACCATGTGGTATCCTCGTTTGCGGTGTTCCTCCTTGAGAAAACCCTCGATGATCTCGCGCAGCACCGCTCCGCGGGGATGGTAGAAGACCACCCCTGGTCCAGCCTCTTCGTGGAAGCTGAAAAGGTCCAGCTCCCTTCCCAGCCTGCGATGGTCACGCCTCTCCGCCTCCTCTCGAAAGCGCAGATACTTCTGCAGCTCTTCCGCATCGTCGAACGCGGTGCCGTAGATGCGCTGCAGCATGGGGCGTTTTTCGTCGCCCCTCCAGTAGGCGCCGGCAATACTAAGCAGCTTGAAATGGCGCAGCCTTCCGGTGGAGGCAAGATGCGGGCCCCTGCACAGGTCCATGAAACCCCCCTGGCGGTAGACGGTGACTTCGTCGCTCTCCATCTCCTCCAGGAGCTCCACCTTGTATTGCTGGTTCATTTCCCCGAAGACGGCGATGGCTTCTTCCCTTCCCATGACTTCCCGCCGCAGCTTGAGATCGGCGCCCACGATCTTTCTCATGCGCTCCTCGATATGAGGCAGGTCCTCCGGCGTAAGCGTTTGGGGGAGGTCGAAGTCATAATAGAAACCGTCCGCCACTGCCGGGCCTATGGCCAGTTTTGCCCCGGGGAAGAGTTCCAGCACCGCCTGGGCCATGACGTGTGAGGCGGTATGGCGGTAAATATCCTCTGCGCCCTCATCCCCCCAGAAAACCGGCTCCAAATGGTCGCCCTCCATGAGTTCGCTGGAGAGGTCAGCCAGCTCTCCGTTTATGCGTACCGCCAGCACCTCGCCCGCCTTGTCGGTCATGGTTTCCCGCAGCACCCAGGCCGCATTCGCCCCTTCCGGGG
>JACVJD010000037.1 GCA_015711825.1 Candidatus Solincola daggyaiensis
AGAGGGCGGAGATGGCCCGCGCCGTGCCCAACGGGGTTTTCACCTCCACGCTGACAGGAGAGGGGCTCCCCGAGTTGCGAGAACGCATGGCGGAGGCGTTGCGCCCTTCTCGCCTGGTTAGGCTTCTTCTGCCCTTCTCGGAAGGGGAGGAACTCGCTTTTCTCTACCGTGTCGGCCGGGTGCTGTCGGTGGAGGAAAAAGAGGGGGGGTATCGCGTCACCGCGGAGGTCCCCGTAAGCATGATGCACCGCTTCGCCGACCACATGGCCTAGGACCGCATGGCATCGCAACGGGGAGCCGCTGGTCGTCTCCAAGTGCTAATATATTTCTGGCGCTTCAGGCGCCGCGCGGCAGATGGCATACGTGGGAGCCGAGGCGTTGCGCGACCACCGATCGCTTCACGGGGATCGCGAAAAGCGCGCCGGGCTTCCAACCGGTCGGCAACGGATGAGGTCATGGATAATCGCTATACCGCCGTCTCGGGAGAGGAGATGTTGGATTCTCGCGGGCGAGAGGTCTCCTTCCGCGTGATACTGACGCTGCTGCTTTTAGGGCTGGTGCACCTCGACCGTCTGGGCATCGATCTCGGGGCGGAGATAAGCTACACCCCCCTTTATATCCTGGCGGCCTTTTACCTCCTTTTTACCGCCGTCATCTATCTCTCATACGGCATTATGGGGCTGAAGGGCAGCATGCGCATGGTAACCGGAGCGTTGGATATCGCTTTCTTCTGCGCAGCTCTATATTTCTGCGGAGGCGTTGAGAGTTACCTTTTCCTTCTCCTGGGCATCGCGCCCCTCATAGGCGGGATATATGAAGGTTATTGGGGAGCCTTGTATGCCTTCGCGCTGTGCGCCGCGTTCTACGGGGTTGTGGCGGCCGTCGACGTCTCCCACGCGGCCGGTTACGACCTCGCTCAGGCGCTGGCCTTCCGTTACGCTTATCTCGCAGTCGCCACCGCTGTTAATCTCTTCGTCATCGATTTGTTGCTCCGGGACAGGGCCCGCCTTAAGGTCTTCTACGAGATAAGCGTGAGCTCCAGCAAGAGCCCGGCCCTCTACAGCGTCCTAAAGGAGATCACCCAACGCCTGGCGGAATTGTCCAGGGCGGAGATCACCCTGGTCTATTTGTACGACGAGAAAACGGGAGTCCTTGAGCCCCAGCAGCCTTCGCTCGGCCTGGACTTCGTGTCCACGGCAAAACTCAGGGTAAAGGCGGGAGACCCCGGGGTCATCAGCGACTGTTTGCGTGAGGGCAGGGCCCTGCTCATCTCCCGCAGCCTGTCGCAAAGCATGGAGATATCGCCCTTCCACCCCGACTACAAGGTCTTCGACCTTATCGCGTGCCCCCTCGCCGCGAGGGGAAAGAGCATCGGGGTGCTGGTGCTCGCCAACAAGCTTAACCGGAGGGGTTTCGGTCGGCGAGACCTGGAGATGGTCGAGCTCCTCTCCCCCCACATCTCGGTCTTCATCGACAACGCGCTTCTCTACCGCCGCAGCGAGGAAAAGGTCGCCCAGCTCACCAGCCTTATCCGTGTGGTGGACGCCATCAGCACCGTATCCAACCTCGACCAACTCTACAACCTGGCCCTGGACGTCATCAGGGGGCTGTTCGCCGCCGAGAAGGCCCTCCTGTGCATCGTCGACCGCGACACGGGGCTCATGGAAACGGTTCGCAGCTTCGGTTTCAGCCTTGACTACGTGCAGCGCCATCTCGGCCGTCCCATAGAGCGCATAAGGGATTGTTACGTCCTGGAACAAGACGAGGCATACCTGTGCGGGGATCTCGCCTCCGACCCAAGCTGTCCCAACATGGCCGTTGATCCCCACACCCGTTCCGTCCTCTGCGTGCCCATCCGCGCCGGGAAGAAGATATACGGCATCCTGCATATGGCCAGCCGCTACCAGGACGCATTCGATAGCGAGGACGCCACCCTGGCCAAGGCCATCGGGGAGCAGATCGGCATGGCGGTGGAGAGCGCGCGCCTCTTCGAGGAGATATCGCGCCTGGCTATAACCGACGAGATGACGGGGCTGTATAACATCCGCCACCTCAAGCGTGTGCTGGGAGAGGAGGTCAAGCGCTCGCTGCGCTACGAGCGCCCCCTATCCTTCATCATGCTGGATATCGATTTCTTCAAGAACTACAACGACCGCCATGGCCACCTGCGAGGGGATGAGGTCCTAAGGGTGCTGGCCGGCCTGCTGCGTCAGAACACGCGAGACGTGGACTCGGTATTTCGTTATGGGGGAGAGGAGTTCTCGGTGATCATACCCGAGGTGGGCAAGCAGGAGGCCCTGGCCATGGCCGAGCGTATCAGGCGCGTGGTTCAAGACCACGTCTTTCCCTTCGAGGAGGACCAGCCGGGCGGCAACCTCACGGTGAGCATGGGTGTGGCCAACCTGCCTGAGGACGCTCTTGACGCGGAAGAGCTTATAGATAAGGCGGACCGCGCACTGTACCAAGCTAAGCAGTATGGACGCAATCGCGTGTGCGCCTACCATTTAGTGAACGACTTCACTTCACGCCGACTGCACGGCTCCGCCGAGGAATGAGCGCATGCCATAGGCGTGAAGACAAGCGGGGATACGAGGATAAGCGCCAAGGCATCCGTGGCCATACGGTTCACGCCCGCTTCATAAGCCTTCGCGGGACGTTGCAATACACGTACACGGCCTATAGAATGTAAGCCTGGAAGCGCTCCGGCGGGATGTGGCGCAGCTTGGTTAGCGCGCTTGACTGGGGGTCAAGAGGTCGCCGGTTCAAATCCGGCCATCCCGACCAGGCAAGGAGGGGTTTTTCGGATAACCGAAAGCCCCTTTTTTCATGCTCCGTCTAACGATAATCCAACCGGCGAGGCCAAACACCACATCCCGCAGCTGGAAGGTCGTAGGTCATGCCGAAATCGAGACTCCTCCCGCCGTGCTCATGGGCGTGGACGCGATGGAGTAAGGCGTGGATACGCCCCGCCTCTCCGCGACGTCCCCCGGTCAATGCCGCACGCAAGCGGGCTCTTTATATGCGCGGCAGGTTAAGGTACCCTTTAGGAGCGGGTTTCGGGAAAGCCCGTGTATGCCGGCGGCATAAGCGGCTCCCGGACGGGACCGTCAACCCTGAGGGAGGGAGCCTGCCTCTCCGGCAGACGGAAGCGGGAGCACGAGGACCTGCTCCGCTCTAAAGCCCTGATGAATCGTCCCGCAGCGGAGGTGGAAGCGCTAGGAGGTGCTGAATGATAAAAAGGAATATCGCCAATTTCTTTACCTGCCTGCGCATCATACTCATACCCGTGATAGCATGGCTTATCTCCGTGGCCTCGACTTCCAGGGTCGACGGAGCACACTACTGGGCGCTTGCGGTCTTCATGTTCGCCGCCTTCACGGATTTTATCGACGGACAGATCGCGCGCCGCACCGATACCATCAGCGAGTTCGGCAAGGTGGTCGACCCCCTGGCGGATCGCCTGCTGGTGATATCGGTCTTGGTGTCCATGATGTGGCGCCACTTCCTTCCACTCTGGATGGGCCTGCTCATCGTCAGCCGTGACGCCATCATGCTCGTGGGTGCTCCGGTGGTCGGCATCAACGATAAGAGAGTGCGTGAAAAGCTTGCCGTGCACTGGACCGGTAAGCTCGCCACCGCCCTGCTCTTCACCGCCATCTGCGTATTCGTGCTTTTAAACCTGCCGTATCCGGCGGGTCGGACATCCTTTTTCGAGCGCGTAAACCCCGTGGGCTTCGGGCTTTTCAGCCTGGGGATCGTATTCTCGTATATCAGCGGTTTTATCTATATCCGCAGGGGTATAAAAATCATAAGAGAAGACAAGGCCGTCGGCATTTGATGCCCTCGGCACCCTGCCGGCGGAGGCAACCGGTTCCGCCACGCCGGCGGCAAGCCACACTCGACCCAAAGAGTAATACGAGGAGGAATAGCATGACCATCGACTTCACCGCCGAGAGGCCGCTCACGGAAGCGGTGCGCGTGAGCTGGCTGGGACATGCCATGTTCCTGTTGGAGGACGGAGCGGGGAACCGCCTGGTCACCGATCCCTACGGAGACGGGGTCGGCTATCCCTTGCCGGGCGTGGAAGCGGGCATAGTGCTGGTCAGCCATGACCATTTCGACCACGGAAACGTCTCCCTGGTAAAAGGAGACCCGGTGGTGGTGAGGGAAGCCGGGGAGCATAAGGTAGGGGGGATAAGCGTTATCGGGTTCCCGACCTTCCACGACGCCAGCGGGGGAGGGGAGAGGGGCGGCAATGTGGTGTTCCTCTGGGATATGCAGGGCGTCACCTTCGTGCATCTGGGCGATCTCGGACACGCGCTGGATCCCGCAATCGCCTCACGCCTCAAGGGCGCGGACGTGCTCTTCGTCCCTGTGGGAGGCACCTTCACCATCGACGACGCCCAAGCGGCGGCCCTGGTGGAGGAGATCGCGCCACGCATTGCGGTGCCCATGCATTACCGCAACTCCGCCTGTTCGTTCCCTATCCTCACCGAGGAGCCGTTCGCCTCGCGCTTCACGCGCGTGCAAAGGGTAGGGAGGTCGCCCGTCTACCTGGCGCCGGGGGAGTTGCCTGAGCCCACCCTGGTGCTGGTGATGGATTTTATGTCTTGAGAAACCCGGGAGGCGCAGGGGCATGAAAGCGGTGATCATGGCGGGAGGGCAAGGCACCAGGTTGCGACCCCTCACCAGCAACCAGCCTAAACCCATGCTCCCGGTGGTCAACCGCCCCATGATGGAGCATATCGTCAATCTCCTCCACCGCTGCGGCTTCCGCGAGGCCGTGGTCACCCTCCAGTTTCTCCCCACCCTCATCAGCAATTACTTCGGCGACGGCGAGGAGTGGGGTGTGTCCATGCATTACTCCACCGAGTCCACGCCCTTGGGGACGGCGGGAAGCGTGAGGAACTCCTCCCGCTTGCTCGACGACACCTTCCTGGTCATCAGCGGGGATGCCCTGACCGACATCGACCTCAATCAAGTGATAGATTTCCACCGCCGCTCCGGCGCCCTGGCCACCCTGACCCTTATCCGGGTGGAAAACCCCCTGGAGTTCGGGATCGTGGTAACCGACCCGGAGGGACGCATAGAGCGCTTCCTGGAAAAACCCAACTGGGGACAGGTCTTCAGCGACACCATAAACACCGGCATCTACGTGCTGGAGCCCGAGGTATTGGACTTCATCCCCCAGGATCGGCCCTTCGACTTCTCCAAGGATCTATTCCCCATGTTGCTCGACAAGGGCAAACCGCTCTTCGGCTTCGTGGCCGAGGGTTACTGGTGCGACATCGGCAACTTCGAGCAATACGTATCCGCGCATCGCGATATCCTGGACCGCAGGGTGAAGATCGACCCTCCGGGTTTCCGCATGGCCGAGGACATATGGGTGGGAGAGGGGGTGGATATCGAGGAAGGGGCCGACCTCAGAGGCCCCCTGGTGCTGGGAGACCACTGCAAGGTGGAAAGGGGTGCGGTGGTGCGAGAGTACAGCGTTCTTGGGGATAACGTGGCCGTTAAAAGCGATTGTTTCGTGCACCGCGCCATCGTCTACGACAACTCCTATATAGGCAACGGCTCCCACATCCGGGGATGTGTGGTGGGGAAGAACTGCGATCTCAAGGGCAACGTGCGTCTGGAGGAAGGGGTGGTGGTGGGGGACGAATGTCTCATAGGCGAAAACGTGCTCGTCAACCACGACGTCAAGATATATCCCTTCAAGACGGTCGAGGCGGGGGCCACGGTGAACACCAGCATCATCTGGGAGTCGAAGGGCCTTCGCACCCTTTTCGGAAAGCGCGCCGTTTCCGGCATCATGAACATCGACATCACCCCGGAACAGGCCTTGCGTATCGCCATGGCCTACGGCTCCGGACTCCCCATGGGCACCACGGTGGTCACCTCCCGCGACGCCTCTCGATCCGCCCGCACCATCAAGCGCGCGGTGATAACGGGTTTGAACTCCGCGGGCATCAACGTATCCGACCTCGAGATCTCCCCCTCGCCGGTTAACCGCTTCGCCATCAAAACGGAGCGCGCGGTAGGGGGAGTGGACGTGCGCATCTCCGCCTTCGACCCCCAGTCCATCGAGATACGCTTTTTCGACGAGGAAGGCATTGACATCTCCGAGGGAAAGCAGAGAGACATCGAGAAGGTCTTTTACCAGGCCAATTTCCGCCGCGCGTTCGTGGACGAGATCGGGGCCATCGTCTTCCCGCCCCGCGTTTTAGAGATGTATGCCAACTCTCTCCTGGCGCAGGTGGACCTGGAGTCGTTGCGGGAAAGGCGCTTCCGCCTGGTGGTGGATTACGCCTACGGAAGCTGCAGCTCCATCCTGCCCTCTATCCTGGGGAAGTTGGGTTGCGACGTCCTGGGGCTCAACGCTTTCACGGATGAGAAGAAAGTGACCATGAGCCAGGAGGAACTGGCCTCCTCCCTGCGCAACCTCTCCCACCTCGTTAAGACCTCCGAGGCGGAACTGGGCATCATGCTGGACAACGCCGGGGAAAGGCTCTATCTGCTGGACGATCAGGGAAGACAGGTGCCTCCCCAATCCACCCTCCTTCTCTTCGTCAAACTGCTCTCGGAGACGGGCTGGAGGGGCAGGATAGCCGTTCCCGTCAGTATGACCTCCAAGGTGGAGGCCATCGCGGAATCCCACGGGAACGAGGTGTTACGGACCAAAGTCAGCCGCAGCGAGCTCATGCGTGCCTCCCTCGACGGAGGGGTCATCTTCGCGGGGGCGGGGAGCGGCGGGTTCATTTTCCCCTCCTTCCTGCCCACCTACGACGCCATGATCAGCACCGCGGTGCTGCTCGACCGCCTATGCGCCTACGGGAAGCCCCTTTCGGAGCTGGTGGACGACCTGCCGGCGGTGCACCTGCTCTCGGAGGAGATCCCCGCCTCCTGGGAACAGAAGGGAATGATCATGCGCAGGCTGGTGGAGGAAGGGGACAACGGCAGTCTGGAGCTCATCGACGGCGTGAAGATCAACCTGGACGGCGGGGCCTGGATACTCATCCTCCCCGACCCCGACGAGCCGACCCTGCACCTCATATGCGAGGCGGAGGACGACCGCCTCGCCGCGCGAATCATCGGCGAATACGCCAAGAGGATAATGGACATGGTTTCCGGCTGAGGGGTCTAGAAGGCCGCTCAGATCGGCCGGGCGCGCGATAAAAAGGAGGGATGAAGTGGTATTCGAGGCGGACAGCGCGCTGCTGGTCATCGACATGCTCAACGATTTCATCGAGGAAGGAGGTGCTTTGTCGGTACCCGGCGCAAAACGTATCGTGCCGCGCATCGCGGAGCTTATCGCCGAGGCCCGGCGCGAGGGCGTTCCCGTGATCTATGTTACCGACGCCCACCGCGAGGACGACCACGAGTTCAGGTATTGGCCTCCCCACGCCGTCACCGGAAGCTGGGGAGCCGGGGTGGTGGTGGAGCTGGCGCCGCAAGCCGGCGACTACATCGTCCCTAAGCGCAGGTATAGCGCATTCTTCGGCACCGACCTGGACAATTATCTGAGGGAGATGGGAGTCAAGACCCTTTATCTCACCGGAGTGCTCACCAACATCTGCGTTTACGCCACCGCCCTTGACGCCTCCATGCGCAACTACACCGTCAAGGTCTTCAAGGACGCTGTGGCCTCATTGAGCGAGGAGACGGATCGCTTCGTCTTCCAGCAGTTGGAGGAAGTGCTGCAGGCGGAATTGCTTTAAGGCGTTGCTCCCTTCTTCCGCGAGCGCGGGGTTCTACGCCATGACGACCACCATGCCTTATCAGGAACTCGCTCAAACGCCCATTAAGCACTGGCGCCTCGTTCTGACCCCTCCCGCGAGCGGGGCTTCCAATATGGCCCTGGACCAGGCGCTGTTGGAATCGGCCTCTGACCAGGGTTTCGTGCCCACCTTGCGCTTCTATCGCTGGGCACCTCCCGCCCTCTCCCTGGGGCGCTTCCAGCCCGTGGAGGAGATAGATCTGGAGGGATGTGCAGCAGAGGGAATCGAGGTCGTCCGGAGGCCGACGGGCGGCAAGGGCATCCTCCACCTGGAGGATTTCACCTACAGCCTGGTGATTCCCGACGGTTGGGGGCTGCCGCGAAGCGTGGAGGCGGCCTATGTGGTCATCTGCGCCGGCATCATCGCCGCCCTGCGCGAGCTTGGCGTGGAGGCTTCTTTGCAAAGTCGCGCCGACGAGAACTACCGCCTATCGGGAGGAGCGTGTTTCGCCGCTACCACCAGGGCGGATCTGGTACACGCAGGGCGCAAGCTGTGCGGAAGCGCGCAGGTGCGGCGGGGAGGGGCCACCCTACAACACGGCTCGCTGTTTCTCTCCGATGGCTCGGAAACCCTCTTCAAGCTCCTTCGCTTTCGCACCCGGCAAGAGCGCCTGGTGGCGCAACGGCGCTATCGCTCGCGCTGCGTAAACCTGCGTGAAGCGGGGTGCAACGTTACTTGGGAGGAGATAGGGGAGGCCTTCCGGCGGGGATTCGAGAAAGCCTTCGCGGTAAGGATAAACGAGGCTTCGCTTACCGCCCCGGAAAAGGAGCGCTGGCGCGAGCTTGAGGCGGCTTACCGATCGCCGCGATGGATCGCGAACACCGAGGGGCTCTCCTTTCCCTCTCTTTCACCGCGGGACAAGAGGTGGGGAGGAGACCGCGAAGCATAGAGGAAACGCCCCTATTCTGCTAAAATAACTTTGATCTATATTCCATCTTAAGGAGGGTCATGGATGAGCGGGGAAGGTAAACAGCCCACGGGAGTTCCTCCCCACGAGGTATATATCGATTATACCGCTAAGAGCGATGAGGAACTCCGGGCGATACTACAGGAGCTCTTGAAGGAGGAGGCCAGGGTCTCGTACCAGAGGCGCGTTTTGCACGGCAAGATAGACATCTTGCGGGCCGAACTGGTCAGGCGCAAAAAGGCGGGAATTGCGGAGGGCAAGACGATCATCAGCGACGAGGAGATAAGCCGTCTCACGGAGATCCTGGCCGGAGAGGCGCTGGGCGCAAGTCGCAACGACCCCACCATCGACTGACGCTCCTAAGAATCCTAAAGGTAAGGCTTTCATTTACGTTCCACTGCACGCATAATAATATAATGGTTGGGAACGGCCGGATAAAAGAAACGCTCTCTACGCGGCGCAGGGAGACGATGGAACGCGACACGTCGGGATCGCCCCTGAGGAGGTAACTGCCCTTGTACTGCAATCTGTGCGGACATGAGAACCCGGATGGCAGCCTTTTCTGCTCTCGTTGTGGAGCGAGGATAGCCGGCGCCGACGAAAAGGACGACAGCACCATCGGCCTTCCTCCGGTGGAAAGCGAAGTGGAGGAGGAGGTGGAGGTCTCGCCTCCGGGGGAGGCTTTGAGGAAGGGCACGGCCATCATGGTGATAAAAAAGGGGCCGGACGCGGGCATGACCTTCACCCTGGATCGTGACCTGGTTGCCATCGGAAGGCATCCGGAAAGCGACATCTTCCTCGACGACATAACCGTTTCCCGTAAGCACGCGGAGATACGCAGAGAGCATTCGACCTTCACCCTCACCGATACGGGCTCACTGAACGGTACCTACCTGAACCGCGAGCGTATAGAATCCGCCGCGCTGCAGAACGGCGACGAGATACAGATCGGAAAGTACCGGCTGCTCTTTTTCTCGGCCTCGGATTGACGGCGAAAGAGACCTCGCTGCCGTCAAGCGATATCCGGGGGCGCGGGAGCGGAGGGCCGTTGAGGGCGTGCCGGCAAGAAACGAGCGCGTAGACCTCCCGATAAGGTCGGCCCAAAGGTGAGGGATAGGGGTAAACAGGGGCGGGAAAAGCCATGGAGAGCAGCAAGGAAAAGATGAGTATCGGGGACCTGTTGAAGTCCCTCAAGGGGGAGTTCCCGGACTTGACCATCTCCAAAATAAGGTTTTTGGAGAGCGAGGGCCTGTTGGCGCCGGAGCGCACGCCTTCAGGGTACCGCAAGTTCAGCCAGGCGGATGCGCAACGCCTAAGGTTCATCCTGAAACTCCAGCGCGAGAAATACCTTCCCCTGAAGGTCATACGCGAGAAGATCAACGAGCTTGAGAGCGGCAAGGTACGTGCGGGTGACCTGGTGCCGGGCATGGCCGGATCTCTGGAGGTGAGCGAGGACCTTACCGCTTACGACGACACCGTGCTCCTGCGCGAAGACGCTCCTTCCGCCCTGGAGATAAGCCCATCATTCATATCGACCCTGGAGGAATACGGCCTCATCCACGCCCACCAGGGCGACGACGGGCCCTATTTCGATAAAGAAGACGTGAAAATCCTGCGCATCGCCCGCGAGTTCTCCCGCTATGGACTCGAGCCACGGCACATGCGCATGTACGAGAACTTGACCGATCGCGAGGCCATGGCCTTCGAGCAGATAATAGCTCCGGCGCTGATGTCCAAGGATCCGGAGACGAAGCGGAGGGCCCTCGATAACCTACTCCAGCTCGTCAATCTCTCGCGAGAGCTGAAGGACCTCCTGCTCAAGAACAGGGTGAAGGAACACTTCGTTAAGGCCGGCCAACCCGTGCCCTTCTAACCGTGAAAGACCAGGGCGCGGAGACTCGTTTCCTGGCCGACCGCATGCTGGGAAGGCTGGCGCGTTACCTTCGCCTGCTGGGATACGATGTCTCCTACCCTCCCCCCGGACCGGATTCCGCTCTCATGGCGCGCGCGCGAAGGGAGGGAAGGGTGCTGCTGACCCGCGACCGGGGCATCTGCAAGCGGGCGTCAGCCGACTCGCCGGTGGTGGAGATACGTTCCCACGCGGTGCTGGAACAGGTGGAGCAGCTCCGCTCGGAGGGATGGTTGAGCCTTTCTCTACCGCCACGTTGCAGCGAATGCAACACCCGCTTGCAGCATCTGCCGCATCATGAAGCCATGCAGCTCGTCCCCCCTTTCGTGGCCGCGGTGCAAAGCCGATACGCTTGGTGCGCCGCCTGCAACGCGGTCTTCTGGGAAGGCAGCCACTGGGAAGGGTTCCGCGCCGACCTCGGCGAGACGAGAGCGCGCCGTCGATCCCGCTAGTGATCGTGAGCCGGAACGGCGGAAGCGCAGCACGGCACATTCTTTACGCGGCCCTTATTTACTCGTAACCGTCTAAACGGCCACTGCGTTCCGGCAAAGGAAGCGCATTCAGCCACGAGATCCGGCCGCCGCGATAAAGGGACGGTCTCCGGCATCATCGATGCGAGGTGCTTGAAAACGCCCCCGAGTCGGGAAACATAAGGGTGGGCGAGGGGAGGGACGGCGGTTTGACACCCCAGGAAAACCACGACTAGAATGCATAAGGGCGGGGTCTTGCATGAGTATTTTCTCCGCTTCCGTCCCCGGGTCCATGCGCCGGGGCTCTCGAGACCCGGGTATCCCGAAACAAACCGCTCGGGAAGAACGCCTCCTTGACCGGGCAGCCGGAGAGGGGCGATATCCTGCCTCATGGGCGAGGGGGGCGTATGACGATGAAAAGCCGGCGATGGGCGACAAGCGATGCGCTCGGGAGTGCGCAATGTTCTTCTTCACGGAGCTGCAGGAGAGAAAGGTCCTCGACCGCGCAGGCCGCCTGGTGGGAAAGCTTCACGACATAGGCATGAGCGTGAACGGAGGCCTTCCCG
Source organism: Candidatus Solincola daggyaiensis (assembly GCA_015711825.1). GTDB lineage: Bacteria > Actinomycetota > Geothermincolia > Geothermincolales > RBG-13-55-18 > Solincola_B > Solincola_B daggyaiensis. The sequence continues at coordinate 11,631 of JACVJD010000037.1, forward strand.
AAAGCGCCTTCCTTGTCGTGGCCCGCTCCCGTCGTGGAAGGCGTGAGACAGCCACCGTGCCCTGGGACTGGGTCTCTTCCCTGGACCCCGGCGCGCTGCGCTTGAAACATGACGCCGATGCGGTATGGAAGAGCGAGCTTGAGCCCTCGGGGCTGCTCCTGAGCCGTCACCTGCTCGACCGCCAGATCGTGGACCTTCACGGCAACAAGGTGGTCAGGGTCAACGACCTTCGCTTGGCCGCGTTCGACCACTGCCTCCGCTTGACCGGGGTGGACGTGAGCCAGAAAGCCCTCCTGCGCAGGCTGGGACTGGAGAAAACCCTCGGGGCCTTGCTCAGGGCGGTGGGGATAGAGCTCGCGGAGAACGCCATCCCCTGGAGTTTCGTGGCCCCCCTGGAGATACGCCAACCCGATCTCAAGCTCACCGTGACCCAGAAACAGCTTCTGGAACTCCACCCAACGGATATCGCCGATATCATAGAGCAGCTGGATGCGGAACACCGCGAGCGCCTCTTGGACCTGCTGGGAACGCTCACGGCCGCGGAATCGCTCTCCGAGGTGGAGCCAGCGAAACAGGCCGATGTGATCGAGGATCTCACGGAGACCAGGGCGTCAAACCTCCTTGAGGTCATGCCCCCGGATGAGGCGGCCGATATTCTCGCCTTGCTGCCCAGGGACAAGGCGGAGAGGCTTCTCAACATCATGGGCGTGAGGGAGGCCGAGACCATTCGCGAGCTCCTCGGTTACCGCGAGGACACCGCGGGCGGCAGGATGACCACGGAGTTTTTGGCCGTGCCCAGCCACTTCAGCGCCGCCGAGACCATGGCCTACCTGCGCGAAAACGCCCCCGACGCGGAGACCCTCTACTACGTCTACGTCAAGGACGACGAAGGCAGGCTTAAGGGAGTGGTATCCCTGCGAGACCTCCTCACCGTGCCCCGGGAACGACGGGTAGAGGATTTCATGTACCGCGACGTGATCTCGGTCAACGTCAACGATGACCAGGAGACGGTGGCCGACATGATGAGCCGCTACAATTTCCTGGCCCTGCCGGTGGTGGATGACGACAACCGGCTCAAGGGCATCATCACCGTGGACGACATGATCGACGTTATCAAGGAGGAGGCAAGAGAGGATATATCCCACCTGGGCGGCCTGGAGCTTGCGGAGGCCGGCGCGACACCCTCCCTGCGCAACCGCCTTCCCTCCATCTCCGTGACCTTGCTGGGGGGCCTGGCCGCGGCCTTGCTCCTCGCAGCGTTCCGCGACAGCGTCTTGCCCATCCTGACCCTTTCCTTTTTCATACCTCTGGTGCTGCGGGCGGCGCAGGATATGAGCATCGTATCGCACGCCGTGGTGCTGGAGGAGATCGGCGGGAAAGAGATAGGGCTGCGCGACATCTTCCTCATAGCATGGCACGAGATGAGGGTGGTATTGGTGATCTCCCTGGCCATCGCCTTGCTGGGCGGCCTGGTCTCCGGCCTGTGGGAGGGGCTTCCGCGCCTGGGGCTGGCGGTGGGGCTTTCACTTTTGACCGCCGTGGTCCTGGGAGCCTCTTTCGGGATAGCCGTCCCCATCATCATGAGGCGCCTGCGGGGCGAGTTCGGGTATACCCAAGCCCGTTTCTCTTCCTTGCTGGTGGGCGTCGCCGCGCTCGCCGTGTACATGGGAATAGCCGCCGCGCTCCTTTGAGAGGATCACCGCAATTCTTCCCTATACAGATTCGAGGAACGGAGATGTGCCGTAGCCGAAACTCCGTGGCGGCGCTTTTTCGCCACCAGCCCTTCTGCTAAACTCCTCCTTGATGGATAACAGCGACAGCAACAGCCTCGCGGAGGTGCCAAGGCCTCGCTCACGCCTTTCCGAGGATGACAGGCGAAGATCGGCGGAGCGCAGGATCAAGGAGCTCCGAGCACGCAAACGCAGGGAAAGAAAAGCTGCGGCGCGGCGTCGGCGCATGATCATATCCCTCTCCTGCATCTTCCTACTGGCCCTCTTCCTGGTCGCCGCGGTATCCTCCCTCGCCTCGAGCGGCGGGGAACAAGCCTATTGGTCATCGACCCTTCCCGCCACCAATCTCACGGCCCTGGAAAACGCGTCCTTGTCGGGGGGAACGGTATCGGAGCCGGCGATCACCGCCTCCGCCGCGGCATTGCTCGACCCCGTCACCGGGGACATGCTCTACCTCAAGAACGCCGATCAAGCCCTGCCCATGGCCTCCACCACCAAGATCATGACCGGCCTCCTAGGCCTGGAAAACTGCTCTCCTGCCGAGACGGCCACCATAAGCGACACCGCCAGCGCGGTGGGAGAGTCCTCCGCCTGGCTCGAGAAAGGAGAGACGCTCACGGTGGAACAACTGCTGTACGCGGTGCTGGTGCAGTCGGCCAACGACGCGGCGGCGGCCCTGGCGGAACACGTCGCGGGCTCCCAGGAGGCCTTCGTGGAGATGATGAACGAAAAAGCCGCCGAGCTGGGGCTGGCCAACACTCACTTCGCCAATCCGCACGGGCTGGACGCACCCGGCCACTATACCTCCGCGCGGGACCTCGCGAACCTGGCGGCTTATGCCATGCGCAACCCGGAGTTCAGGAAGATCGTCTCGGCCGCTACTTTCCAGTTGCCCTGGCCGGGCCATCCCGGACCGCGCGTGTTCGAGAACCACAACAAGCTGCTCAAGCTCTACCCCTACGCCACGGGGATAAAGACCGGCTACACCTCGCGGGCGGGTAAGTGCCTGGTGGCCTCGGCGCAAAAGGACGGCCGAGAGTTGATCTCGGTCATCCTCAACGGAGGCGAGAGCTATTGGGACCAGACCATCTCCCTTATGCAATACGGCTTCGACGGCTTCATGCGCGTGGAATACGCCTACGCCGGGCAGCCGTTGGCGGAAGTGGAGGTGGGAGACTTTCCCCGCCGACGCGTGAACGCCGTGGGGTCGCGCGACCTCGTATTCACCGTGCGCAGGGACAGGCTCGACCTCTATCACCAGGCGCGGTTCTACTGTTATAAATGGGTCCCCTATCCCCTGGCGGCCGGCCAGGAGGTGGGCTATCTGGAAATCGGCGAGGGAGACGGGAGCGCTCAAAGGGTTTCCCTGGTGAGCGACGCCTACCGTAATCGGCCGTCTTTCCCGCTGCGCTTCCTCGCCTTCCTTGCTGCGGCCTTCTCGCGATTGCTGAGCTGGATCAAGTGGTTGGTGCCGGGCTGGTAGAGTCGTCTCGCGCCGAGCCAAAGGAGGTCTTCGAGTGCCTTTGCAAGCTCCGGGGCGCGTTCTTCTGAGCGCGGAGGACATCGCCAGGCGAGTGGAGGAACTAGGCGGCGAGATATGCGCATATTATCGCCGCGAGGGCCGGGGCGAACTGACGGTGGTGAGCGTGCTGAAGGGGGGCTTCGTCTTCCTCGCCGACCTCATAAGGCACATGGACATCGATCTCAGTCTCGACTTCATGGCCATCTCCAGCTACCATGACGCCGATGACCGCCCGCGCGGGGTGCGCATCATAAAGGATCTCTCACAGAGCATCTACCGCCGCCGTGTCCTGGTGGTGGAGGATATCATAGATACCGGATTGACCCTCAGCTACATCCTGCGCAACCTGAGGGAGCGGGAGCCTGAGGAGATACGCGTTTGCACCTTACTGGACCGCGCGGCGCGGCGTATCGCGCCCCTTGAGCTTCACCACCGCGGCTTCGAGGTCGGGGAGGAGTACCTGGTGGGCTACGGCCTCGATTACCGTCAGCGCTGGAGAAACCTGCCCTTTGTCTGCGTGCTGGAAGGCGCCGTGGCCGACGGCCGTCTGACCTGAGCCGCGGTCAAGCGCCGGGCGGCCTCGCGAAAAGGCATGGGTCGCGTTTAGGGTTCTCTTTGCGGGGGGATCAAGAACCCCGGTCTGCTCGCCGTAAATCGGCCGGACCGCGATCGCAAGCCCTTTCGGAAAGGGCGAAGGGCATGGGGGGGGCACGCAAGGTGCCATCCGAAGCCGTCTCGCATCACAAGCCCTTTCGGAAAGGGCGAAGGGCATGGGGGAAGCCATCGCGAAGCGCATTCCGTGAACCGGCGCGCGCTCTCGGGTAAAATAGGTATTGTCCGCATTGACATGCGAAAGTGGGTGCTATAGTTTAACCTTGAAACTTAAGGATGTGATGGCGATGGTGGAGTTGCAATTAATAGGCGTCAGGGTTGAACTACCCGCCAACCAGCCGATCGTGCTGCTCAAGGAGCGAACGGGCGACCGCTTCCTCCCCATCTGGATCGGGGCTTTCGAGGCCACGGCCATCGCCTTTGCCCTGCAGGGCATAGAGACGGCGCGCCCCATGACCCATGACCTCATGAAGAACATCATGGACCAGCTGGGCATCACCATGCAGCAGGTGGTCATATCCGACCTCAGGGAAGGCACCTTCTACGCCGACATAACCCTGGAATACGAGGGAAAGCCTTTCGTCATCGACGCTCGCCCCAGCGACGCCATCGCTCTGGCCGTGCGCACCGGGGTTTCCATCTATTCCGATGAGCATGTCCTCAACGAGGCGAGCGTCTTCATCCAAAGCGACGAGGAAGACGAGATAGAGCGCTTCCGCGATTTCCTCAAGGACGCCAAGCCCGAGGATTTCATGTAGGCCGACCCCGCTTCTTCCACGGCCTTGCAAAGAGTATTTGGCCCCGAGGACTCGTCAGGCATCCGTCCGCGCGCATGTGCACCACGCTGCCCTTATGGATAGCACGGTCGGAGTGCGATACTATTTGCATGAAACAAGGCGACCTTAGAGCGCGGGGGGAGAGGATTTGAGGGAGAGGCTGAGAGCCCTGGAGCGGGCGTTCCTGCTCCTCTCCGCGGTGATCGTTGTGGGCACCGCGGGTTATATGATCATCGAGCACCAGAACTTCCTCGACTCCTTCTACATGGTCATCATCACCGTGACCACCATCGGCTACGGCGAGACCTTCCCCCTCGGCACCGGAGGGGAGATCTTCACCCTCTTCCTCATCATCATCGGCGTGGGCACCGTAGGCTATACCCTGGTCAGTGCGGTAGAATTCATGATAGAGAACAGCGTGAGCGGCATCATGGAGAGGAGGAGGATGCGCAAAGAGATAGAGGGAATGGTCGGGCATTACATCCTCTGCGGCTACGGCAGGGTGGGGCAGCACATCGCCGAGGACTTAAGGGATGCCGGCGCAGATTTCATCATCATCGAGAAGGATCTCCAGGCGGCGGAAAAGGCCACGGAGCGCGGCTTCCTGGTCATCAGGGCTGACGCCACTTCCGACGAGACCTTGCGCGAGGCCGGGATCGAGAACGCCAAGGGACTGGTAAGCGCGCTCTCGAGCGACGCCGAGAACCTCTACATAACCCTCACCGCTCGCGAGCTCTGCCCCCACCTCTTCATCGTCAGCCGCTGCGACGCCGAGGAATCCGAGCCCAAGTTGCGCAGGGCGGGGGCGGACCGCGTCATCTCCCCTCATTCCATAGGCGGCCGGCGCATGGCCGCCATGCTTCTCAAGCCCACGGTCTGGGATTACCTCGACTTGGTAACGCGGGGCCAGTACATCGAGTTCAACGTCGAGAACCTGGAGTGGCGCATCGACGACGTCGAGGTGCAGCCCAACTCCCAACTCGACGGCAAGACCATCGAGGAGGCCAAGATCTACTCCGCCTCGGGAGCCCTGGTCCTGGCGGTGAAGAAGCGGGGAGTGGGCTTCAACACCAAGCCTTCGAAGGACATCAGGCTGGACCCTGGCGATTTTATCGTCGCCATCGGCACCGTGGAGCAGCTCGCCAAGCTGGAGGAGATGGCAACCTCCAGGATATGGATGCAGGGCGGCCGCTATACCTAAGCCCCTGGAAGCTGGATAAAAGAGGCCATGCGGTTGTATCATCATATGGAAGCTGCCAATTATTGCTTGCGCCGGAAAGAGCAGGGCCAAAGCGCGGCGCCCGAACGCCGCGTCAAGGCCTATGCCTGGAAAGCCGACGCTACCATGCGTTTTACGCCCTTTACAACCGAATACGCCGTTTCACATGGAGGCTCGGCGCGCGTGCGCATTGCAAGAAGGGGCTCGAGAAACGGTCGAGTGTCGGAGGGCAAATGCTCGCGGGAGGCGGTATGGATCCCCAGGATTCGGAGGGCGCTTTTCCTCTCCAGAGCTTCGCATACAAGCGTTGGGACGAGGTGCGTTTCGCCCACCGCAGCGAACAGGAGTTCGCGCGCCTGCTCGATTTCTACGACATAAAGTGGCTTTACGAGCCGGTAAGCTTCGACATCGAGTGGGACAAGAAGGGCAACCCGGTGTCCAAGTTCACCCCCGATTTCTACCTTCCGGAATTCAACCTCTTTATAGAGATCACCACCATGAACCAGAAGCTGGTAACGAAGAAAAACCGCAAGATCCGGAGGCTTCAGGAGCTCTACCCCGAGATAAGGTGCAAGATATTCTACCGCAAGGACTACCAACACCTTCTCTTCAAGTACCACATAGCCATGGACGAGAGTCCACCCCAAGGCGAGGAGTGAACCTGGGCCGGCAAAGCGAGCGTATGCCGGGAATCGCCTTCCGCCGACGAGGGAGAAACCTGCGCGAGCTCTTTTACGAAGGACGTCGGCTGCGGTTTGGAGTGAAATATATGCCGCTATATACCGGTATTGCGCAGGGAAAACGACCGCTTGCTTGCGGCAGCATTCCATTCACGGTCGCCCTGCCTCCTCTTGCTTCCGCCTCGGGTATCGATGCGGCTATTTGACGTCCAGGCGGAGGACGAAAGCGCAGCGTTGCCGGCCTCGCTCCAGGGCGTGATCCCCCGCGGTGCTCAGGAACCCCTCCTCCAGGCGTCGGTGCACCTCGCAGACGAGTTCTCCCCCTTTGGCCGGTATATCCCCGAAGGGGCAACTCAGGAAAACCAGCTCGAGACGACGGGGAGATTTCTCCACCAGGCGGAAGCGCATGCCCCTGCGTCGTATCTCCTCCTCCCAGGCCGACTTCAACGCGGAGACGGGACAACCGGGCTCAAGGCGGGCGAGGGGGGAGGCGGAGCGCAGGGCTTCCTCGCGCCCCCGCAGGAAAGCCTCGTGGCCGGCAAGGAGAGATGTTTTCGCGTTCCCCCCGGCGACGGAGCGCACCATGATCTCCGCCAACAGGCGGTAGCTGCGCGGGGGCATGCTCAACTCCCACTCCGCGTCGCCGGCAACATAGAGGTGCGCCGGGCGTCCGCCGCGCTTTGACCTGCTGCGCACCATCCGCACCAATCCCCCCTGCACCAGTTTATCCAGGTGCATGCGGGCTGCGTTGTCGTGGAGACCGAGGCTTCCCGCCACCTCCCTGACCGAAAGCGGCTCATCGGAACGGGTAACCAGATCCATTATCTCCCGCCGCGTGGGATCCGCGAGGGCCGCGGTCACCTCGGCGATGTGTTCGCTGTAGGGCTTCATGGCTTTCCTCCACCGCAGACTTGACGGGTTAATTATATAATATTATATTTTTACAGTAAATATTGTAATAAATATACTAAGGAGGTTGGGGATGGTCAGGGTCAAGTCGCGCTGCTGGAGATGCGGGGAGATTTCCCTTTCACTGCAGGACATCATCCTGGTGGAACATGGGGACGGGGAAGGCACTTTCTACACTTTCATCTGCGGCACCTGCGGCGGGGCCCAGGCTTACCCGGCCGACGCCCGCTTCGTCGATTTCATGCGCATGAACGGCGCCCCACCCGTCATCCTCAATCCCCCCATCGAGTACAAGGAAGCCAGGGAGGAGCCGCCATTGTCATGGGACGACCTCCTGGATCTGCACCTGCTCCTGGAGGAAGGGCGTTGAGCCTCCCCTGGGTCTTAAGCGAAGGGGTTACGGTTACCGGTGACTTCCCGGGCGGCCGGGAAGGCGCATGGGTCGTGAAGGGGAGACCGCGGGACCACTAAAGGGGATGAAGTCCGGCGTTGCCCCCGCCCCATCCTTTGTCGCCGCGCAACAGCATGCCGGGGTGCCCGTTCGCAGCGATTTCGGGATGACCCATATCCCCCAATCTCATCGCCTGATGTTGCGACCGCTTGCGCGGGAACGCCAAATGCCGAGGTTTGGGGATGACCCATATCAGGCGCGCCGTAAAAGGGGTTGAAATAGATTATGGCAAAGCCGGCCTCGAGGCTTTAAACTGTGCATAAGATATCGCATATACAGGAGGTGATAAGGTGGCCATCAGCAAGGACATGACCATACAGGAAGTGGTGGAGAAGAACCCTGAGACCATAAGGATCTTCCTGGAGCACGGGCTCCACTGCATCGGCTGTTCGGTGGCGCGCTTCGAGAACATCGAACAGGGAGCCCTAGCGCACGGAATCGACGTGGACGCTCTGATCAGGGACCTCAATGCAAGCGTGGGGGAGGAGACGAAGGAATAGAAGCGCAAAGCGCTTCTCTCCAGCGCCGATTGCAGCCGATATTGGCCGCAGATAATTGACATGCAGGAGCTTAGCTTCGCAACAGGATTCGATGATTGAGAGCTGCTATGTCTTCGGTCGAAGCTTGCGTGGTTGAGGCTTGGAAAGGAAGAGGTTAAAAGGCAAACGCAGGGCTTCGAGAACTCTGGTCACGCATGTCGGCATAAAAGCCCTTACGCGAGAACCCCATATAGTATTTCGCCTACTCAGGCGGCGGTTTAGGTATCCTCCCTGAAGGCAAAAAGCGGCGCCTTGCCCGACGGCTGGAGCGCGATTCGCCCATGGACCCCACGCGATCCCATGGGGAATAAACCGGCTTGCAGGCGGCGAGTGGGCAGCGGCCACGGTCACAAGGCAATCCCGCGTTCTTGGAACTCATACCGCCAGCATCGCTCAATAGCCCGAATCGGTTATGCAAAGATTCCCCTTCCCCATCGATGCATAGGGTGAGCAAAGCGAGGCCATGACCACAATACCCGGGCAACGCGGATCTCATTGGCCTTCAAAGCAAGGAGTAGGGACAAGAGCGGCAGAAAGGAGGTCGGCGGTTTTGAGAAAGAAAAGGCTTGGGAAGGCGCTTTCATGGCTGCTGGGTGGCGCGGTCATGGGCATGCTCATCTTCGCCATGGCCAGCAACTTCATCATCATCGCCCAAGCCACCGTCTCGCCCTTGAGCACCGTGAGGGGAAACTCCATGTATCCGCACATAAAAGACGGGGATGCGGTGCTGTTGGCGGGAGCGGCCCCCGATGAACTGGGGATCGGGGACGTGGTGGTCTTTCCCGACCCTGAGGCGCCGGAGCAGAGCGTGGTACACCGCGTGATAAGCATCGATTCCGGGGGCGGCTCGCCTTACGCCGTTACCAAGGGTGACGCCAACCCCTCCGCGGATCCCTTCACCGTTCCGCTCAGCAGGGTTACCGGCGAGGTGAAGATGGTCATTCCGCGCGGAGGCGTGTTCATAGATTACCTCCGCAGTCCCCGCGGATACGTCAACTGCGTGGTCTTGCCCCTCCTCGTCCTGGTCCTCTACCTCTTGGCGCGCTGGTATCTCGAGCGACCTTCACCACGCAAAGGGTTGTTGGCACGCGAACTCATCCCGCAGGGATGACGCGGCTTCTCGCCGCGCCCCGAGGAGCGCGTCGCCGGTTGGAGCCGGGGTCGGGGTTGGACAAGGCGTACTCTCCTTAGCATCTTTCACCTGCGACGGGAGCCCTTGAGGCGCGCTCACCGCGATTGACCCCAGCCTGCCTCCATGTTCACTCACAGGAAGAGGCTATACTTCCGCCCTGCTTCATATCCTGAGCCTGACATGGAACCGAGAGAGAGGGGAGGAGGGGAGAGGAGCAGCAGCAGGAGTAGGAGTTGATGGAGGAGGAGAAAAGCAATCGTCTTGCACGCCACCGCGAATCCGCCGTGTTAAGGGTTATTGACTCTGTGACCTCTTGACCGCGATAGCTACGCGATGGTGGAAGTCAATACCGCGCATACTCTCCTCAACGCCGGGGGAAAGATTGCCGAACAATACAACAGAGGTGGTTGCGATGCTCGTCGAGATAAGAGACGATGGGCGCGTCGAGAAAAGGGAGTTCCTTCTGGTCAGCCACCGGGGCGGAAAGGGTTTCGGCCCCGAAAACACCCTGGAGGCGCTGGAGTCCGCCCTGGAGCACGGCGTGGAGATGCTGGAAACCGACGTGCGCATGTCCAGGGACGGAATACCTCTCATACACCACGGCCCCTTTCTGGGCATAAACCTCATGGCGCGCATGTCCATGCGGGAGATAAAGGAGAGGGCTCCCCACGTGCCCACCCTCCGCGAGTACCTGCAGGCGGCTGGGGGAAGATGCCGCCTCAACCTGGAGATAAAGCGATGCGACCCGGAGGTCCTCGCTCGAGAGCTGGAGGCCGCGCCGCCGTTTCCTTATCTGCTGGTCAGCTCCTTCGACGCTGATTTCCTGCGCTCCTTCCGGAGCACCGCATGCCATGCCGAGCTGGGCTTGCTCAGCCAGTTCGAGCTCGACCACACGCGCATGGTGCGGTACGCCATCGACTGCGGAGCCGCGGTGTTGTTGCCGGCGATCATGGCGGCAAACGAAGGCCTGGTCAAAGCGGCACACGCCGCCGGCCTGCGCGTGGTGCCGTGGACGGTAAACAAACTGGATTCCCTGGACGAGATGATCTTCGCGGGAAGCGACGGGGTGATAACCGATTGCTACACCTCTTTCCGCGACCACCTGGCCTCCGGGCCCCTTGCGAGAAACGGGGGCCGTTCGGCGAGCCGAGACGCCGGCGTGCAGGGTGAGGAGTGATGCGGTATGGGCGCGGAAAAGAGCCGTCTCCCCAAGAAGCCCGTGAGCGCGCTCTCGGTCATCCTCCTCATCCTCATGGCGGTGATCATCCTCTTCCTGGTCCTGGTACAGAACGTGGAGAGCCTGAAGGATTATTTCGGAAGCACCACCTTCAAGATCGTTTTCGACGCCGCGCTGGTGTTATGCCTGGCGCTTTTCGCGGCCTATATCTTCTCGCGCAGCATGGAATACCACCGCAGCCTGGAGGAGATGGTGAAAAAGCTCGAGCGTGGAAACGCCCTGCTCAAAGCCCTTAACGACATCCAGGCCCGAGCCAATTCCAGCTTAGACGCGCAGGGGCTGCTGGAGGAGGCGCTGGGCGCGGTCATGCCCTTGCTGTCTTCTATAGGCAACATATACCTCCTTGAGGGAGACACCCCCTTTCTCGCCCCCCGCGCCAGCTATGGAACGATGACCCCGCTCGAGGACATGCCCTCTTTCGCGGTGGGGGAGGGGATAGTGGGGCGGGTAGCCCGGACGGGAACTCCCATCGAGGACCGGGGAGGCGGGGAGGGCGGCGGCCTCTTCCGCTATGCCGTGCCCATCAGGGCGGGCAACAAATTCATGGGGGTACTGCTGGCCGGGACCGCCGCCGGCCCCTACGACGAGGAGGCGAAGACCCTCCTCGACGCGGTATCGGACGTGCTGGGAAACTCGCTCACCAACGCCAAGCTCTATGACCTTACGCGCAGGGCGCTGGACGCCACCCGCAGGTCGCAGGGCTACCTGGAGGGCTTCATCAACCAGGCTCCCATGGGCATCGTGCTGGTGGACGAAAAGGGGTCGGTGATGGTTGCCAACCGCGAGGCTATCTCCTTGCTCGCATCCAAGCACGGGGAACTGCTGGGCAGGACGGTGGGCGATCTCCAGGTGGTCGCAGAGGGAGGCGTGCGAGAGCTTGCGCGTGCCTTGAGCACCTGTGTTTCCAGCGGTCAAACGGTAAAGGTCTCCCTTTCGGCGCCGGCTTCCGGTCGCTACGCGGCCGTGAACGCGGACGTCTTTCCCTTGCGCCGGGAGAAAGGGGAGGTCATAGGGGCCGCCGCTACCCTGCGGCCGGCCGGCGCATAGGGCGTATGGACCCCGATGCTTCGCTTTGGGAGACCAAGCCGCGCCTCCCCTAAAGCCGATCTGAGACGAAGTGGGGACGAGGATCCGCAGTATCGGAGATGCCTCAAACCCGCACAGAACAAACCCCTATAAAGGTGGAAGCAGCCGACTTTGGGAGCCAGCTGCTTTCCGGGTGGGGCGTTGGACTTTTTTATCAGTCCTTTTCATATATTCGGGCAGGAGCGGCGCTTTTTCCATCGGTCTTTGGTATTAGAAAAGGGGCTATTTAAGGGCCCATGGAGACTTTTTGGTAGTATTGCTTAAGACACGACGCTTTCCGGGAGCGATTTCACGCGCGCTTTTCTCCTTTTTTCAAAGCAAACGGGATCGAGGAGATGCGTGCAAAGGAAGCGGCCTCGTTTCAAGCTGGGCAAGGCGGTTGGAGTGGTGGCGGCGCCATGCCCGCTTGGGTTATCATACCCCTAGACACCACCGTAAGGGTGGGGAAATCGGGGTAGAGGCAGAAAACCGCACCAAGACGGCATGGCGAGACGGCGTCCTCGGCATCGAGCCGGTCATAGCCTCGGCATGCGCTCACACATGCGGGATGCGGCCTCGGAGATCTTCGACGGTAACGCTGACGGATGTGGACAACGAAAGGGGAGGGATGTCATGGAGAAGAACTACAAGTGCTGGCCCAAGGGAGTGCTGAAAAGCCTCAACTACCCCGAGGTGCCCGTGTACCAGATCCTGCGCTCGGCGGCCCTGCAATGGCCGTGGCGCAACGCCGTCGTCTTCGGGGGCATGGAGATCACCTTCCAGGAGCTGGATGCGTTATCCGATCGTTTCGCCAACGCCCTGGCCTCCCTGGGGGTCAAGAAAGGCGACCGCGTGGCCATCCATCTTCCCAACTGCCCCCAGTTCGCCATCGCCTATTACGGGCTCCTCAAGGCGGGAGCGATCTTCGTCCCCATGAGCCCGCTGCTGGCGGAGCGCGAGATAGAGTTCCAGCTCAACGACGCCGAGGTGGAGACCTTCATCGGCCTGGACATGCTCTACGGCGTGCCCCAACAGGTGATCCCGAAATCGCCGGTGAAGCGAACCATCCTCGTCAGCCTGGCGGACTGCTACCCTCCGCTCTCCGCCCCCGTGAAGATGCTGCAGAAGCAGCCGGTGCCCGAGGGGACCATCGACTTCGTGTCCCTGGTCTCGGATTATCCCCCCGAGCCGCCGCAGGTGGAGTTCGAGGTCAAGGAGGACCTGGCCCACATCGCCTACACCGGGGGCACCACCGGAACCCCCAAGGGCGTGATGGTCACCCATTACAACGCCGTGGTCAACTGCTGCCAGTTCGCGTACTGGTTCGGCGGGGGGGACGTGCTCTACGAGGACGGCAAGTTCCTTATCAAGCGCGAGGAAGGCGATAGGGACGAGGACCATCCCGCGCGCCGGGGGGCGGAGATCTCCCTTATCGTGGTCCCGTGGTTCCACGCCATGGGCTCCATCGGGTACCTGTCGATGCAGCTCCTGGGCGGCAACACCCTGGTGGTCTTCCCGCGCTTCGACCCCACCGAGTACCTGCAGGCCATCAGCAAGTTCCGCGCCACCGTTTTCGGGGGAGCGCCGCAGCTCTTCGTGCCCCTGGTGGAGAACCCCCTTTTCGAGCAGATCGATATGTCGGATATCCGCCTGGTGGCATCGGGGGCGGCGCCCATTCCGCACCGCCTGCTGGAGATCCTCATGGACAAGATCCCGGGGGTGATATGCGAGGCCTACGGGCTATCGGAGTGCACCATGGGCTGTTGCGCCAACCCGCCCACCCGCGAGGGCTTCCGCCTCGGCTCCGTGGGCCTTCCCATGCAGGACACGGAGATAAAGATCGTGGACCCGGAGAGGGGAGAGGAAGAGATGCCGGTGGGGGAGATAGGAGAGATATGCATCAAGGGCCCCCAGGTGATGAAGGGCTACTGGAGAAAGCCCCAGGAGACGGCGGAGGTGCTGCGGGACGGGTGGCTGTACACCGGGGATATCGGGAAGTTCGACGAGGACGGATACCTGTATATCGTCGACCGCAAGAAGGACATGCTCATCTACAAGGGCTACAACGTCTATCCGCGCGACCTCGAGGAGGTCCTCAACGCTCACCCCGCGGTGGCGCAGTCGGCGGTGGTGGGGAAGTACGACGAGCGTTCCGGGGACATCCCCATCGCCTTCGTGGAGCTCAGGCCCGGCGCCCAGGCCACGGAAGAGGAGTTGCTGGAGTACGCCAACGGAAAACTAGCCGCCTATAAGAAGATACGCCTGGTGAGGATCGTGGAGGCGTTGCCGGCAAGCGGGGCGGGGAAGATATTGCGGCGCGAGCTCAGGGAACAGGCCCAGGCCTTCGAGGTATAGAAAAACGATAACTTTACATAAGATACATTATCGGCGCGATATTCCCAGCCGGTGGCGGTTGTTGTAACACGAAGCTGCGCGGGGAGATAGTAATATAAGGAGGGCCTATGTCCGGCGCAAAGAGATGCCCTATCTGCCGCGTCCCCCTGGAGTTTTCGCGCGAGAACACCTGGAACTCAGACGGCACCATCACCCAGACCAGGAACCCCGACCACCGCGTGATCTTCTACGAGGCCGAGGGGATGAAGAAACTCCTCTCCAACCTGGAAGCTCTCCTGGGCGTGCCCGTGGACCGCATCGCCATAGAGGGCAAGCGCAAGTCCACCTATCATTACCTGGAGGGGATGTTCTCCGGGCCCAAACTGGCCTTGATCAAGGCATTTCTGCGCCGCAAGGTCTATGAGACCATCTCCGCCCGCGGCGCCATCCTGGGATACGGGCACTTCGAGCTGGTTGACGTGAAGGCCGGGAAATACATAAAAGTATTCGGGCGCAACATCTACTCCCTGACCCTTTTCAGCGGCGACCTGGCGGCGGTATTCAACCGCGTGGAGGGCCTTCCCGCTGAGCTTCACTTGGAGGAGAAGGACGGTGGATACCTCATCACCGTGACCCCGGGACCTGAGGTCGAGGAGGAGATCGCCTCGCGCCTGGAGCGCGTGGTCGTACCCCGCAAGCCGGGAAACATCTCCTACCGCCTCTGTCCCAACTGCAGGGTACCGGAGGAGATAGCCGGCTTCGTGTGGGACATGGAGGCGGGGACCATCACCGACCCCTCCACCGGCAGGCATATGGCGGTGCTGGGAGCCGAGGGCATCGACTCCGTCTTCCGGGAGCTGGAGGCGGAGCTGGGAGAGGAGATCCCCCGCAGCATCGTGGAGGCGCAGCGCCAGTACGCGATGGAGACCCTGCACCGCCGGGAGGTGGAGCGGAGCCCCGACTACCTCACCCGCCAGATCGCCCTGCGCGGCATGGGCAACCTGGTGCATTTCAACCTCACCCGCGAGGGGGTGAGGGCGGAAGTCGAGAACGCCGTCCCTCCCCTGCTGGTGGCGGGGATGATACAGGGCATCTTCGACCTTGTCTCCGGCGGCGCCTCCACCTGCGATTTTCAGCGCGGCTCCGACGGCACCCTGCAGGTCGAGATCAAGGCGAGGTGATTCCGGGCGGTTGACATGCGCCTGGACTAAGGCCCGCATGATGCCGGGAGCCGAAGGCGGTCCATCCTTTCACCGACTCCGGTTTTATCCCAGGAAGGCAACGTGGCGTCACTAATTATAGTTTACTATTAACTTTTTAATAATTTACTATTATGAGCGCCTTACCAGGCGAGG
>JACVJD010000038.1 GCA_015711825.1 Candidatus Solincola daggyaiensis
AAGCAGCTGGAGGAGGCGGACACGGATCTCCTGAGAGAGATGATAAGGATGATGGCTCAGATGCTCATGGATGCCGAGGTGTCTGCCATCTGCGGGGCGGAGTAACGGGGTTGGCGGGGAGAGTGGCCACGGTCGGGAGCTCGACATTGTCGGGGTAATACAAACGAGTCCCTCTGGTCTTAGAGGACGAATCCTGCAGGCCTAGATACTCATTTTCTGAAATTGCCTTTCCGATTGCGCAGGCTATGCCTATAATGTCATCCCCTATCCTTAGTCTTTTCATCTTCAAACTCCTTGTGTCCCGAGCGTTCCTTATGGCCGCTCGCGTCACATGCACATGGGCTTTCCCAGGAATCGCCATCCTGGATTTCCCATAAAGGCAGAAATGTTCATGGCTGTAGTATCTAGAACCGTGGAAATCGCTTAGAAACCCGCCCTTCCATCTCGACGAGATCCCTGAGCAATTGCAACCCGTCAAATATATTTTATCATCTAGATCATAAGGCGTTTCGGCCCGCCTTCCAGATTTTCAGATACGGTAGGGTGCTCGCGGATGGTGTCCTGCGAGCAGGCGGACGCCTCGAGTTGCGGTTATATACCTATGGCGTCATGGAAACCGGATGGATCAAGGTGTAAGAGATGGCATGGTATGGTATTTTCTGATGTATGATTGAGAGAACGGTACGCAAGGGGAAGACCTCGGAGTTGAAATCGGCCGACCGGGAACTTCGTTACTGGCTGAGCCGCTCTCCGCAGGAACGTGTGGCTGCGGTCGATCACTTGAGAAAACAATATCATGGAAGTGCAGCAAGACTTCAAAGAGTTGCTCGAGTTTTTAAACGAAAATAATGTCGAATACGTGATCGTTGGGGCTTACGCCCTGGCCTTTCATGGGGCCCCTCGCTTTACCGGCGACATGGATATACTGGTACGTCCCTCGCGGGAGAACGCGGAGAGGATCATATCTGCCCTGCGTGACTTCGGATTCGGCTCCCTTGGCTTATCCCCCGATGATTTCACGAGGCCCGATTACGTGGTCCAGTTGGGGGTCGCTCCGGTCCGCGTGGACATCCTGACCTCCCTTACCGGGGTGACCTGGGAGGAAGCTCATGCTGGAAAGGCGGCGGGTTTTTACGGCGACATCCCTGTGAGTTTCCTGGGAAGGGAGCAACTTGTGGCCAACAAGCGCGCGTTGGGCAGAAAAAAGGACCTCGCGGATCTGGAGGCCATCGGGGAGGAATAACCGATCCTTGCGCATGCTTCCATTAGACCCTGGCATGTCGAGCCACAAGGCGAGGACGTTCGCTTTATCGGGATAACCGATCCACGCCATGCTTCAGTTAGACCCTGGTATGCCGAGTTCCAAGGCAAGGAAGCTTGCTTTATCAGAATAACCGGTCCACGCACACGCTTTCGTGAATCCTTGGTGCGCTGCGTTTTGCGTTAGATGATGTCCAGTAAAGAGGGTCAATGAATCTTTCCCGCACCGTCTTTGAACCCTTCCTGTTGGTTGTGATGAAAACCCTGCGTTTCGCACCCTGCACTATCGCTGATTCCTTGACACTGCCTCGCTGTATAATCACCGCTGGTGGGCCGTTGCCGCGCGCGAGCGGGAAGGAGGCGGGCTTGAGAGCGGAAAGGTCCGTATATATTTGCGATGAGTGCGGGGAGGCGTCGGTGCAATGGCTCGGCCGCTGTCCCGCCTGCGGAAGCTTCGGCACCATGCAGAAGGAAAGAAGGGAGCCCCGCCCTGCCGGCGCCAGGGCGAGCGGGAGCGCGCCTGTACGCATGGAGGCGGTGGAAGAGGAGCGCCCCCGCCTGCTTACGGGCATCGGCGAGCTGGACCGCGTGCTGGGAGGAGGGGCGGTCCCGGGGTCCCTGGTCCTGTTGGGCGGCGAGCCCGGCATAGGCAAATCCACCCTCCTCCTGCAGGCCGCCTCGTGCCTCGCGGGGAGAGGATCGAGGGTGATGCTGGTGAGCGGGGAGGAATCGGCGGCCCAGATCACCTCCCGCGCCCGCCGCACCGGCGCCCTCGGCCCCGACCTCTTTCTCCTTTGCGAAACGGACCTCTCCTCGCTGGAGAGCGCTGCCAGGGAGCTCGTTCCCCAGGTGATGGTGGTGGATTCCATCCAGACCATGCGCAGCCAAGAGCTTGATTCTCCGCCCGGAGGGGTGAACCAGCTGCGCGAATGCGTGTCCCGCATGCAGGTACTGGCCAAGGAGACGGATGCCGTCGCCTTCCTGGTGGGCCACGTCACCAAGGAAGGGGTTCTGGCGGGGCCGAGGCTGGTGGAGCACATGGTGGACTGCGTCCTTTACTTCGAGGGGGAGCGCTTCGATTCTCTGCGCGTCCTGCGCGCGGCGAAGAACCGCTTCGGTTCCGTGAGCGAGCTGGGCGTTTTCGAGATGACCGACGCCGGGCTGCGCGAGGTCGAGGATCCTTCCCGTCTCTTTCTGGACGCGCGCGAAGAGCCGGTTGCCGGGACGGCGGTGGCGGTGGTCATGGAGGGCCGGCGCCCCCTGCTGGTGGAGGTCCAGGCCTTAGTGGCTCCCTCCAGGCTGCCCGCCCCCAAGCGCGTATCCACGGGCATGGACGGGCGGCGCCTGGCCATCAACGTGGCGGTGCTGGAGCGCAAGGCGAAGGTCGCGCTGGCGGAAAGAGATGTCTATCTAGGGGTATGCGGGGGGCTGCAGGTTTCCGAGCCCGCCTTGGACCTGGCGGTTTGCATGGCCATCGCCTCCTCGCGCTACGACCGCATCTTGCCCCCACACGCCGCCTTCGTGGGCGAGGTAAGCCTCACGGGGGAGGTGCGCCCGGTGTCCCGCATCGCCGAAAGGGCCAAGGAGGCGGCGCGCCTGGGGTTTCGGTCACTGGTGATCTCCGACAGGGCACGCGCGCATGGGCTGCCTGGCGGAATCGAGATGGTGGGCGTTTCCGACCTCAGCCAGGCCCTGGAAACCTTTGGCGTGTCCCGTCCCTCCGCGCGCCAAAGCGCTGATCGTTAGGCGTCGGCTGCAAGATGGTCCCTGAGAACCAGAAATACGTCGCGACTGAGAGGATCGCGGTTACCCGCACAATCGAGGAAATGATAGCGGGTGGCGGATATCGCCTACCGTGTTCTACGTGTTAAGGAGGATCCTGGAAACGGTTCTTGGCGCGGGCCGCTGCGTCGGAGATGCGCAAGCGTTTCATCCACGCTCTCTACTACGCCTGCTGATGGTTTTTTCCTTTCCCCTTTTCAAGGCCCTGAGCACCGTTTCTTTCTCTCGATCGCCCCCGCCGTCCACCCTTCTCAATCTGCGCCCAATCTGCGCCTGCCAGTGAAGACCTTCCCCTGAGGCAGGCGAGAATCGGGGCAGGATCATGCCGGTGGCGACAGGCGGGCTGGCGCCGTCGCTTTTACGGTCTTCCCGGCCGCAGTCCGCCGCCCGCCCGCTACGGCTCCTGGATGCGAATTCGCCTCGCATTGATTATCATAGAGGCAGCTTGAAAGCCGAGGCAGCGGGTATGAGTAACATCCGCTCTGGGAAGGACCATGGACGATTATCGCAAGGACAAGGGTTACCTGGAATACCTGCGCTTGGTGGCGCCCGGCACGGAACTGCGCGAGGCCCTGGCGCGGCTGATGTCCTCGCACCTGGGCGCGCTTATCGTGGTCGGGGACGGAGAGGACGTCCTGGAGGTCGTGGACGGGGGCGTCGAGCTCAACTGGACTTTCTCCGCCGCCAACCTTTTCCAGGTGTCCAAGATGGACGGCGCCGTGGTGCTCGACGAGGGCCTTTCCAGGATCCGCTTCGCCAACGTGCACCTGGTGCCCGATCCCGCTATCCCCACCCGGGAAAGCGGAACGCGCCATCGCACGGCGGAGAGGGTGGCGAGGCAGACGGGCAGGCTGGTCATCGCGGTCTCGGAGCGTATGGAAAGGGTTACCATGTACAAGGACGACTGGAGCCATGTCGTCCTCTCCGTGCGCGTGCTTATAAGCAAGGCGAGCCAGGCTTTGCAGACGCTGGAAAAATACAAATCCCGCCTGGACCAGGTTTCCGCCACCCTGAGCGCGCTGGAGTTCGAGGACCTGGTGTGCCTGCAGGACGTCGCCAGCGTGCTGCAGCGGGCCGAGATGATGGGCAGGCTTGCGGGGGAGATAAAGGTCTACCTGGCGGAGCTGGGGGTGGAGGGAAGGTTGGTGGAGCTCCAGTTGGAGGAGCTGATGTTCGGAGTGGAGCGCGAGAAGAGAAACGTCATCCGGGACTACCGCGTCGAGGAGCGAGGGAAAACGGTGGAGGCGGTGGAGAAGAGCCTCGCGAGCCTGAGTGACGAGGAGCTTTTGCAGCTGAGCAGCGTGGCTCAGGCCCTGGGATATTCCGGCGCCCACGACGAGATGGACCGGCCGCTTTCCCCCCGGGGATACCGTATGCTGGAACGTATTCCCAGATTACCGTCCTCGGTGGTGGAGAAGCTGGTCAGGAACTTCAAGACCATGCACAACATCATGCAGGCCTCCGAGAAGATGCTCGACGAGGTGGAAGGGGTGGGCAAGGTACGGGCGCGGGCCATCAAGGAAGGGCTTCGTCGCATCGCCGAGGCCTCCCTGGTGGAGCGTTACACCTGAGACCTACCGAGACGTATAGGGTGCCATATACCTCGTCAAGCGTTACCCCCGCCGTATCGATTTGACGCCCTAACAAAGGTCGAATCGGCGATCGACCCGGCCGCATGATATGAGGCGTATCGCGCCATAAAGAATAACCCGTTCTTAAATGACAAAATATGGCATAGAACTCACGCAGCTTTCTCTTCTCGCCGCCTCGATTTGACACCCTCGAAAGGCCAAACCTATAATTATCCTAGCCGGATGATATGGAGGAAATAATGCGCGAGGCGGATTGTGCGGAATTCCAGAAGACCGTGTCGGAGCACTTGGTCCGCAACCGCAGCATCCTCGATGTCATGACCAAGCTCCAGGACGCCGCCACCAGGATCAACCGCGCCCTGGCTAAAGCCGTGACCAGCTGCGGTTGCTTGAGCATAGAGGCGAGGAAGCAGGAACTGCCGGAAGAAGCAAGTTTTTCCCAGGTGGCCAGCTACGTCAAGAGCCACATCGAGGGCAAGCTCTGCCCCAACTGCGCAGACGTTATCGAGATGGAGCTGGGCAACGCCATGTTCTATCTCGCGGCTACCTGCTGCCTGCTCGACCTGGACCTTAAGAGCGTGCTGGAGAGAGAAAACGATCGCATAAGCACACTCGGAGTTTACAGCCTCACCTGACAGAGCGGGAGGCTCCGGGCCCGGGCGGCGGGCGTTAGCGTCCGTACGGCTTTTAGTTTTACAGCGAAGGATGGTTTTTGCCCGGAGAACTCGACCGCGCTCTTCCCAATCCAGGCCACGGTGGCGATAAGGGCATTCTTTTGCGCGGACGGGTTGTGCCGGGGGAGCCCGAGAGGCCTGAGAGGTGATGAGGATGTTTCATGTCGGAGATGTGGTAGTCTATCCTCACCATGGGGCGGGGGTCATCGAGGGCATTTCCGAAAAGGACGTGGAGGGAGAGAAAAAGACCTACTTCGTCCTCAGGATGTGCCAGGGCAACCTCAAAGTGATGGTTCCCGCGGACAGCTCGCTGCAGGTGGGGCTGCGCAGCGTCATCAGCGAGGAAGAGGTGGAAAGGGTTTTCGATATCCTGGGCGAGAAGCAGAGCCCCATGCCCAGCAACTGGAACCACCGCTACAAGAAGAACCGCGACAAACTGCGCAGCGGCGATATATTCCAGGTGGCGGAGGTGGTGCGCAACCTCACCCTCAGGGACATGGAGAAGGGCCTATCAAGCGGCGAGAAGCGCATGCTCGTCCAGGCGCGCGAGATACTGGCCAGCGAGCTGGCGTTCGCGGTGAGGGTGGAGGCGGAGGAGGCCCTGCGCATGATCGAGGAGGCGTTTTCCTCCTCTTGAAAAACCGCCTCTCGCCGCCTTTGAGCTATAATCTATATGCACCTCCGGCTTTATCATCTTTTATCATCCGCCGGGGGAATAAATGCGAAGGGAGGGTTGCGCCGCGGGTGCGGAAGCGTGATTAGTCCATGGTAGTCCTCGTCGTCCGGCTCATCTTCATGTTCGTCGGAGGGATAGGGGGCTATGAGCTGGGGAAGCTCCTGGAGAGGCAATACCTTAGCGAGCTCGACCCGACTTATTATCTTATCGGCCTCATAGTATCCATCATCGTCTGCGTAGGGTTGGGGTTCGTCATCGGGGGAGCTGCGGGAAGATACCTGGCTCGACTCCTCAACCGTTTCGAGGTGGCGATCCAGGATGTCCCGGGCACCGATATCCTCATGGGAGCGGTCGGCATCATAGCAGGGTTCCTCATCGCCTTCCTGCCCTCGGTCATACTCTTCCGTTCCTATCCAGGATGGGTTTTCGCGCTCATCCTCTACGCCTTCTGCGGGGTCATCGGGTACATCATCGCGGTGCAGAAAAAGGAGGATATCCTCAGCCTCTTTCGCGGCTCGCGCCAGGCGCAGGCTGGGGCGGACACTGTGGAGAGGCCGCGGCCCGCCCTCATCCTCGACACCAGCGTGATCATCGACGGGCGCATCACCGATATCTGCCGCTCCGGTTTCCTGGAGGGGGAGCTGGTGGCGCCGCGCTTCGTGCTCGAGGAGCTGCAGTCCATCGCCGATTCCGAGGAGCCGCTGAAGCGTAACCGCGGGCGGCGAGGCCTCGACGTGCTCAACGCCATGCAAAGACAGGACCGCGTGGAGGTGAGGATAGAGGAACGTGATTTTCCCGATCTCTCGAGCGTGGACACCAAACTCGTCGCCTTGGCCAAGGAGCTCGGCCTTCCCGTTATGACCACCGATTTCAACCTCAACAAGATCGCGGAGCTGCAGGGGGTGCGCGTGCTCAACATCAACGAGCTCGCCAACTCCCTTAAGCCGGTGGTGTTGCCCGGGGAGTCGGTCTCCCTCACCCTGATAAAGGAGGGCAAGGAACAGGGCCAGGGCGTCGGATACCTTGAAGACGGCACCATGGTGGTGGTGGAGAGGGGAAAGAGGCTCATCGGGCGCAAGGTGGACGTGGTGGTGACCAGTATCCTGCAGACGCCGGCGGGGAGGATGATCTTCTCCTCGCTGAAGGAGGGATAGGATATGGATGGAGCGGCTGCCGTGGTGGCGGGGGCGGGCCGTGGAGAGAGGATAGGGCGCAGGGAAGGAAAGCAGTTCCTCGCTCTCCAAGGGGTGCCTGTGCTCGCCCGCTCCCTGCTCAATCTCTCTGCGGTCCCCGAAGTGGAACAGATCGTGTTGGTGGTGAACGCCGGTGATATAGAGAGGGCCGAAAGGGAGATCGTGGAAAGATACGGCCTGGAGAAGGTGAAGGCGGTGGTGGAGGGAGGGGAGTGGAGGCAGGAGTCGGTATTCCATGCCCTGCGTGCCCTCCGTTCACGGGCGGAGATAATCGTGGTGCATGACGGCGCCAGGCCCCTCGCCACCCCCGGGCTTTTCAGCCGCGCCATAAGGGCTTTGGCCGATTGGGACTGCGACGGTGTCATAACCGCCGTCCCGGTGGTGGAGACCATCAAGGAGGTGGAGGGCGGCTGGGTGATCAGGACCCCGGAGCGCAGGCGCCTCTGGGCGGTGCAGACGCCCCAGTGCTTCCGCTCCTCCGCGCTGCAGGACGCGCACGAGCGCGCTTTCCGCGAGGGGGTCTGGGCGACCGATGACGCGGCGCTCCTGGAGAGGTACCGCTACCGCGTGCGCGTGGTGGAGGGAGAGCTGACCAACCTCAAGATCACCTACCCCCGTGATCTCGTCCTGGCGGAAGCGCTGCTGGAGGAAGGGGGGATGGAGGTTGTCGTTCCGGACGGGCCTGGGATTTGACGCCCACGCCTTCCAGGAGGGAAGAAAGCTGGTTCTCGGCGGGGTGGTGATCCCGCATTCCCGGGGTTTGGCCGGCCACTCCGACGCGGATGTCCTGACCCATGCGCTCATGGACGCCCTCCTGGGCGCGTGCGGCGAGAGGGACATCGGGGAGCACTTTCCCGACCACGACCCGGCCTACGAGGGCATATCCAGCCTGGTCCTCCTGGAGGAGGTGGTGGGTTTGCTCCGGGAGAGGAAATACCGCCTGGTGAACGCGGACTGCGTGGTGGTGGCGCAGGAGCCGAGGCTGGCTCCCCATATCCAGGCCATGCGGGAGGCCCTGGCCTTCACCATGGGGGTCGAGATAGAGCGGGTGGGGGTCAAGGCCACCACCACCGAGGGGATGGGTTTCGCGGGGCGCGGGGAGGGCATCGCCGCCATGGCCACGGTGCTGCTGCAGAGACCTGAGACCTGAACCCCTCCTCGAACCCCTGACTTTAGCCGCGCTCAGGTGATGCCCCGCTCTTTCCTCACAGCCCCAGGTGGTCCGCTATATCCTGCATGGCCTCCAACGCCAGCGCGAGGAAGCGGTCCAGCTCGAGGCCCGCGAGTTCGCATTCCATGATCACCTCTCTCCTCGCCCCGCGCGCGAAGGCCTTCTCCTTCATGCGCTTGCGCAGCGAGCTCACCTTGACGCCCGCGATTTTCCTGTCCGGCCTCACCAAAGCGGCGGCGACGATGAGCCCGGTGACCGTCTCGCCGGCGGCGAGGGCGTGCTGCAGGGTCGAGGCGCGCTCCCCCAGCTCCAGACCCTCCGCGTTGTGCATGCGCACCGCCTCCACCATCTCCGGCGACGCTCCCCTTTCCTCGAGCATGCGCGCGGCGACGTCGCCGTGCCTGCTCATGTCGTTGTCGGTGAGCTCCAGGTCCAGGTCGTGCAGTAAGCCCGCCATTCCCCAGAGCTCTTCATCCTCGCCCAACTCGCGCGCCAGCCGGCGCATCACCGCCTCGGTGGCGTAGCAGTGCTTGCGCAGGTTGTCGGAGGCGAGGTTCGCGTGCAGCAGCTCGAGCGCCTCCTCCCGCTCCATGTCCACCTCCACTCTTCCTCGTTGCCGTAATGACCCCTCCATCTTACCGACTCCGCTCTCCGCGCCGCCAGTCGTCAACCCGGGCGAGGTGCCCCAGCCGAGCGGCGGTGGGGGGAGGCTGCGCCACGCGCAAACATCCTTGGCGTAATCCTCCATGGCGTCCGGGTTATGGGCCTTCTCGCAAGGCGTGTTTTGACCCTACCTTGACAGGCGTGTTAGCATGGTTTCGTTCGGTCTTGTTTGAAAAGAGAAGAACAAGCCTGCCGGATCCCTTAGGGGATAAAAGGGAAGTCGGTGAGAGTCCGACACGGTAGCGCCGCTGTAACCGGGGAGCGAAACCCCAATGATCCACTGGCCTCGGCCGGGAAGGAGGGGCAGAGCGAAGATCCGGGAGTCAGAAGACCTATCCGGCAGGGGTCAGCAAGCTCTCCGCATCAGAGGGAACCTGACGGGAAATGCGATCTCCTCTCTCACGGCGAGAGCGGAGATTTTTGTTTCCCGCGGCGGCGCGAACCGAATGCGGCGGGACGGAAAAGAGCCGAAGGAGGGAAGGATGGACGCGGGAAACAGGAGTTCTAAGGGCGCCACTCGCAAGCGGTCCGGATCACGGCTTACGGCGGCGCTCACGGCCGTTTTGGCCTTGGCCCTGGCGCTCTCGAGCGTTGCCGCTTCTCTGCGGGCTCCGCTCGGGGAAGCGGCGGCGGCGCAGGGGACGCAGCCGGTTTTCGAGAGCGCCGACTACCGCATTAAAGACGGCACGGGGCCGACCATCGCGAACGGAGTGGCCTACCTTTTCGCCGGCAACGATCCCTGGATGCCCCCGGGGGAGAACAGCAGCGTGGTCGCCCTTGACGCCGGCGACGGCACCCTGGTATGGCAGAAGGAGCTGGAATGGGCCGGGGGCATGGGATCGAAGGCGCGCCCCCTCTATGACCAGGGGCGCGTATATATCGGCTGCGGCAAGACGGTTTATTGCCTGGACGCGCAGGACAACGGAGACGTGATCTGGGCGAAGAACATCACCCCCGCCGGCGCTCCCATGGGAGACTCGGTGATCATCAGCGACCCCGTGATGTACTCCGACGCCGCGGATACCAAGGTAGTGGTGGTGGGCGATTATATCTACGGCAAGTACCTGGGACTGAACGCCGCCACCGGCGCGGTGGTCTGGAGCTTCGATCTCGACCCCGGCTCATCGGCCATCGGGGCTCCCGGGGTGGACGATGCCGGCAACCGCCTCTATATACCCCAGCATGCCGCCTTCGGCAGCCCGGTGAACGGGAAGGTGCACTGCCTCGATGTCTCCACGGCGACACCTTCCAAGAAATGGGAGTTCGAGGCCGAATACGACGTCGCCGGGTCCATCGCCCTGGACGACGGCAGCCTCTATTTCAGCGACTTCGCCTACGGCGGCCCCATAAGCAACCTTTACCGGGTCGAGGATAAGGGAGGCGGGGCCGAGCAGGCCTGGAAGCAGCCCATCTGGGGCTCGTCGGGCACCCCGCTCATCGACGCCAACAGCGGCACCCTGTACATCTGCGGCAACGACTACTCCGTGGGAGGCAACCATTTCTACGCCTTCGACAAGGACTCGGGCGAGCTGGTGTGGGACAATCCCAACTGGGGCGCCTACAACGGCAACTGCGTGCTCTCGCCCGCCACCGGTTACCTTTACGCCGGCAGCTTCGACACCGGCGCCTGGGCGCACAACAAGGGCGTGGGGGCCCTGGACGCATACACGGGCAGCGAGTTGTGGTACGTGCAGCAGAAGGGAGGAGGCGACCCCGTGGTCGCGGGCGGCCTGGTTTACACCGCCGCTGACGGCCGGCTCTATGCCTACGAGGAATACAGGCCCACCTCCTACGACTGGTATTTCGCCGAGGGCTACACCGGGGAGGGCTTCGAGGAGTGGCTGTGCCTGGCCAACCCCGGCTCGGGCGCGGAGGACGACGCCGCCGTCAAGGTGACCTACCTTTTCAACGGCGAAAGGGACCCCGAGACCGTGACCTACGCGGTGGATGCCGGTACCCGCACTACCGTGGACGTCAAGGGCGCGGTGGGAGAGGGGATGGAGGTCTCCATCAAGGTGGAGTCCGACAAACCCGTGGTCGCGGAGCGGCCGGTCTATTTCTCCTACCAGGGCCGGGAAAGCCGTTCATGGACGGGAGGCCACTGCGTGGTGGGCGCCGACGAGCCCCTCAACAACTGGTATTTCGCCGAGGGCTACACCGGCGAGGGCTTCGATGAATGGCTGTGCCTGGCCAACTTCGGCGACCGGATGGCGACGGTGAAGGTGTCCTATATCTACCCCCAGGGCGAGCCGCTGCAGAAAGAATACTACGTGCCCGGAAACCGGCGCGTGACCTTCAGCGTCAACGACGAGGCGGGGAACGACCGTGACGTCTCCATCGCGGTGGAGAGCAACCGTGCCGTGGTCGCCGAGCGCCCCATGTATTTCTCCTACCAGGGCATGGGGTCGCATGGCTGGACGGGAGGCCACTGCGTGGTGGGCGCGGCGGGGGCCAACAAAAGTTGGTATTTCGCCGAGGGCTACACCGGCGAGGGCTTCGAGGAGTGGCTGTGCCTGTCCAACCCCGGCGACGAGGACGCGGAGGTGGAGGTCACTTACCTCTTCCAAGACGGCGCACCAGAGACGAAGAAATACCGGCTCCCGGCGCGCACGAGGCGTACCTTGAGCGTAAACCAGGAGGCGGGAGCGGGCAGGGAGCTGGGCCTGGCGGTCAAGGCGACGCAACCGGTGCTGGCGGAGCGGCCCGTCTATTTCAGTTATCGCGACGCGTGGGACGGGGGATCATGCGTGGTGGGCGCCGCCATCCCCAGCAACTACTGGTGCCTGGCGGAAGGGTACACGGATGCGCAATTCGACCAGTACGTGTGTATATCCAATCCGGGCAAGGAGGACGCGACGGTGGAGGTGACCCCTCTGTTCGGAGGCGGGAACGCCGAGGAATACAACGTGCCGGCCGGCCGGCGCTTGACTATACCGCTCTCCAGCGCCCAGCCCACGGAAAGGGCCTACGCCATCAGCTCGGACCGAGGGATAGTGGTGGAAAGGGCCATGTACTTCGACTACCAGGGCCTGGGCGCCCACGGCTGGAAGGGCGGCCACTGCACCAGGGGCGCCACCCTGAGCGACATCTACTAGGAGGTTCTCGAGCTTAGACCGGAATATGGCCGGCCACCGGAAAGGGTATCCGGGCGGGATATGAAGGACGCGGGAAGGCCCGCCCGGATACCCGCTGGCGGGCGGTGCGCCGGCGCCGCAACCTTTCGGGTCAGCGGTCCCACTTGACCTCGCGGTCGACAGGCCGGTACCAGCAACCGGCGGGGCGGGGAGGCTGGAGCTTCCCCGCCCGACCGCTTGCCTGGTCAAGTTCCCGTTTGGCGGCGGAAACGCGT
Source organism: Candidatus Solincola daggyaiensis (assembly GCA_015711825.1). Classification (GTDB taxonomy): domain Bacteria; phylum Actinomycetota; class Geothermincolia; order Geothermincolales; family RBG-13-55-18; genus Solincola_B; species Solincola_B daggyaiensis. The sequence goes on from JACVJD010000038.1 coordinate 12,361, forward strand.
TTTAGGGCGGCGACCGCAAGGGCGGCGGCGGTCCTCGGTCCGTTCACGGGGCAGGTCGCCGGGTCCAGGACGACTCGAGGTGCTTTTGATCGTGCGCGCCATGAAGGTGAGCTACCGCAGGTGGATATGGCGGCTGGCGGCCGTGGCTTTTCTGGCCTTGGCTGTCTTTTTCCTCGTCCGGGGCTGCGCGTTCATGCCTTGGAACGCGAACCGCGGTACCATAGCGGTCAGGGTCACGGTTTGCAGGGATTTCGGGAAAGAGTCCCTGAAGGACGAGGGGATCGAGATAAGAGAGGGCTCAAGCGCCATGGAGGCGTTGCGGGAGGTGGCGGAGGTGGAGACCGCCTATGGGGGCGGTTTTATCCAGGCGGTGGACGGCATCGCCTCGCAATACGAGGGCGGGGCGGGGCGCAAGATGGACTGGTTCTTCTACGTCAACGGGCAGATGGCGGAGGTGGGCGCGGGGGCCTACGAGTTGCGCGAGGGCGACTGGCTGGTCTTCGACTTCCATGCCTGGGAATACTCCATGTTCACGCCCGTGCTGGCGGGTTGCTTCCCCGAGCCCTTCGTGCACGGCTATGCCGGGCTTCCGGAGAGCATAAGCGTGGCTTACGCCCCGGGAAGGAGGGAAGCAGGAACGGAGATAGCGGATTTTCTGGCCCCCAGGACCGCGGCGCCTTTGCGCTTGCTGGAGCTGGACGCGCGGTGGAGGCCTGAAAAGGGAGACTACGCCCTGCTGGTGGGGACGTGGGAGGAACTGGAAACAAACGACATGGTGAGGGAGGCCTTCCTGAACCGTTCCCGCCTCGGCATCTTCGCCTTTTTCGAGAGCGGGGAGCTGCGCCTGCTTGACGGCGGGGGAGCCCTGGCGGGAGTTCACGACGGTTCCGTAGGCCTGGTGCAGGGACTGGGGCCCAGGCTGGGGGTGGAGGGCTCCGCGCTGGTGGTCACCGGCAGCGACGAGGCGGGCCTGCGGGAGGCTCTGGATCTCCTCCTGGGAAACAATCCCATGGCTCTCGAGCCGGTTCCGGGACTGGTGGTTCCCGCGGGAGGGGAATGGTCGCCTTTGCCGGCGCGAGGGGAGTGAGGTCATGCTGCCCGTTTACCGCGAGAAGGACACCCTTCTGCACGGCCTGCACCCGTTGTCCGCGTTGGCGCTGGCGTTTTCCCTGGTGGCCGCGACCCTGATCCTGGATAACCCCCTCTATACCGCGGTCCTTTGCTCGGGCGTGATAGCCATGCTGGCCCAGGCGGAAGTGCTGGGAAACGGGAAGCCCCTTCTGCGCGCCGCAGCGTTCATGGGCATGATGGTGGCCTTGATAAACCCCCTGGTCAACAACGCGGGCGAACACGTGCTGATTTACGGACCCCATATACCCATGTGGGGAAAGCTGAATATCACCTTGGAGGCGTTGCTTTACGGGGTGGCGGCCGGGGCGCGGCTGTTCACCGTGGTGGCCGCCTTCTGCCTCGTCGCTCTGGCGGTGAACCCCGATGACCTCCTGGAGCTGCTGTCCAGGCTTTCCTTTCGCTCCTCCCTCTCCGCCGCCCTGGCGGTGCGCCTTTATCCGAGCATGGCGGTGGAGGCGAGGGAGATGCGGGACACGCAGCTGGCGCGCGGCGACCCCCTGCGGGGCGGCGGGAGGATATCCCGGGCCAAGGCACACCTGCCGCTGCTGCTCTCGCTCTTCCAGGGGGCGCTGGACCGCGCCGCCTCCATCGCCGAATCCATGAGCGCCAGGGGGTTCGGGTCGCGCGGACGCACGCGTTATCGCAGGCGGCGGCTGCGGCCCCGCGACCTCATCGCCACCCTTGTCTCGCTGGGGATCATCGGCACCGTGGTCACGGCCTCGCTGCGCAGCGGCGGGTATTCTTTCGTTCCTGTTATTGCCAATCCGCTCACGGAAGTCGATTGGTTGGCGTGGGGGGCCCTATCGGCCGCCCTGCTCGCGTTCCTGTTCATCTGCGGGAGCTGGAGAAGATGGCACTGGTGGAGATCGAGGATCTGACCTTTCATTATCCGGGAGAGGAGAAGCCCGCCTTAAGAGAGGTGAACCTCGAGGTGGGAAGAGGGGAGTTCGTGCTTCTCACCGGGCCCACGGGGTGCGGAAAGACCACTCTCCTGCGGCTCCTAAACGGCCTCGTGCCGCACTTCCACGGAGGCAGAATAAGGGGGCGGGTGGCGGTGGCCGGCCGCGACGTCCTCAGGAACGACCCCCGCGAGCTGGCTGCGGCGGTGGGCATGGTCTTCCAGGACGCGGAAGGGCAGTTGGTCAGCACCACGGTGGAGAGGGAGATCGCCTTCGGCATGGAGAACGCGGGGCTTCCGCCCCAGGTCATCAGCAAGAGGATGGAGGAGATGTTGATGGGCCTGGGGCTGTCGCGCCTGAGGCGCTCTTTCATCCCCGAGCTCTCGGGCGGAGAGAAACAGAAAACGGTGCTGGCCTCGGTCATGGCCATGCACCCCTCCATCCTCGCCCTGGACGAGCCCACCTCGCAGCTCGACCCCCTCAGCGCCGAGGACCTGCTCACGCTGGTGCGCCGCCTGCACGAGGAGACGGGGACCACGGTGCTGATGAGCGAGCACCGTCTGGAGCGCTGCTACCACTATGCTACGCGCGTGCTCTACCTGGAGGAGGGGCGTATCCTCTTCGACGGCCCGCCGCGCGAGGCGGCGTCATGGTGCGCCCGGCGCGACGACGCTTTCATGCCCCCGGTGACCAGGGTGTTCGCGCGCGCGGGATGGAAAGAACTCCCACTGACGGTGAACGAGGGCAGGAGCATCCTGGCGGCCCCTGCGGAAGGGGCGGCGCACCTTACCGGTGGCCTCGCGGGAGGCGTGACCACCCATCCCGCGCGGGCGGGAGACCGCTCCCCCGCAGCGGGCGACGTTGCGGGGCCCCCTTCGCAAGCGGGCTTGAGGCTCCGGAGCCTCGCCTCCGGCCTTTGCGGAAGGGGGAGGAACGGAGACGGATCCGGGGGCGAAAAAGAGAAAAAGGGATCCTCAGAACGCGGCCTGATCGAGGAGGGTGGAGGCGGAAACCGCTGCGGCGATGGGGAGGAGCTCTTCCGCGCCCGTGGCCTTTGGTACGTGTACCCAGAAGGGCCTGAAGCCCTGAAGGGACTGGACCTGCGACTGGCCGGGAGCACCGGCATGGCGCTGCTGGGAGAAAACGGGGCGGGGAAGAGCACGCTGCTGCGCTGCCTGCTCGGGCTCCTTTCCCCCTCGCGCGGCCGGGTCACGCTTTTCGGGGAGGAGCCTTCCCGGGAACGCCTTCCCGGCCTCGCCTCGCGCCTTGCGTATTGCCCCCAGGATCCCAACACCTATTTCGTGAGCTCCACCGTGCGCGAGGAGCTTCTGCGCACCATGCGCCTGCGTGGGCGGGCGGGAAAGGAGGCGGAGGTGGTCGTGGACACGCAGCTGGAGAGCATGCAGCTTTTGCACTTGGCGCGTAGGAACCCGCGCGACCTCAGCACCGGGGAAAGGGAGAAGGTGCTCCTAGCCGCGGTTCTCCTGCCTCCCCTGCCTGATCTGTTGGTCATGGACGAGCCCACGCGCGGGTTGGACCATAGCAGCAAGCGCTCTCTCTCTGAGCTTCTGAGGAGGTACCGGGACTCGGGCGGCACGGCCTTCGTGGTGACGCACGACGTCGAGTTCGCGGCCTCGCTGGCGGAGAGAGCGGCGATAATGGGCAACGGCAGCATCGTGGCCGATGGCCCGGCCCGTGCCGTCCTGGGCGATTCCCTCTTTTTCTCTCCCCAGGTGAACCGCCTTTTATGCGGTTTGGGGCCGGGGGTGTTGCGGGAGGACGAGGCCGTGGAGCTGCTCGGCGCCATGCTCGATGGGCGAGAGTGAAAGGAAGGCAGCGGTGGCGTACGCAGGGTCGTCGAGTCGCGCAGGCAGGCAAGCAGTGCTGAGGCATACCAGATACGCGCTCTTGCTCCTGGCGGCGGCGCTGGTCTTCCTGGGGGTCCGGGGGATATCTCCCTTCGATGCATGGTCGCTGAACTCCCTTCTGCTGGCGGGATTGTTGCTCGCGGCTCTCTTCATGCGCTTCGAGCAGGGCGATTACGGCTCCCGAGAGGTGGCGGTGGTGGGCGCGCTGGCCGCGGCGGGCGCGGCCGGACGGGTGCTCTTCGCCGCCATACCCGGGGTGCAGCCCGCGACCTTCATCGCGGTAGCGGCGGGATACAGCTTCGGCGCCGAGATGGGGTTCATGACCGGCGCCCTCATCGCCCTACTCAGCAATCTTTTCCTCGGCCACGGGCCGTGGACCCCCTGGCAGATGCTGGCATGGGGGGGAGCGGGGGTGGCGGGAGCGCTTACGGCTCGGCTGCGGGGGGGAAAGCCGTCCCGCTGGGCGGTGACGGTGGTGTGCACGCTTTGGGGGTTCGTCTTCGGCTGGTTCATGAACCTCTGGTTCTGGCTGTCCTTCGTTTACCCGCCTACCCTGAGGTCCTATTTGGCCGCCTGCGCCGCCAGTTTCTGGTTCGACGCTTTCCACGCCGTGGGCAACTTCCTCTTCGCCTGGGCGCTGGGACGTCCGGTGATCTCCATGCTGGAGCGTTTCCGCGCGCGTTTCCGCGTAACCTTCGAACTGTGGGGAGGAGGCGGCAAAGCAGGCGATGATCACGAGCTGGAGGGCGGAGGCGCAAACGGCGCCATCGCCTTTCCCAAGGAGGTGTAGAGCATGGAGGCGAGATGGAAAGCGGTGGCATCGGCGCTGTTGACGCTCTTACTCGCAACCGCCTTGCTGACCGCATCGCCAAGAACATACGCGGGGACGCCGGAGGGGATATCCTTTCTGCTCGCAAACCAGGCCGCGGACGGCGGCTTCCGCGAGCCGGGGCGGGGGGAATCGGGGCAGGATGCCACCACCGCCTGGTGCGTAATGGCCCTTGCGGCGGCGGGGAGGGATCCCATGGAGGTGAGAAAAAACGGGCGCTCGCCCCTGGACTTCCTGGCCACGCAGTCGGGCAACTGGCGCAGCGTGACCGATTACGAGCGCACCCTCCTGGCCGTGTCGGCCGCGGGAGGGGATCCCCGCTCTTTCGGGGGTGTGGATCTGCTGGAGAGGGTGCGGCACTTCGAGGGGGCGGGAGGGAACATCGGCGACGCGGTGAACTCCAACGCCTTCGGTATGCTGGCTTACAAAGCCGCGGGAGCGGTGATCCCCGCGGGAGCGGTGCAGTGGCACCGCGGGGCGCAGAACCCGGACGGCGGTTGGGGCAACAGCAAGGGTTCCGCCAGCAATCCCGACATGACCGCCGCCTCCGTCATGGCCTTGAGGGCGGCGGGGGTGGATGCCGGCGACCCTGCCATCGCCTCCGCCCTCTCCTACCTCCATTCCATCCAGAACCCGGACGGCGGGTTTTCCTTCCAGCCCGGGGCATCGGACACCGCGGCGACCTCGTGGTGCGTCCAGGCCATCATCGCGGCGGGGCAGGATCCGGGAGGCGGCGAGTGGTCCAGGGGAGGCAACACCCCCCTTTCCTTTGTGAGATCCATGCAGGCGGCGGACGGCAGGTTCGCGTGGATGCAGGGCAGGGAGATGAACCCGGTCTGGACCACCTCTTACGCGGTCTGCGCCCTGGCTGGGAAGCCCTTCCCGGTCATCTCTCCCCAGCGCCCTTCCCCTCCCGCGGACGGCGGGAAAGAGGACACTGGCGGGGCGGGAGGTGGCCAAAAGGAAACAGGAGAAAAGAACGGCGAGGCCGCAAAGGAGGAGAACGACCGGGGCCAGGAAGACGGTCCCGCAGCGGGAGAGGCGGTCCAGGAGGGCGAGGCCGAGCGGGAGGAAGCGGCTAGGGCGTTAGGGGAAGCCGAGAGCTTGGAGGAAAAAGGGGAAGCCTACGCGGTGGAGGCGGAAGGAGGCGGGGGAGGCGGCATGGTAGCCGCGCTGCTCATAGCCGCGGCGGCGGTCGTGATCTTGCTTCCCTTCTCCTGGTGGTTGTACCGCCGCCTGCGCTCCAGGGTGGAGAAGGCCGCGTGAGCAAAGAGGCGCCATGGCGCCCGCTTTATCCTACCGGCAGCCTTTTTCACCCGTGCGTTATGGTGGGTGCTTCGCGCTCCTGTTCTCCCTCCGTTCCCTCAAAGTACATGTCCTCGCGCTCGAGGATATCGGCGGGATAGGGCTGCACCGTTCTCCACCCCTCGCGCAGGTCTTCGGGTAGGCAGCCCTCGACCGCGGCGGCCGTCTCCTCGGGCAGGAGGGTCTTAAGGATGCCCACGATGACCCTTACCGCCCCGTCCGCCTGCCTGAGACTGGCCAGTCCGGCCTCCTCCTTCACCCTCGTCAGCAGTTCCCTGCGGTCCATGCCGTCACCTCCTCGAAGCCTCCGCTTTCCGCATTCCCATATTCGATTATTCCCAAAACCGCGAGACATGAAGCATGGGAGCGGAGGCCGGGGGCCGGACCGGGGCAATGCGGTGGCCGTTTCGTCCCCGGCGCGCCGGCGAAAGCAAGAGCCGGTACCGGGACAATTGCTTGAAAACCTGAAGGGCATCGTTTTATAATCAATCTGTCCGAAGCGAGAGGTCGGCGGTTAGAAGCCGCCGGGATAAGAGCAAACCAGGCTTAGAGGCAGCGATAATTGTGGCCACGAAGGCTACGGCCTTCGTGGTTTTTTATTTGGCGGGGGGAACGCCGTCCCTTTGGGCGGCGCGGATAGAGAAAAACGGGGAAAAGCGGACATGGTGACGGCGGTACGAAACTTCTTCAACCAGAGGGCGGATACCTGGGACCGCGAGGAATGTCATGAGAGGAAGGCGGTGAGCGAGCGCATCATCCGCGGTCTCGGGATCAAGGCGGGGAGCAGGGTATTGGACGCGGGGTGCGGCACCGGCCTTATCATACCCTGGCTGCTCGAGTCGGTGGGAGAACGCGGGCATGTAACCGCTCTGGATATCGCGGAGCGCATGCTCGTCCTGGCGCGCGACAAGTTCTCCGCCCCCAACCTCGAGTTCGTCCACGCTGATATCGCGGATACCCCTTTTCTCGACCGCTCTTTCGACCAGGTGGTATGCCACAACTGCTTTCCGCACGTCGCCGACAAGCGGGGCGCGGCGGAGGAGATGTTCCGCATCCTCAAGCCGGGCGGATGGGCGACGGTGTGTCACAACGAGAGCCGCGAGGAGGTCAACGCCCTCCACCGCTTCATGGGAGGCGAGGTGGGGCTGGACATGCTCCCCGGGATAGACGAGATGGAGGAGCTTTTCGAGGCCGCCGGGTTTGCGGACATATCCGTCCACGATGGCAAGGACATGTTCATATTGCGGGCGCGCAGGCCCGGAGAACCATGAATACGGAGACAAGGCGGGACAGCCTTTCTCATGCATGACCGGGGCCGTGCGCGGATGATCCTCGTGCGGCCCCGAACTTTTACGGAGAGCGAAGGGAGGCGAGGCGTATGCCCAAGGTGATAGTGTGCGGCCGCGGCGTGCTCGAGGGAGCGGACTATGTCCTGGCGGTGATCGATCCCTGGCGGAGGCGGTGCGGGGCATCCTGATGGCGGTTGAAGCGGCGCTCAGGGCATAACGTCTTTTGCCCCCGCCGATTTGATCCCATTTCCGACGCCGTCATCGGCTGGTTCGAGGAAAAAGCGGGCGATTAAGCATGGGCGACGTCCTCGAGCGCTGGCTACGGATGCATACACATGTTTTACGGCGCACAGCCCAATGCAAAGAGCCTGATGTATTGATCATGACCGGTCCGGTGCGGACTTGCAATCGGGCCTACGCTAGCGGCCGATGGTCACGCGGACTCCCCGGGAAAGCTCGTCCGCCGCGTACTTGCGCAGCTCTTTCCCGTTTACCGCCAGGCTCAAGGGGCGGTCGTCCTCCAGTTTGAACCTTATCAGTATTTCCCGCGGCGAGGCGAGCAGATCCACGACGTCCAGATCCAGGCCGTCGCCATCGCGCTTGAAGGCCCGCACCGCGCATCCGTCTATGCCGAAGGCGTATCCCGCTGGGACATCCACGTACACGTCCCCGTGGGAGGGCAGGATGCGGGCGGCCGCGTATAGGGAGGAGCCTGCTCCCCAGTCCAGCATGAGGTAGCCGGGGGTGGGGACGTCGTAGCCGAAATGGGCGTAGTTCTCCTCGATGGCGCCCCGCACCGAGGGGCGCAGGGGCACGTACGGCTCTTTGCCCAGGTACATGGTGGTGAAGCATGCTCGCAGGGTCGCGGCGCCGCGCTCGAAGAGCTCGCGCTCTCCCGTGGCGTGGTAGTAGTCGATGAGCAGGGGGGCCACCAGACCCTGGCGGGCGTCGTTCCACTCCGCGTCGGTGTTCTGGGACGCGAACCCCCCGAAGGCGTCTATGGAGAGAAAGGGCGGGCTCCATACCTGGTGGTAGGCGAGGAGCCGGTCGAGGGCGCGCCGGCCGGCCTCCAGGTACTCTTCCTCGCCGCAGGCCAGGTAGAGGCGTAAGAGGGCCGCCGCCGTCCAGTACATGCACATGGTGTTCTCGGGGCGACAGCCGCTGCGCGGGTCGGTACATCCCACCGCTTTGGGAGAGCAGGAGAAGAAGGCCTCGTAGTCATACCAAATGTTGGGAGCAACCACCTCGCGGGCGAGGAAGTCCCCTCCCGCCCGCGCGCTCGCCAGATACTCCTCCTTCCCGGTGAGGGAGGCCAGCAGGGCAAGGAACATCACCGCCGGCGCTGATTCCGCGCTCTCGGCCAGGCAGGGGTCGATCACCGCCCTGCCCTTCCTGAAGGCGACCCAGGCGGGGAAGGCGCCGCTGGGAAGCTGCAATCCCATCAAGGCGCGCGCATGGTCGCGGCAGACGGCCATGGACTCCGGATAACCGGAGACTTGAGCATCTCCCCCACCCGAGGAGGCCTTTTCCTCCCCGCCGCCCTCGATATCCCGCATCCATTCCAGGAGGTGGTAGGCGGTGGTGCAGCTGTCCGCGAGGTGATAGCGGTCGAACACGGTGAAGCCGCGCGTGCCCGCGCGCCACACCATGCGCTCCCCCACCAGGTAAAGCACGGCTTGAAAGAGGCCGTGGGGGCGGGGCGAGGCCAGGGCCAGGTCGCGCACCAGCGCCGCCCTGCGGCCCATCTCCTCGTCTCCGCGCTCCCGCGCCAGCCAGGCCGCCCCGTAGGCCGAGCGCAGGTTGCAGAACCAGCTCTGGAACTCGATCACCGAGGGGGAGGCGCCCGGGTTGGACCCCAGGCTCCTGCGCAGGAGGCGGTAAAGCGGCGGATGGCTGGTCACATGCGCGGCCCCGAAGCGCAGGATCCGGGCATACAGGTCGGGTAAGCGGATGAAGGCGGTATTGGTGACGCGGTCCTTTCTCAGGGGCGGGTATTTGGAGTTCATGTTGTAGGCATAGGCGCCCCCGCACCTCCTCCCGTCGATTTCCATTTCCACCCAGTTCTCCTCATCGAGAAAGGCCCACTCGCCGGCGCGGGAGGCCAGTTCGCGAAGGGGCAAGACCTGCGGTCCGGCCTTGAGGGAACGGGGCCGTCCGTGGCGTTCCCAGAGAAAGGAGTTGACGCGGCGGTGCAGGTCGGCGCCGCTGCCCGCGGAGGCGAAGAGGCGATAGGCGAGCCTTATCACCTGTCCCTTGCGCATGGCGAAGCCCGGGAAAGGGCGGGCGACGAAGTAAACGTGCCCTTTCACGCGGTGATCCGTTATTCCATAGGACAGGGTGTCGCCGTCCATGGTCATGGCGGCGCGCAGGCCCGCCGCGTTGAGGGCGGCTAGCGCGTCCAGGTCCGGCACCAGGGCCAGGGCCGCCGCCTCGCCTTCCATGATGGCGCAGGGAGACCGGAAGACCTGGTCCGCCGCCACCATACCCGGCCTGGGATGGAGGTGGGGGAGGAAGCGAAAGCCGCCTTTTTTAGAGCCTCCTGCCAGGCGGTAGCAGAACATGCATGAGCATAGCCTCAAGCTGCGCTTGGCTCTCAATAAGTGCTCGACCAGGAAGCATCCTTGCCCCAGGTCCTCCGCCGTCGTCTCGTACTCGAGGAGGGCGGCCGCAGGGGCCCTGCCCGGAAAGGCGGCGGCGCTCCAAGCCGCGATGGACGGGGCTTGCGCCTCGGCCACCTTGATGTCGCCGCCCCAGTCCTCGAGGTAAAGTGAAACCGCCGCGCCATGGGACCCATGCTTGCAGGTGATACGGAAGACACCTTTATCGTCCATGACCGCCTCCGGTGAACGCCACAGCCTTTTTCCGCCGGTCAGCCATCCCCAGACAGCTTTTACCGTATTCTACACGAACGGCTTCGCGGCACGCCAAAGCCGGGAGCGGGAAAGACACCGGAGATATCTTTGGGTTCCCGGCATCGGATAGGGTCAAGGCATCGGTCATCTTCCTCCGCCGGTTAGTGGGTTAGTCGCAAGTACGCGTCCTCGGAAGAGCGGAGATCGGCGGCGAGAAAGCGGAAGTCCTGCCGCCAGTAGGACGCCGGGCGCGGATAGCGCTTCCCCTAAGCATCCGAAAAGCAGGAGGGGGCCCGTCCAGCCTTTTCAATATTCCCGTTTGCCGGTTGATACCCGGCCTCGCCGTCAGCGGGCGGCCAGCCCGAAGATTAGGTAGTCCGCCACCGCCTCCGCCACGCGAGGCACGTCCACATCCTGTTTGTACAGGAAAAGGTGCAAGCCCAGGTGCTGGGGCGCCCCCGCCACCATGGTGGCTACCACGTCCACGTCAAGGGGGCGGAAGACGCCCATCTCGATACCCCGGTTGAGCAGGAGCTTCACAAGCTCCGATACGCGCTCCTGCCACTCCACGATGCGGAAGTCGATCTCCTTGTTCATGCCCATGACTTCCTGGATGTAGATGGCGGAGAACTCCAGGTTCTCGGCGAAGAAGTCGTAGAGCTTGATGAACGCGTTCTTGGTCTTCTCCTTGAGCTCCTCGAGGGTGGAGGGGATCTCGTCGAACTCCTTCGCGGCGATCTCGAACATGTTGTTGAGGATGGTGTCGATGAGCTCCACGAAGAGGTCCTTCTTGCTGTCGAAGTAGCTGTAAAAGGTGGCCCTGGCCACGTGGGCCTCCTGCAGGATATCCTCCACGGAGCAGCGGTTGAATCCCTTGCGGGAAAAGATGCGTATGCCGGCGTTGACGATGTCCGCTCTCTTGTCGCGTCTGGGCAATTTGCGTCCTCCTTCTTGGTGTCCAACTGAACGAGTCTATATATTTTGTCCGTATATGATCCTATTTGTCAAATGACCTGTCAAATAGATTCTTGACAATAAAAACGGCGTTATGCAGGTTAAAGACGGGACGGGTATGGTTCACCTGCGGTATAGGTGTCAGGAAAACCGCGCGCAAAACGGCGGGGGTTTATGGGGTATGCTTAAGAGGTGAGAACACGCCTGTTACCTGTGCCTTCGCGGTGCGACGCGGAAAGGAGGACGATGAGAAACGCTGAGGGAGGTAGGGAACCCGGCGTCAGCAGGATGGTACGCGAGGTGGACCGCTTGCTGCTGCGCTGTTATGGAGACCGTGCCTGGCAACCAAGGTTCCCGTCCCTTCTCGACGGCCTGGTGCATACCGTCCTTTCCCAGAACACCAGCGACGTCAACTCCCATCGCGCTTTCGAGCATCTCAAGCGGCGCTTTCCCTCCTGGGAGGAAGCGGCGGCAGCGCCCGTGGCGGAGGTCGAGGAGGCCATTAGGAGCGGGGGCATATCACGCGTGAAAGCGGAGCGCATCCAGGCTATCCTGGAGGCGGCGCGGAGGAACTCGTTTTCCTACTCCCTGGAATTCCTGCGCGACATGGAGCCCGCCGGGGCCCTCGGCTACCTGCTGCACCTGCCCGGAGTGGGGAGAAAGACGGCGGCGGTGCTGCTCCTCTTTCAGCTCGGGCACCCGGTTTTTCCCGTGGACACCCATGTCCTAAGGGTCGGCAAGCGCCTGGGCCTCATACCCGCAGGGACCTCGGCGGAGAAAGCGCACGATATCATGGACGAGGCTTCACCTGACGATATAAAGTACAGACTGCACCTCAACCTGATCGAGCACGGCAGAAAGGTATGCAAGGCGAGGAAACCCATCTGCCCCGGATGTTGCCTTAAGGGTATATGCCCGCGTATGGGGGTGACGGCGGGATCAAGCGGCGGCCGATAGGCGGGGCGGCTGGTGAAGGCGACGATGCGGGAACGTGATGCGAGGACGTCTGATACAGGTGTTTTATGGGTCCGGTTATGGATATGGTGAGCCGCCTACGCTATGGTGGAGGCGGGCGTCGCAGGCCGCTTTACGGCAGCGCCAGATCAGACCGTCTCCGCGACGGCAGAGGAGGAAATATGTCCACCAAACCCTTGCCAAGCGGGGGAGAAGCGGTGAGGAGTCGAGGGATGCGTAGATCGAATTGGGCCTCAAGGTCGGCGGTGGCGGCCACGGCGCTCATCTTCTTGCTCGCCGCTCCGCAAGCCCTTTCTCAGGGCACGCGCACCCAGATAGAGGAGGTGTTCGAGCAGACGGAGGCGATAAGGAGGCTGCAGGCAAGCCCCGAGATCAAGGTGAACTTCCTGTCCCGGGAACAGCTCGAGGAGCGCATGCTGGAGGACTTCGAGAAGGAAAACCCCGAGGAGGAGATGCGGGACGCCGAGGAGATAATGGAGATGCTGGGGTTGATCGATCCCGACATCGACATCAAGGAGCTTTACGTGGCTCTCCTCACCGAGCAGATAGCGGGATTCTACGATCCCGAGGACGACGGGCTCTACCTCATCTCCGAGGAGCAGCGATCCATGAGCGCCATGGATCGCTATACGCTGTCGCACGAGTTCGTCCACTACCTGCAGGACGCCAACTTCGACCTCATGCGCCCCCCTTTCCACGACCCGGACGGCGCCGAGGTCAGCACCGACGACGACGCATCCTTCGCGGCCACCTGCCTGGTCGAGGGAGACGCCATGATCGCGTCGGAGTTCTGGCTCGCAGAGTACGTGGATGTCTCCGAGATGTTGGAGATGCAGATGGAAAGCGGTGACTATTCCAGCCAGGTGCTGGACAGCGCCCCCGACTATATCCGCGACGCCCTCCTCTTCCCCTACGAAGCGGGCACCGAGTTCGTGAGGCACATCCATAAAAAGGGCGGTTTTTCGGCCGTTGACGCGGCGTTTTCCAGCCCGCCCACCACCACGGAGCAGATATATCATCCCGAGAAGTACCTCGCGGGCGAGGGAGCGGTGGAGATCAGGTTGGAGAACCTGGTTCCTACCCTCGGGGAGGGATTCGACCTCGACTACGAGAACGTCCTGGGCGAGTTCGACGTGTACGAGCTCCTGAAGTCCTACATGCGCGAGGGCGCGGCCGCCCGCGCCGCGGAGGGATGGGGTGGCAATCGCTACCAGTATTACAGCAACCAGGCGGGCGAGAAGCTGCTTCTGCAGGAATACGCCTGGGACAGTGGGAAGGACGCCCAGGAGTTCGTGACCGCGTATCTCAAATACGTCGAGGAGCGCTTCGGCGGGGAGGCAAGGGAGGGAAGTCCGTCGGGGGCCTGGAGAACCTGGAAGGCCAGGGATTATTTTATCGGCATAAAGGTGCAACAGGATAGAACGTGGCTGGTGCAATCCAGCGCGGAGATGCCCTTCCGCAAGGCCCTCGTCTCCCTGGGGGAGACGGGGGACCCCATCGAGGTGGGATCGCTGGAGGAGGACGTGGGCGGCACGAGCGCAAAAACCGATCTCACCTGGCTGGTGGTCACCCTGGTGGTGGGCCTGCTGGTGATCGGCCTGGCGCTGGTGGCGGCCATGCTGGTCATGTACCGGAAGCCGCCCGGCCCACCTCCCGCGCCCGGCGGTAAGCGCGGCGGGCGGCACTATTACCCCCCGCAACCGCCTCCTCCCATGAACCTCCCGCCTCCCCCGGGAACGCCCATCATGCCGCCCACCCAGGTACCTCCGCCTCCCGGAGACGCGCCTCCTATCTCTGGGGGCTGACCCCCGTCGGGAGTGGCGTGAATAGGAGCGCCGCCGAAGGGCGCGCCGCGAGGCGTCGTGCTGGGTGGTGCGTACGGCTGGGCCGGTGGCGGCAAGGCTCCCAGGTTAAAGGCCGGTGTCACGAGAGGCGTTGCGCCGTGTTGTGTCTTCTGTCCCATGGGTTATAATATCTTACTGAAAACGAGCAAGGGCCCATAGCTCAGTCGGCAGAGCAGCGGACTCATAATCCGCGTGTCGTAGGTTCGAGTCCTACTGGGCCCACCAGTAAAAGACCAGGTCAGAGACTAAATATCCTGGCCTGCTTTCTAGACTCTCAAGACGGCCGAAGCTTGTGCTTATAAAATCCTGTGATCAGCCAACTGATCACAGGATTTTGGTTTGAGAGCTTGGTCTCATATTCCAAATATATTTACCTGGGCAAAAAATTATTGAAGAACCCTTGGATTCAGAGGGCTCAACCACCAGAATAAGTAATTATTCTGATCTTTGGATGGTTCTGGATCATCGGTTACCTCGCACTCCCTTACTGGTGTTCCGTCGCATGTCCATTCGCCCATATATCGTTGAGTATCGCTGTTATTCCCAAGGGCAATCTCCCTAGCCCAGGAGTTACCTGTAAAAGCATAATCGGCCAATGCATCTATGTGCCTCCACGAATAAAAATCAAGTCCATCTATGTCTTTAGGAGAGCCATTTATATACTGGGCGACGGGCAAATTGTGATCTGCGTACATAGTGTCAGAGCAATTTGAATCTCCCTTATATAGTATATAGTAGTAAAGCCAATAATCTTCTGTAAATTTCCGCCCTCCAAGACAATGTCTTGTTCCTTCTAGCCGGAGGAGAGGACAAGTCACCGTCATCTTCCTCCGGTATCGCAAACCAAGGGCAAAAGGACATGACGGCACACA